>DMTU01000207.1:17952-18552 GCA_003476595.1 Acidimicrobiaceae bacterium | reverse complement strand
CGCTGGAACCAGCTGTGGTCGGTGGGGTCGATGGCCTTCCTCATGCGGAGAGGTCCAGCACGTGGCCGACCCGGTCGAGGGCGGGTTCGAAGCGCACGTAGTTCGCGCCCCCCTGCCACTCGTAGGACTCGCCGGTGAGCTCGTCGTGGGCCCGGTAGGGCTCCCACTCCGGCAGCCCCACGGCGTGCAGGTCGAGGTGCACGGTGGCCTCCTGGGTGTGGACGGGGTCGAGGTTGACGATGACGAGCACGAGGTCGCCCGAGGCACGTGAGCCCTTGGTGTAGGCGATGACCTGCGGGTTGTCGACGTGGTGGAAGTGGATCTCGCGCAGCTGCTGCAGGGCCGGATGGGCCCGGCGGATGCCGTTGAGCTTGGTCATGAAGGGGGCGAGGGAGTCGGGTCGGTCCCAGTCCCGGTCCTTGGCCTCGTACTTCTCCGAGTACAGGTACTCCTCGTTGGTGTCCGACGCCGGTTCGTTCTCCCGCAGCTCGTAGCCGGAGTAGACGCCGAAGTTCGGGGTGAGCGTGGCCGCCAGCAGGTAGCGCAGCAGGAACGCGGCCCGGTTCCCGTGGCGCAGCACGCCGCCGAGGATGTCGGGGG
>DMTU01000207.1:11745-17789 GCA_003476595.1 Acidimicrobiaceae bacterium | reverse complement strand
AGGTGAAGTAGGTGTAGCTCTGGCTGAAGCCGATCTCGGCCAGCTTGGACATCATCGCCGGGCGGGTGAAGGCCTCGGCGAGGAACAGCACATCGGGGTGCTCGGCCTGGATGTCGGCGATGCACCACTCCCAGAACGCCACCGGCTTGGTGTGGGGGTTGTCGACGCGGAAGATGCGGATGCCGCGGTCGATCCAGTGGACGAGGATGTCGCGACACGCCTCCCACAGCGCCACCCGGTCGGCGTCGTCCTCGGGCCAAAAGTTGATCGGGTAGATGTCCTGGTACTTCTTGGGCGGGTTCTCGGCGTACTTGATCGTGCCGTCGGGGCGGTGGTGGAACCACTCGGGGTGCTCCGTGACCCACGGGTGGTCCGGCGAGCACTGCAGGGCGTAGTCGAGCGCGATCTCCATGCCGAGCGCCTGGGCCTTCTCGATCACCGCGAGGAGCTCCTGCTCCGACCCCAGGTCGGGGTGGATGCTGGTGTGGCCGCCCTCGGGCCCGCCGATGGCCCACGGGCTGCCCGGGTCGTCCGGACCGGGCGTGAGCGTGTTGTTCGGGCCCTTGCGGGCGGTGGTGCCGATGGGGTGGATGGGCGGGAAGTAGACGACGTCGAAGCCCATGTCGGCGACGGCGTCGAGGCGATCGAGGGATCCCTTGAACCCGCCCTCGGAGCGGGGGAAGAACTCGTACCAGGCGCTGTGGCGGGCCCGCTCGCGATCGACCCAGAGCGGGATGGCGTCGCTCGTGGTCAGGTCGCCCTCGTGGGGGATGCCGGCGACCAGGGGGACCAGCGCGTCGTCGAGGGCGGCGTTGAGCCGGATGTCCATCGTGGCGGTGTCGTCCCGGATGGCGGCGACCGCGTCCTCGACGCGGCTGCGCCCCTTGCCGGAGCACTCGGGGACGAAGCGCTCGAGGATGCGGGCGCCCTCCTCGAGCTCGGTGGTGACGTCCTGATCGGCGCCGACCTTGAGGCGCAGCTCCTTGCGCCAGGTGGCGAAGACGTCGGTCCACGCCTCGATCACGACCTCGTGCGGGCCGATGTCGCTGCACTCGAGGCTGCCGACCCAGATGTCGTTCTCCGACTGCGCCAGCGGCGAGCGACTCCACTTCCGGGCACCGGCCCTGCGCCAGCTGACCCGCGCGGCGAGCAGATCGTGGCCGTCGCGGAAGATCCGGGCCTGCACCGGCGTGGCCTCCCCGACCGAGGTCTTGGGTCGTCCGGCGCCGCCCGGAGTCGCAGGGCGGAGCTGGTCGATCACGATCGCGCCGAGAGAAGGAGTCCTGGTGGCCACGGACTAGACCTACCCGACTGCCCCCGCCGATACAACGGGTTCCGGGTCATTGCTCCCGGTCAGGTGCCCGAGCGGCGGAGCTGGTCGACGACATCGAGGAGGTCGGGGCGCAGCGCGGTGAAGGCGGCGGTGACCGACCCGTGACGCAGTTTGTCGACCGTGCCGTCGGCGCGGACCCGGGCCGCGAGGTCGAGCAGCGGTCCCTCTCCCCGCGCCCGCAGCCCTTCCTCGACGTGGTCCCGCGCGCCCGGTCCGACGCGGGCGAGGAGCGTGGCGAAGACGCCCACCTCGTCTCGACGCGGTCCTTCGACCGGCGCATCGGACCGGCGGCCCAGCCAGCTGTTGAGGTGGCTGAACGCGCCGGCACCGTCCCAGAGCGGGTCGGCGCCCGCGACCCGCACCCGGGCGATGGGGCCCATGCGGATGGCTGCGGCGCACTGCAGGCACGGCTGGAGCGTCGTGGTCAGCACCAGCGTCCGGGGGGCTCGGAAGGGCAGGCGGGCCAGGGCGTTCATCTCGGCGTGGGCGAGCGTCGTGCCGGCGAGCTCACCGATCGGCGCCTCCCGATCGGTCACCCGGTTGCGGCTCGCCGCCACGATGCGACCGGTGTCGTCGCTCACGACCGCGCCGACACCGATGTTGCCGGTCACCGTCGCTTCCCATGCCTGGCGGAACGCCTCCCGCCAGATCTCGTCGAGCGCGTCCCACCCGTCCTGCCCCGCAGCGTGCACGACGACAACGTACGGCTCGTGCGACGGCAGGACTGCCAGTTCGAGGGGAGCGGCTGCACGGCGCGGAACGGTGCACCGGTACCGTCAGGGCCGATGAAGGCCCTTCGCAGCTTCACTGTCCGTCCCACCCTGCCCGAAGAGCTCGCACCCCTCGAGGCGCTGGCCATGAACCTGCGCTGGTCGTGGGACGTGCAGACCCGCGAGCTGTTCCGCTGGGTCGACCCCGACCAGTGGGACGCCGTCGTCCACGATCCGGTGCGGCTGCTCGGCAGCGTCAGCAAGGACCGCCTCGACGAGCTCGTCCAGGACAAGGGCTTCCTGCGCTTCCTGGAGACGGTCAGCTCCGACCTCGACCGGTACCTGGCCCGCGACGCCTGGTTCCAGGGCCGGGCCGACAGCCCGCTCCGCTCCGTCGCCTACTTCTCCCCCGAGTTCGGCATCTCCGAGGCCGTCCCCCAGTACTCCGGCGGCCTCGGCGTGCTCGCCGGCGACCACCTGAAGGCGGCCAGCGACCTCGGCCTGCCCCTCATCGGCATCGGGCTCATGTACCGCAACGGGTACTTCCGCCAGGCGCTCAACGTCGAGGGCTGGCAGGAGCAGCGCTACCCGAACCTCGACCCGTACGGCATGGCGCTCACCCTGCAGGAGGGCGTGCGCGTCCGCGTCGACCTCGGCGGCCGCACGCTCACCGCCCAGGTGTGGAAGGCCGAGGTCGGTCGCACCGACCTGTACCTGCTCGACAGCGACATCGACGACAACGACGACGACCTGCGATCGGTCACCGACCGCCTCTACGGCGGCGACAGCGAGCACCGCCTCCGTCAGGAGATGCTGCTCGGCATCGGCGGCGTCCGCGCCCTGCGCGCCCTGGGCCTCGACACCCAGGTGTTCCACACCAACGAGGGCCACGCCGGCTTCCTCGGGCTCGAGCGCATCCGAGAGCTCATGGCCGGCGGCCTGAGCTTCGAGCAGGCCATCGAGGCGGTGCGGGGCGGGTCGGTGTTCACCACCCACACGCCGGTGCCCGCCGGCATCGACCGCTTCCCGCGCGAGCTCATCGAGAAGTACTTCGCCGGCTTCGCCGCCGACGCCGGCATCACCATGGACCAGCTCCTGGGGCTCGGCCACGAGCCCGGCGACACCGACCAGACCCGGTTCAACATGGCGGTCATGGGGTTCCGCCTGGCGGCCCGGGCCAACGGCGTCGCCCAGCTGCACGGCGAGGTCAGCCGCGAGATGTTCCAGCCGCTGTGGCCCCAGGTCCCGGTCGAGGAGGTCCCGATCGGGGCCATCACCAACGGCGTGCACGCCCGCACGTGGGTCTCCTCCGAGATGGACGACCTGCTCACCCGGCACGTGCACCCGCACTGGGGCGAGGCCGGCGCCCACGAGTGGGCCCGCATCCACGACGCCACCGACAACGACATCTGGCGGGTCAAGGAGCAGGGCAAGGACCGCCTCGTCGCGCTGGTCCGGGACAAGATCCGCTCCTCGGCCGTCGCCCGGGGCCAGGCGCCCTCCGACGTCGCCTGGGCCGACGAGGTCTTCGATCCGCGGGCGCTCACCATCGGCTTCGCCCGTCGCTTCGCCACCTACAAGCGGGCCACCCTGCTCCTGTCCCAGCGGGACCGCCTCGAGGCCATCCTCGGGTCCACGGAGCGGCCGGTGCAGTTCGTCTTCGCCGGCAAGGCCCACCCGGCCGACGACCAGGGCAAGGAGATGATCCGCCAGATCGTCGCCTACTCGAGCGACCCCGCCATCCGGCACCGCTTCGTGTTCCTCGACGACTACGACATCGCCATCGCCCGCACCATGTACCACGGGTGCGACGTGTGGCTGAACACGCCCCGTCGCCCCCAGGAGGCCTGCGGCACCTCGGGCATGAAGGCCGCCCTCAACGGCCAGCTCAACCTGTCGATCCTCGACGGGTGGTGGGACGAGTGCTACGACGGCGAGAACGGCTGGGCCATCTCCTCGGCCGAGAACGTCGCCGACACCGCCCGGCGCGACGAGATCGAGGCCAACTCGCTGTTCGACCTCCTCGAGCGCGAGGTGATCCCGCTCTACTTCGACCGCTCCGGGGGTCGCCTCCCGCGCCGGTGGGTGCGACGCATGAAGACCACCCTGTCCGGGCTCGGTCCCTTCCTCTCCGCGTCACGGATGGTCAAGGACTACACCACGGCCCTGTACGAACCGGCGGCCGCCCACGCCGACGACCTGGACGCCGACGACCACCGCCGCGCCAAGGAGATCTCGAGCTGGAAGGCCCGGATCGTGGCCGGATGGCCCGACGTGCGGGTCGACTCCGTCGAGAGCGACGGCACCGTGCCGGGCATCGGCGACGAGCGGGTCGTGGAGGCCGTGGTCTCGCTCGGCTCGCTCTCCGGCGACGACGTCGAGGTCCAGCTGGTGCACGGCATCGTCGGCCAGGGCGACGAGATCGAGCACCCCCAGACCATCGCGATGACCGAGGTCGAGCGGGTCGACGACGCCCACGTCCGCTACCGGGGCGGGTTCGCCTGCGACGCGGCCGGCCGCTACGGGTTCACCGTGCGCGTGCTGCCCGTCCACCAGGACCTGGCGGCCAGCGCCGAGATGGGCCGGGTGGCCTGGGCCTAGGCCTTCCTGTCCGGGGTCCCGCTCAGGGTCGCTCGGCTCCGGCGAGGTGGTGACCCTCGTCGGAGGCCGCCTGCGGCGACACCACGAGCACCGGGACCGTGGAGTGCCGGACGGTCCGGGCCGCGGTGCCGCCGAGGACGTTCGGGCGACCGGCGCTGCGTCCGTGGGAGCCCAGCACCAGTACGGCGCCCGGCTCGAAGCGAACGTGGTCGATGAGCGCCCGAGGCACGTCGTGGCCGTGGAGCACGTCCCAGCTGCGCACCGGCGGATCGACCCGCAGGGCGAGGCGGTGGAGCTCGGCGCTCTCGGCGACGTCGCTCGTGTAGGCCATCTCCTCGGTGACCTCGACGAGCTCGATGGGCACGCTGAAGCGCCGGGACAGACCGGACGCCACGTCGAGCGCACCGAGGGAGTCCGACGAGCCATCCACGGCGACGGTGAGGCGGCGCAGCTCACCCACGGGCTCGCAGGCCGGACCGATCAGCAGCGTGGGCGCGGAGGACGAGCGCACCAGGTCGGCGCTGACGCTGCCGAGGACCAGCTCGCCGAGGGGCCCGCGCCCGTGGCTGTCGAGCACGACCAGATCGGGGTCGGTGCTCGTGATGTGGTGCAGGAGGACGTCGACCACGCCGGGGCCCTCGAGCCGGCGGACCTCGACGGGGGCGCCGGGGAAGCGACCGGCCTCCTCGGCGAGGAAGGTGTCGACCACCTCGGCCGGCAGGCCGGCGGTCGTGACCGCCACCAGCTCGACGGTCGTCGCCGGGGTCGCGAGCGCGACGGCGATCTGGGCTGCCGGCATCGACGGGTGGGCCGGGTCGACGGGAACGAGGAAGCGCAGGGTGGTCATGACCGTTCCTTCGGGACGACGACGACGGGGACGGTGGCGTGCTCGGTGACCTGGCGGCTGACCGAGCCGAGGAGCATCCCGGCGAGACCGCCGTGACCCCGGGCGCCGACGACGAGCAGGGAGGCGCCGCGACCCGCTTCGACCAGCACGGTCGACGCCGGTCCTTCGATCACGAGCTGGCGGACCGGTTCGACGAGCCCGTCGGCGTCGACCTGGGCCACCACCTTGGTGAGCACCGCATCGGCGGCGTCCTTGAACTCCGCGGGGTCGAGCATGAGCGGCATCACCGATGCGGCTCCGACGTAGGGGACGTGGAAGGCGCTGACGGCCTCGACCACGGCACCGCGCAGGACGGCCTCGGCGACCCCCCAGCGCAGGGCGGCGACCGAGCCCTCGGACCCGTCCACGCCCACGACGATGCGTTCCATCACTGCCTCCTGCGGCCGGTGGACGATCGCCACTCGGCTCCAGTGGCCAGCATCGCCCGGCGCCGGATGGGGGCCCAGGGTCTGCGGTCCCGGCTTCCCCGGGCCGAACGGTCGCCGCCGATCGG
>DMTU01000207.1:10370-11616 GCA_003476595.1 Acidimicrobiaceae bacterium | reverse complement strand
GAGCACGCAGATGGGGCCCGTCCGGCGCCGATCCTCTCGACGCCGGCGGCGGCTCAGCGGCCGGTGAAGGCGGCCTTGCCCGGGCCGTGCTCCCGGAAGGAGGCGACGCCGATCTGGCTGTCCTCGGTGCGGAACGAGTCGGCGAACAGGCGCTGCTCGAGCCGGAGGCCCTCGGCGAGGTCGCCGTCGAGGCCCTCGTCGATGGCCTGCTTGGCCAGGCCGACCACCGCACCGGGACCGGCGGCGAGCTCGACGGCCCACGCCATGGCGGACTCCTCGAACTCGTCGGCGGGGACGACCCGGTCGACGAGGCCGATGCGCAGCGCCTCCTCGGCGCCGACCTGTCGGCCCGAGAAGATGAGGTCCTTGGCCCGGGCCGGGCCCACGAGCCGGGCGAGGCGCTGGGTGCCGCCGCCACCGGGGATGATGCCGAGGAGGATCTCGGGCTGGCCGAAGCGGGCCCGGTCGCTGGCGATGCGCAGGTCGCACGCCAGGGCGAGCTCGCACCCACCGCCGAGGGCGTACCCGCCGATGGCGGCGACCGTGGCGCGGGGGATGGCGGCGACGGCCTCGAGCGCGTCGAGGAAGGCGCCGCCGACGGTCTCGGCCTCCTCCGGACCGGCGAACTCGCTGATGTCGGCGCCGGCGGCGAACACCTTCGGGCCGCCGGTGACCAGCACCGAGCGGGGCGGGTCGTCGATCAGCGATCGGGCGGCGTCGCGCAGCTGGTGCAGCAGCGCCGAGGACAGCGCGTTGACCTTGGGGTTGTCGAGGGTGATGACGGCGACGCCGTCGTCGCGTCGTTCCAGGTGCACGAGGTCAGCCACGGCGGCGGACCCTACCCACCGAGGAGCTCGTCGGCGGCGGCCCAGGGGTCGGTGCCCCGGGTCTCGACGTCGTCGAGGAGCGCCTCGTAGCGGTCGCCGTCGGAGGCCTGGCGGGCCCGCTCCAGCAGGCGCTCCGCCACGATGCGGGTCAGCTCCTCGCGAGCGCGACGGCCCCGGCGCCGGCCGAGCTCACCGGAGGCCTCGAGGTGGGCGCGGTGGGCGAGGATCTGCTCCCACAGCTCCGCCACCCCGGTGCCCTCCGTGGCCACGGCGTCGACGACGGGTGGCCGCCACTCGCCGTAGTCGGTGAGGTCGAGCATGCCGTCGAGGTCGCGGCGGGTCTCCTCGGCACCGGGCCGGTCGGCCTTGTTGATGACGAAGACGTCGGCGATCTCCATGAGGCCGGCCTTGTTGGCCTG
>DMTU01000207.1:5651-10177 GCA_003476595.1 Acidimicrobiaceae bacterium | reverse complement strand
GTCTCCACCAGCACCCAGGGGAAGCCGGCGGCGTCGAGGACGCGCACGGCCTGGGGGGTGGCGAGGGCGAGGCCGCCGAGGTGGCCCCGCGTCGCCATCGAGCGGATGAACACGCCGTCGTCGAGGGCGTGGTCCTGCATGCGGATCCGGTCGCCGAGGATGGCGCCGCCGGTGAAGGGCGACGAGGGGTCGATGGCCAGCACCGACACGCGCTCGCCGCGCGAGCGGAGCTCGCCGAGCAGGGCGGAGGTCAGCGTGGACTTCCCGGCACCGGGCGCGCCGGTGATGCCGACGGTGTAGGCGGCACCGCTGCGGGCGTGGGCGAGGGCGCCGGCGGCCCGAGCGTCGTCCCCACCTCGCTCGACCATGGAGAGCAGGCGAGCGACCGAGCGTCGGTCGCCACCGGCTGCAGCGTCCATGAGCTCCTCGGCATCCCGTCCGGTCATGGACGAGTTCCTACAGGCTGACGGAGCTCTCGATGAAGGTCTCGCCGATGTTGCGCACCTCGGTGACGCCCTCGACGCGATCCTTCAGGATGCGCTCGATCCCGGCCTTGAGGGTGACCGTGGACGCCGGGCACGACACGCAGGCGCCGACGAGCTCGACCTCGACGATGCCGGTCTCGGTGTCCACGCTGCGGAGGAAGACGTCGCCGTTGTCGGCCTGCACCGCCGGACGGATGGCTTCGATGACCTTCTGGATCTGCTCTTCCACCGGAACGGGGCTCCTCACGGGGGCGGGGGTCCCTCAGTCTGGCGAGGGGCACCCTTGCTGAACAACGTGGGGGTCCCGCCTGTTCCCGCATGGCTGTGAGCGATGACGCCGCGAATGGGACAGTGTGCCGGTGAACCGGACCGGTGCCCCCTCCCCCGTCGCCGCCGGATGACCACCGTCGAGGTCACGACCGCCGTCGACGACGAGGAGCTGGCGGCGTTCCTGGCCCCCCGAGACGACGTGGTGCGGGAGGCCCCGCCCACCGGCCCGCCGGACGACCTCCGCTTCGGTCTCGACGCAGGCCCGTTCCGCCGCTACGAGCGTCGGGTGCGGGTCCGTGCGGCGGCGGACGGGCGCCACGAGGTCACCCAGACCACCGAGTTCGTCCTCGGCATCGGCTTCTGGTCCTTCCTGTTCCTGCCCCTGATCCGCCGGGCGACCAGGCGCCCCGGCGGCGCGAGCCCGTGGTGGGCGCCGCCGCAGGTGCTCGACGCCCAGGCCGGAGCGTCGCTCGCCTCGCTGGCGTCGCTGTCCCTCATCGGGGGCTACCTCGGCACGCTCATCACCCAGACGCTGACCTACGCGGCGGACGAGTTCGACGTGGGCGAGCGGGCCCAGAGCGACACCTTCGCCGCCGTCCGGATCGGCGTGTTCCTGGCCATGGCGGTGGCCGCGTGGGCAGACCGCAACGGTCGGCGCCGGGCGCTGCTGTGGTGCGCTGGTGCGGGCATCGTGGCCACCTCCCTCGGTGCGCTGGCGCCGAACATGGTCGTGCTGGGCGGCACCCAGCTGGTCGCCCGGGGGCTCTCGACCGCGCTGGCGCTGCTCATCGTCGTGGTGGTCGCCGAGGAGATGCCCGCCGGCTCCCGGGCCTACGGCGTCAGCCTGCTGACGATGACCGCCGGCCTCGGCGCGGGCAACGTCCTGTGGCTGCTGCCGCTCGTGGAGCTGGACGAGCGGGCGTGGCGGATCCTCTACATCGTCCCGCTGCTGTTCCTGCCGCTGGTGAGGATCACGGCGCCGCTGCTGCCCGAGTCCCGCCGGTTCGTCCGTCGACACGCCACCGCCCGCTTCGCCGGCCACGGCGGACGCCTCGCTCTCCTCGCCGGCTCCGCGCTGGCCCTGGCCGCGTTCAGCTCGCCGGCCTCCCAGCTCCAGAACGAGTACCTGCGGGAGGACTTCGGCTTCTCCGCGGCCCAGATCACCGCCTTCACCATCCTCACGATCACACCCGGCGGCCTCGGCATCGTGCTCGGCGGTCGCCTCGCCGACGTCCGGGGCAAGCGCCTCATCGGCGGGATCGGCGTCGCCGGCGGCACGATCTTCACCGCGCTCATGTACCTGACCGACTCGCCGCCGCTGCTGTGGGCCGCCTCCGCGGTCGGGTCGATCATCGGCGGGCTGGCCGTGCCGGCGCTCTCGGTCTACGGGCCCGAGCTGTTCCCCACGTCCCTGCGCACGAAGGCCAACGTGGCGATCACCGCCCTCGGCGTCAGCGGCTCGGTGGTCGGGCTGCTCATCGCCGGCCGCCTCGCCGAACGGTGGTCGCTCGGACCGGGCGTCGCCGCCCTCGCCGTGGGCCCGGCCATCGTGGTCCTGCTGCTGCTCCCCCGCTACCCCGAGACCGCGCACCGCGAGCTGGAGGAGCTGAACCCCGAGGACGCCCTCGGCATGCCTGGCGCGGGAGGCATCCTGTGAGCATGCAGGGCGCCGCACCGGTCGAGCAGGCGCTGCCGAGACCACGGCTCCGTGGCCTCATCCACCGCTACGCCTCCGTCGGGTTCGCCCTCGGCTTCGTCGTCCTGGTGGTCGTGGCCGACGCCGGCGACCGGTCCTGGCTCGCCGTCTACGGACTGGCCGTCACCACCATGCTCGCGGTGAGCGCGGCGTACCACAGCGGGCGGCTCTCCCCCGCCGCCCAGGGCGTGTTCAAGCGCATCGACCACTCGACGATCCTGCTCGCCATCGCCGGCTCCTACACCGGCATCGTGGGCGTCGGCCTGGACGGGTCGGCGCGCACCCGGCTGCTGGTCGCGGTCTGGGTCCTCGCCGCCATCGGCATGGCCATCCGCATGCTCTGGCTCCACGCCCCGTACCCGATCGTGGCGGTGGTGTACGTGGCCGTCGGGTGGGTGGCCGTGATCGACATCGGCGCCCTCACCGATGCGCTCACCGGCACGGAGCTCGCGCTCGTCGTGCTCGGTGGCGTCCTCTACTCGGTCGGCGCGGCGGTCTACGCCCTGCACGCCCCGAACCCGTGGCCGGCCACGTTCGGCTACCACGAGCTGTTCCACCTCCTCGTGGTGCTGGCCGCGGCCGTGCACCTCGCCGCCGTGGCTTCGCTGGTCGCCAGCGGGTAGGACTGGGGCCATGACGTCGTGGATGGAGATCGTGGCCGAGAACCCGGGCCACTCGAGCTGGTACATCGAGCGGTTCCGCACGATGGCCGCCAACGGCGACGACCTCGAGGGCGAGGCCCGCTTCGTCGACGCCATGGTGCCGCGAGGCGCTCGCATCCTCGACGCGGGCTGCGGTCCGGGTCGCGTCGGTGGTGCGCTGCACCAGCGGGGCCACGAGGTCGTCGGCGTCGACGTGGACCCGGCGCTGATCGAGGCGGCCGAGCAGGACCACCCCGGCCCCACGTGGCTGGTCGGCGACCTCGCCGAGCTGGATCTCCCGTCCCGAGGCATCGCAGAGGCCTTCGACGTCATCGTCTGCGCCGGCAACGTCATCACCTTCGTCCCCGCCGCGGATCGTCGCCCGGCCCTCGAGCACCTGGGGCAGCACCTGGCCGACGACGGGCGCATCGCCATCGGCTTCGGCGACCACCGCGGCTACGGCTTCGAAGAGTTCCGCGCCGACGTCGACGCCGCGGGCCTCTCGATCGAGCTCGAGCTGTCGACCTGGGACATCCGGCCGTTCCGCGAGAGCTCGGACTTCATGGTGGCGCTGCTGCGGCGGTAGCGCGACCGGACGGCGAGCGCGACGAGGGCGAGCCAGGCCAGCCCGACGACCCACCCGACGAGGACATCGGTCGGCCAGTGCACGCGGAGGTACACCCGGGACACCCCGACGGCGAGAGCGATCGCGATCGCCACCCCCACGGCCACGGCACGCGCCACCCTGCGTCGCGTGGTGAGGAACGTGACCAGGGCGAGGCCGCCGTAGCAGGCAACGGCCTGGGACGAGTGCCCCGAGGGGAAGGCGAAGCCCGCAGCCTCGACCAGGTGGGTCTCGACCGGCGGACGCTCGCGGCCGATGGCCACCTTGAGGAGCTCGGTGACCGCCATGGCGCCGAAGCTCGAGGCAGCGAGGGCACCGGCCGCGACCCGGTGGCGCCGCCGGATCAGCGCGGCTGCGACCACCACGACGACGGCGGTGGCGACCCAGTAGTCGGCCAGGTGGGTGGCGGCCTCGAACGCGGCCGTGGCCGCCGGGGAGCGGATCTCGTCGACCCAGTCGACGACGCGCTCGTCGATGACCACCCCGGGTCAGCGGCCGAGCCAACCGGCGACCGCAGCCACCACCGCAGCGTCATCCCGCGGCGAGTGGGGCTCCCCGTCGAGCCACACGAAGTCGACCGGTCCGGTGATGGCACCGGCGTGGCGCTCGAGCTCCTCGGGGCTGGCGAAGGGGTCCTTGGTGCCGGACACGAACAGGGTCGGCACCGTGATGTCGGCGAAGTGGTCGATGCGCAGGTCGTCGGGCTTGCCCGGCGGGTGCAGCGGGTAGCTGAGGAGCACGAGCCCGGCCACGGGCTCACCGGCGGCGACCAGCATCGAGCACATGCGCCCGCCGAAGGACCGCCCGCC
>DMTU01000207.1:405-5559 GCA_003476595.1 Acidimicrobiaceae bacterium | reverse complement strand
CCCGCCGATGGCGAGCTCGGCGGCGTCGACACCGAGGCGGTCGGCGAAGTCCTCCATGTCCTCCCGGAGCTGCTCGTGCACCTTGCGCACGGCCCGGCCGCGGATGGTGATGCGCTCCACCGGCACGTCGAGCCCCTCGTCGAGGGCGACCAGCGTGCGGTTGTCCCGGTCGGCGCTGGCCCCGGGGGTGACGAGCAGACCGGCGACGGCCGGGCGGGCGGGCTTCTTCCTCGGGCTCACGACAGCAGGATCCTCCGGGCCTCGGTCAGGTCGTTGATGCGCTTGGCGGCGTCGTCGGTGGCGCCGCCGTGGTCGGGGTGGGCGGCGCGGAGGGCATCGCGGAAGCGCCGCTGCACCTGCTTGCGGTCGGGCATGTCGGCATCTGCCGCGCGTCCGTCCGCCGCCGTCTGCATGCCGAGCGTCAGCAGCGCCCAGCGGACCGGGTCCTCGTAGACGTCGGCCGACCACTCCTGGCCGCCGTCGAGCCCGGAGAGGTGGGCGTAGAGCCGCCGATCGAGCGGTCCGCCCCACCGCAGCCCCTTGCGGATGGCGTCCATGACCGCCCGTCGGGGGCCGGGCTCCATGCCGCCCGCGGTGTACACCGCGCCGAGCATCAGCTGCAGGCCGGTGCCCTTGTTCTCGAAGTCGATGACCAGCCCCCCGTCCTCGCGGCGGAGGCGGGCGCGGGAGCGGGTGAGCCCGTGGCGGTCGTCCTGGAACCGGTGGCGCATGCGGGGCTGGACGATGCGCTGGCCCTCCTGGAGCTGGAGGGTGAGCTTCAGCAGGCTCTCGAAGAGGTCCTCGTCGAGCTCGTTGCGGTGGTGGGCCACGATGCCACCGAGCAGCACACCGCCGGGACCGGGGGCCGGATCGACCGGCAGGTGGCTCGGAGCGAGGGCGAGGCGACGGGTGGGAGCGAAGGGCCGGGAGTGGTAGATCGCCAGCTCGGCCAGGGCGTCCATGGATCGACGCTACCGGTCACACCAGGGGGCGCAGACGTCGCCGCAGGCGGTAGGCGGCCTCGGTGATCTCCTCGGCGGGGCCGGCGGCGTGGAACAGGTCGATGATCTCGTCGACCTGGTCGACGACCTGACCCCACTCCTTCTCGTCCAGGCCGTAGGGCGGGTGCTCGCCGATGCGCTCGGCCGCGTCGAGGAACCCGTTCACCGCGTCGGTGCTGGCGCCGCCCTGGAGCCGGTCGGCGGCGGTGAACAGGTCGCCGAGGACCTGCACGTCGGTGTCGTCGCCGTCGTCGACCTCGGGCGGGAGCTCGTCGGGGAAGCGGATCGTGGGCAGCAGGGCGTCGACGCGCGCCTCGTCCTCGACGTGCACGACCACCTCGTAGCCGTCGGCGACCCACTCATGCGGCAGGCCGAGCTCGTGGAGGACGTCGTCGAGCTCGTCGAGCTCGGTCGGGTCCCACTCGAACAGCTCGTAGCCGACCTGCTCCTTCGCGTCGTCGAGGGGCGGGCAGTCGTCGCTGTCCGCGGTGGCCTCGGCCCGGGGATCGGGACCGTCGAGCATGGACGTGTCCAGCTCGAGGTCGCCGTCGTGGTCGTCCTGTCCGGGCTCGTTCAGCACCCCTGCAGGCTACGTCGGTCCTGGGCGGTCGCCCCTACCCACCCACCAGGCCGGTGAGGGCGCCGGCCTCGGTGGCGACCCGGTCGCGGAGCCCGTCGGCGGCGGCCACGTCCAGCTCCAGCAGGTCGAGCGCGTGGTGCCGCCCGGTCTCGGCGGAGATGAGCTCGTCCGCGGCGGCCACCACGATGGTGGTGGGGGCCGAGGCGTGGAACGGGTCGTGGTGGTCGGCGACGGCGTCGGCGATCACGTCGGGCACCCGCCAGTCGAGGAGGTGCTCGGCGCCGGCGAGGGCGTGATCGGTGCCGAAGACCTGCTTCTCGGTGCGGAGCTGGTCGGCGTGGGTCTCGAAGGTGGCGTGGAGGCGGGCGTACTCGCTGGGGCTGTCCTGCAGGAGCAGGAGCTCCCCGATGTCGTGGAGCAGACCGGCGGCGAAGGCGTCGTCGGGGTGCACGCCTGCGGCCGGTGCCAGCAGGCGGGCGGCGATGGCGACCCGGACGGCGTGGCCGTGGGCGTCGGCCACGAACCCGCTGGTGTCGACCAGGGCAGCGGCGTTGGCGATGGCGAGCGTCTGCACCACGCCGGTGCCGACGACGGTCACCGCCTGGGCCAGGTCGGTGACCCGACGGCACAGCCCGAACTGCGACGAGTTGGCCAGGGCCAGGACCCGAGCGGCGAGGCCGGGGTCGTGCCCGACCACGGAGGCCACCGACGCGGCGGTCGCCGCACGGTCGGCGATGGCTTCCATCAGCACCGGGAGGGTGGTGGTGGACACCGGCGGTTGCCGCTTGGTGTTGATCATGCCGGGTCCTCCTGTCGCATGCAGCACCATCGGCACCCATGGTGCGGATCTTGAGCACTCTGCGTGGTCATCCGGGCTGGCGCCGCCCGCACCGGCCGGGGGTACGGTTCGCGCATGCCCCAGCCCCAGGCTCCCGATCGCAACCTCGCCCTCGAGCTCGTCCGCGTGACCGAGGCCGCGGCCCTCGCCGCCAGCCGCTGGATGGGCCGGGGGGACAAGGAAGGTGCCGACGGCGCCGCCGTGGACGCCATGCGCATCGTGCTCGGCTCGGTGCCCATGGACGGCATCGTCATCATCGGCGAGGGCGAGAAGGACGAGGCGCCGATGCTCTACAACGGCGAGCACATCGGCGACGGCAACCCGCCCAAGGTCGACATCGCCGTCGACCCCATCGACGGCACCACGCTCACCGCACTCGGGCGCAGCGGGGCGATCTCGGTCATCGCCATGTCGGAGCAGGGCTCGATGTTCGACCCGGGGCCCTGCATGTACATGGAGAAGATCGCCACCGGGCCCGAGGCGCGCGACGCGATCGACCTCAACAAGAGCCCGACCGAGAACCTCAAGGCCGTGGCGGCGGCCAAGGGCGACGCGGTGCGGGACCTGACCGCCGTCATCCTCGACCGCGACCGCCACAAGGACCTCATCGCCGAGGTGCGCGAGGCAGGCGCCCGGGTGCGGCTGATCCCCGACGGCGACGTGGCCGGCGCCATCTCCACCTGCTGGCCCCAGTCAGGTGCCGACATCCTGTTCGGCATCGGCGGCACCCCCGAGGGCGTCATCACCGCCGCTGCGCTCAAGGCCATGGGCGGTGCCCACCTCGGGCGCCTCTGGCCCCGCAACGAGGCCGAGCGCCGGGCCGCCCTCGATGCCGGCTACGACCTGGACCGGGTCCTCACCGAGGACGACCTGATCCGCAGCGACAACTGCTTCTTCGCCGCCACCGGCATCACCGATGGCGAGCTGCTCCGGGGCGTGCACTACGACAACCGGGGCGCGTCGACGCAGTCGCTGGTGATGCGCTCCAAGTCGGGCACGGTCCGCCTCATCGAAGCCCAGCACAAGATCGACAAGCTGGCCGCCTACGCCAGCGTCGACTTCTGATTCAGCCCAACCCGAAGCGGTAGGCGAGGTAGGGGTCCCAGCCCCGGTCCACGTTCTCGAGCACCGTCACGCGGTCGAGCTCGACCTGCACGCGGAAGCCCGCGAGCAGGTCGAGTGCCGGGTCCGCCCCGTCGGTGGGGCCGCCGTCGATGTCGACGGTGCAGTGGGGGTGGAAGGGCCGCTTCTCCGGGCGGTCCAGCACGTCGGTCCAGCACGCCCGGTGCAGCTCGACCACCGGCTCCCAGGGTTCGACGGCGAGGAACCGGACGGGCGAGGTCTCCGCGAAGGTGTCCACCGGACCCAGCGTGAGCGCCATCGGCCCAGCGGCCCGGGCGGCAGCCTGCACCACGGCGAGCGCGTCGCCGATCTGGTCCTCGTGGAGGTTGATCGGCGGGATGATCGTGATGTGCGGATCGATCCGACCGAGCTGGCGGTCGCCCAGGGCGCGCCGCAGGCCGTCGATCTCGATCGAGACCGGCGGCGGCACCACCAGGGCGACGGCGAACCGACGACGGGCCACGTCGTCAGCGCTCCGCCCCGCTCAGCGGCTCAGTGCGGGGTGTGGCCGGCGGCTTCGAGCCGCACGTGGGCCCGGCGCAGCGCGGCCTCGGCCTCGGTGTCGTGCTCCTGGCGCAGGTGGAGCTCGGCCTGCTCCTTGGCCCGGCGGGCTCGCTCCACGTCGATCTGGCTGGCCATCTCGGCCACGTCGGAGAGCACGGTGACCGAGGACGACTCGGGCGTGCCCGACACCTCGACGAAGCCGCCGTGGACGGCGACCTTCTCGTCCGCGCCACCGCCGGCGGGTCGGACGGTGAGGATGCCGGTGCCGAGCGCGCCGACGAAGGGAGCGTGCCCGGGCAGGAACGCGATGTCACCGCCGCCGACGGTGCGGGCGATGACCATCTCGGCCTGGCCGGACCACAGGATGCGCTCGGGCGAGACCAGCTCGACCTGCATCGGCATCCCGATCACTCCCCGCCGGTGGACTTGCGCAGCTGCTCGGCCTTGCGACGGGCGTCGTCGGCGCCGCCGACGTTCAGGAAGGCCTGCTCGGGCAGGTCGTCCAGCTCGCCGTTGATGAGCTGCTCGAAGGAGTCGACGGTCTCCTCGGCGGGGGTGAACACGCCGGGGAGGCTGGTGAAGACCTCGGCCACGAACATCGGCTGGGACAGGAACCGCTGGATCTTGCGGGCCCGGGCCACGAGGATCTTGTCCTCCTCGGAGAGCTCGTCGAGGCCGAGGATGGCGATGATGTCCTGCAGCTCCTTGTAGCGCTGGAGGATCTCCTGCACCCGGGTGGCCACCGCGTAGTGGCGGTCGCCGACGACCTCGGGCGACAGGATCGAAGAGGTCGACGCGATCGGGTCCACGGCGGGGTAGATGCCGAGGGCGGCGATGTCGCGGGACAGCTCGGTGGTGGCGTCGAGGTGCGTGAAGGTGGTGAACGGCGCCGGATCGGTGTAGTCGTCGGCGGGCACGTACACGGCCTGCAGCGAGGTGATCGAGCGGCCCTTGGTCGAGGTGATGCGCTCCTGGAGGGTGCCCATCTCGTCGGCCAGCGTGGGCTGGTAGCCCACGGCGGAGGGCATGCGGCCGAGGAGGGTGGACACCTCGGAGCCGGCCTGCACGAACCGGAAGATGTTGTCGATGAAGAGCAGCACGTCCTGGTT
>DMTU01000207.1:0-172 GCA_003476595.1 Acidimicrobiaceae bacterium | reverse complement strand
CGGCCATCGTCAGGGCCGAGAGGGCGACGCGCATACGCGTCCCCGGCGGCTCGTCCATCTGGCCGAACACGAGGGCGGCCTTGTCGAGGACCGACGTGTTCTCGTCGATCATGGTCTCGCCCATCTCGATGAACAGGTCGGTGCCCTCGCGGGTGCGCTCGCCCACGCCGGC
>DMTU01000304.1 GCA_003476595.1 Acidimicrobiaceae bacterium | reverse complement strand
CTTGTCGAAGCCCATGCCGAGCGCAGACGTCGCGACCAGCGCCTTCAGCTCGTTGGCCCGCAGCTGCTCCTCCAGCACGAGGCGCTGCTCGGGTTCGGTGCCGCCGGTGTAGGCCTCGCACGCGTGGCCCCGGAGCCGCAGCCACTCGGCGGTCTGGCCGGCCTGCTCCTGGGTGAGGCAGTAGACGATGCCGGAGCCGGGCAGCTCGTCGAGGTGCTCGGACAGCCAGGCCAGGCGATGGGCGTCGTCGGGCAGGTCGACCACCGAGAGGTGCAGGGCCTCGCGGTCCAGCGTGGTGCGCAGCACCAGCGCGTCCGACCCGAGCTGGGAGGCGACGTCGTCGGTGACCCGCTGGTTGGCGGTGGCGGTCGTGGCCAGCACCGGCGTCCACGACGGGAGCTCGTCGAGCAGGTGGCGCAGGCGCAGGTAGTCGGGGCGGAAGTCGTGGCCCCAGTCCGAGATGCAGTGGGCCTCGTCGCACACGAGCGCCATGGGCTGCTCGAGCAGCAGGTGGAAGACCCGCTCGCGGAATCCCTGGTTGGCGAGCCGCTCCGGGGAGATCAGCAGGAGGTCCACGGCGTCCGCCGTGATGGCGGCCTCGATGCGGTCCCACTCGTCGGTGTTGGACGAGTTGATGGTCTCGGCGACGAGGCCGAGCCGCTGGGCGGCCGCGACCTGGTCGCGCATGAGGGCGAGCAGCGGCGACACCACGACCGTGGGCCCCCACCCGCGGTCGCGCAGCATGCGGGTGGCCGAGAAGTACACGGCCGACTTGCCGAAGCCGGTGCGGGCCACCAGCAGCGTGCGCCGGCCGTCGGCCACCACGGCCCGCACGGCGGCGACCTGCTCGGGCCGGGGCACGGCGTCGGGCCCGGCGAGGGCGCGGACGTGCTCGGCCAGCTCGGCTTCGACCTCGGCGGTCGTGGGACGTGGGGGAGCGGTGAGGGCCACGCAGGCGAACCTAACGAGACCCCCTGACAATCACGGGACTGCGTCGGCCAGCTCGTCCTCGGCCCCATCGAAGCGGGCACGAGCAGCGGCGGACATCGCCTCGGTGTGGAGGAGCCAACGCCCCCGCCCGCTCGCCTTGGTCGCGTACATGGCCACGTCTGCCGCCCGCAGCAGCTCCTCGGCGTCGTCGGTCCCGTCGGAGATCACCACGCCGACGCTCGACGACATCCGGACCCGCCGCCCGTCGAGGTCCATGGGCTCGGCCAGCGCGTCGACGAGCTCATCGCAGATCGCAGACACAGCCGCCTCCGGATGGTCCCCGAGGCCCTCGAGGACGACCACGAACTCGTCGCCTCCGAGCCGCCCGAGCGTGTCCTCGGCGCGCAGCCGCGACCGCACCCGTTCGGCGACCTCGATGAGGAGGCGGTCGCCGGCGGCGTGGCCGAGGGTGTCGTTGACCTGCTTGAAGTGGTCGACGTCGAAGAACAGGACGGCGATCTCGGTCCCCGACCGCGCCGCGCGTCGGGCGGCACCGTCGATGCGATCGACGAGCAGGACGCGGTTGGGGAGGCCGGTGAGGTCGTCGTGCAGTGCCTGGTGGCGCAGGGCGGCGGCGTCGGCCTCCCGCTGCGTGACGTCGCGGCTGCACACGAGCAGGCCGCCGAGGAGCGGGTCCGCCAAGCGGTCCGAGACGGTGGCCTCCAACCAGCGCCACTCCTCCAGGGCCTGCGACCAGACCCGGAACGTGCGCCGATCCGGGACCGGTGCGGTACCGGCCAGCGCCGCAGCCATCTCGCTGACGATCACCTCGCGGTCGTCGGGGTGCATGAACCGCCCGACGGGTGCGCCCGCGAAGTCGTCGACGCCGAACAGCGCCACGGCCGAGGGCGACGCCCAGGAGAAGCGTCCGTCGCGGCCGATCACGTAGACCTGATCCGACATCTGCTCGACGACGGCCTCCAGCATCCGCTGGGCGGTGACGGCATCGGTGCGGTCCTCGATCTGGGCGATGAAGTGCCGGGCCCGTCCGTCCGGCCAGCGGACGAGCGACACCGACTGGCGGACGTGCACGATCGACCCATCGCGGTGCCGGTACCGCTTGTCCACCGAGTACGTCGGACGTGTCCCGGCGAGGACCTCGCGGGCGAGGGCGACGTCGCCGTCCAGGTCATCGGGATGGGTCAGCTCCTGGAACATCCGGGCGGCCAGATCGGACGCCGGGTACCCGATCAGCCCGCACAGCGTCGGGTTCACCCGCACCAACGAGCCGTCGAGGGCGACGACGGCGAGTCCGATCGGCGACAGGTCGAAGGCATCGCCGAAGGCGGAGATCGCGTCCTCATCCCCGGAGGGGGAGGCGGCGTGCCCGTCGGCCGGCGTGTGGTCCACGTTCCTGCTCATCGGCAGGTCGCGCTCGGAGGTGAAGGGATCGACGCCACGCGCAGCGAGTCCTCCTCGTTCAGGCCGGGACCCAGATCAGCGCCAGCTGGCGGACGTCGATGTCGTTCTTCTCCAGCCCGACCTCGACCTCCTCGACCTGCTCGGCGACGTCGGCCCACCCGGCCTCGATCTCGGCGAGCTCGTCGACCAGCTCGGCCTCCAGGTCGGCCAGCTCCACCGTCTTGGCCTCGACGCCGGCGAGGGCGGTCTCGAGGCGCTGCCCGGCCGCGGAGGTCTGCTTCCGGCGGGACGAGACGCCCTTCACCTTGGACACGATCGAGCGGGCCGAGCGACGCCCGCCGAGGAACGAGCCGAGCAGGTCGCCGGCAGCCGAGACGAGCTCGTGCTGCTTGGCATCCCCGGCTCGGGCCTCCAGCTCGGCGACCCGGGTCTGCTCCCGGTCGATGGCCTTGCGGATGGTGCCCATGCGCCGCTCGAGCTTGGCCCGGACCTTCGCGGCGTCGGCCTCGGCCGCCTCCTCGCCGGCGGCCCGGCAGCGGACGGCGAAGTCCTCCGCCGACTCGCCGGGCCGGGACCACAGCTTCAGCTCGGCGTTGCGCAGCACAGTGACCGTGCGCGCGGCGTGGAGGTGGTCGACCACCGCCTTCTCGGCATCCCGGAACCAGGCCGACGTGCCGATCGGCGCCGCCGGCAGCTCGTAGACGGCCGGCGTGGGGGCGGCCTCGCGCAGGTCCCGGTCGTCGTAGTCGACGGTGACGAGCTCGGCCGGGTCCAGGTGCTCGCCGAGCCCGACGAGGACGCACTCGAACTCCTCGGTGTGGCGCAGGTCGGCCTTGGTCTCGTCGAACAGGAGGTTGATCCGGACGGCCAGCCCGGCACGGTGGCGGGGGGAGGCCGGATCACCGCCGACCTCCGCGAGCCACGGCGCGGCGGGG
>DMTU01000073.1:8578-8731 GCA_003476595.1 Acidimicrobiaceae bacterium | reverse complement strand
CCTCTACCGGCTCGGCCGGACCCGGTCGAAGCAGCGGGCCGCCGAGCTGCTCGAGCGCTTCGACCTCACCGACGCAGGCGACCGCCCGGTCAAGACCTACTCGGGGGGCATGCGCCGTCGCCTCGACCTGGCCGGCGCCCTGGTCGCCGAGCC
>DMTU01000073.1:5470-8416 GCA_003476595.1 Acidimicrobiaceae bacterium | reverse complement strand
TGCTGTTCCTCGACGAGCCCACCACCGGCCTCGACCCCCGCAGCCGCATCGAGCTCTGGGGCGTCATCCGGGAGCTGGTCTCCCGCGGCGCGACGCTCCTGCTCACGACCCAGTACCTGGAGGAGGCCGACCAGCTGGCCGACGACATCGTGGTCATCGACCACGGCCGCGCCATCGCGTCGGGCACCGCCGACCAGCTCAAGGCCCAGGTCGGCGGTGAGCGGATCGAGCTCGTGGTCGCCGACGCAGCCCGCCTCGACGAGGCGCACCAGGTCGTCGCCGCCCACGCTGCCGGCGACATCGAGGTCCAGGTCCCGGCCCGGTCGCTGCAGGCGCCGATCGACGGGGGTGTGGACGTGCTGACCGACGTCCTCCAGGAGCTGCGGCATCGCCAGATCGAGATCAGCGACGTCGGCATCCGCCGTCCCACGCTCGACGACGTGTTCCTGACCCTGACCGGACACGTCGCCGAGGAACCCGATGACGACGCCCACCACACCGACCGAGCAGAGGTGACGGCATGAGCCAGACCGCGATCGAACCCACCACCGCCGGCCGGGCGGGGCGCATCTCCTGGCGGGACACCCTGAGCGACATCGGCGTGATCGCCCACCGCAACGTCATCAAGATCACGCGGGTCCCCGAGGTCCTCGTCTTCGTGCTGCTCTCGCCGATCATGTTCGTGCTGCTGTTCGCCTACGTGTTCGGCAACTCGATCGACATCCCGGGCACCACCTACCGGGAGTTCCTGATCGCCGGCATCTTCGCCCAGACCGTGCTGTTCGGAGCCACCTTCACCGGGGCGGGCATCGCCGAGGACATGCAGAAGGGCATCATCGACCGGTTCAAGTCGCTGCCGATGTCCCGGTCGGCCGTGCTCGCCGGCCGCACCGCCAGCGACGTGATCTACAACGTGCTCTCGGTGGCGATCATGGCCCTCACCGGCCTGGCCGTCGGCTGGCGCATCCGGGGCTCGATCCTGGAAGCCGTCGGCGGGTTCGCCCTGCTGCTGCTCTTCGCCTACGCGATCTCGTGGGTGATGGCCTGGGTCGCGCTGCTCGTGCCGAGCGTGGAGGTCATCAACAACGCATCGTTCATGGTGATCTTCCCGCTCACGTTCGTGGCCAACACCTTCGTGCCGGCCGAGGACCTCCCGGGGCCGCTGCAGACGTTCGCCGAGTGGAACCCGGTCTCGGCGGTGACCCAGGCGGCGCGCGAGCTGTTCGGCAACATCCCGCCCGGGACCCCCGAGCCCACGGCGTGGTCGCTGCAGAACCCGGTCCTCTACACCCTCATCTGGGTGGTGATCACCGTGGCCGTGTTCGCGCCGCTCTCGGTCTCCCGGTACCAGCGCACCAGCACGCGCTGATCGGCCGCCTCGCCGGCCTCACCACCCGGCCCCCACGTGGACGGGAGGTGGACGGGAGATGTCGTATCGGTGAACGGCGGTGTGCAAGGGTCACGCCGCCGCCCCCCGATGTCGAGGCCGCCCGTGGTCAGCACCCGCCCCTCCACCACCGACGCAGCGACCGAGCGCCGGGTCCCCGCGCCCATCCGGGCCGCGGTCGTCATCGCGCTGCTGTTCCTCTTCCTCGTCGGGGTCGGCCTGCTCGAGTCCGGGATCAACGCCCTCGGCAGCGACGTCCAGGAGGAGCTGTTCTCCAGCGTCTCGAACCCGATGGCCGGGCTGTTCGTCGGCATCCTCGCCACCGTGCTGGCCCAGTCGTCGTCGGTCACCACCTCGACCATCGTCGGCCTCGTCGGCGCCGGCCTCCTCGGCATCGACGACGCGGTGCCCATGATCATGGGCGCCAACATCGGCACCACGGTCACGAACACGCTCGCCTCGCTCGGTCACCTGCGGCGTCCGGCGGAGTTCCGCCTGGCGTTCGCGGCGGCCACGGTGCACGACGCGTTCAACCTCCTGGCCGTCAGCGTCCTGCTGCCCATCGAGCTGCTCACCGGCGTGCTGTCCAGCGCCGCCGAGTTCCTCACCGAGCTCCTCGTCGGGGGGAGCGGGGCCGAGTTCGACAGCCCGTTCAAGGCCGCGGTCAAGGTCCCCGTCGGCTGGGTCGAGGAGCTGTGGGGCGACGTCGTCGGCCTGGAGGGGACCCTGCTCGGCGTGGTGCTGGTGGTCACCGGCCTGGCCGCCATCTTCCTCGCGCTCACCTTCGTCACGAAGAACATGCGCCAGCTGATCGCCGCCCGCGTGGAGCGCTCGATCAACGCCATGCTCGGCCGGGGCGGGGGCGTCCCCGCCATCCTGCTCGGCGTCATCATCACGGTGGCGGTGCAGTCGTCGAGCATCACCACCTCGATCATGATCCCGCTGTCGGCGGCCGGCGTCGTGTCGCTGGTCAACGCCTACCCGGTCACCCTCGGCGCCAACGTCGGCACCACCATCAGCGCCCTGCTGGCGTCGCTGGCCACCGACCGGCCCGAGGCGCTCACGGTCGCCCTCGTCCACACGCTGTTCAACGTGGCCGGGATCCTGCTCTTCTACCCGGTGCCGGCGCTCCGCCGGCTCCCGATCCGGATCGCCGAGGGGCTCGCCGAGATGGCCGCCCGCCGGCGCTCGATGGTGATCGGGTATGTCATCGTCACGTTCCTGGTCATCCCGGCCATCGGCGTGATCCTCCTGCGATGAGGTGTTGATCCATGGTGTTCTCGTTCTTCCGCGGCGGTGACGAAGGCCTCGAGCACGTCCAGCACGAGATCGTGTCGATGGTCGGTCGCTGCCAGCACAGCTTCGACCTGGCGATGAGCTGCCTCGTCACCGATGGCGACATCGAGCGGATCGGTGAGGAGGTGCGCGCCACCGACTGGGCCATCAACGGCATCGAGGAGAGCGTGCGGCGGGAGCTCGTGGTCCACTCCGCCGTCCACGGGGGCGCCGACGTCGGGGCCGTGCTCGCCTCGCTGCTCATGGTGAAGAAGCTCGAGCGA
>DMTU01000073.1:0-5406 GCA_003476595.1 Acidimicrobiaceae bacterium | reverse complement strand
AAGAAGCTCGAGCGGGTCGGGGACCAGGCCAAGAACATCTTCGACCTGGCCGCCGAGGGGGTCCGGTTCAGCGAAGCCGACGACTACGAGCGGTTCCTCGACTTCCGCAGCCAGGTCTCCCAGCTCTACGCCGACACGGCCGACGCCCTGGCCGAGCCGGACACCGCCGACGTGGACGGGTTGGGCGAGCGCGCCGAGGCGCTCATGACCACCTTCGACGGCCTGGTCAACGCCCTGATCCACGCCGACGCGCCCGCTCGCTACGCCGTGCCGCGCGCCATGCTGTTCCGCTACCTCAAGCGGATCTGCGCCAACCTGACGAGCGTGGCCACCACGGCGGCCACCGGCATCGACCGCACCGGGGACGTCGACCTCGACGAGTGACCGGCGTGGCAGGGTGACGCCCATGGTGCGCCCCGCCGACGGTCCCGATCAGGTGCAGCTCGCCGGGCCGCCGCGTGTGCCCCGCTGGCTCGACGTGCTCACCGCCTGGAGCTGGCGGCTCCTCATCGTCGGCCTCGCCGTGTACGCCACCGGCATCGTCGCCGCGCAGCTGCGGATCGTGCTGCTGCCGGTCGGCATCGCGCTGCTCCTCGCCACCGTCCTCATCCCGGTGCGCAAGCTCTTCACCGACCGCGGCGTCCCGGTGCCGCTCGCCATGCTCGGCACGGTCGCCGTGTTCTTCGGCACCGTGTTCTTCGTCGGCTGGGTCATCGTCCCCCCGCTCATCGACGAGTTCTCCGGCCTCGACACCACCCTCGAGACCGCGGCCGACGACGTCCAGGAGTGGCTCATCGACGGTCCGCTCGGCCTGAGCGAGGACTTCGTCGTGGATGCCCGTGCGCGCATCGAGGAGGCGGCCGACAGCGCCAGCATCTCCGAGGGTGCGGTGGTGGACGGGGCCACGCTGGCCGGTGAGGTCCTCGCCGGGCTGCTGCTGGCGCTCGTCGTCACCTTCTTCGTGGTCAAGGACGGACCGATGATCCAGCGAGCCGTGCTGTCGCGGTTCTCCGAGCCGCGCCAGGTCCAGCTGCGCGCCGCGGGCAACGGCGCGTGGCGCGCCCTCGGCGGCTACCTGCGCGGCGCGGCTGCGCTGGGCGTCGTCGAAGGTGTCGTGATCGGCGCCACGATGCTGATCGTCGGCGCCGACCTGGCCCTGCCGGTGGCCGCCCTCACGTTCGTCTCGGCCTTCTTCCCCTTCGTCGGCGCGATCGCCGCCGGGATCATCGCCGTCTCCGTCACCCTCGTCACCGGGGGCACGGCGGCGGCCGGCATCGTGGCGATCGTGGCGGTCGTGGTGCAACAGCTCGACAACGACCTGCTCGCCCCCGTCATCTACGGCAAGGCCCTCCAGCTCCACCCGCTGGTCGTGATCCTGGCCCTCACGACCGGCGCCGCCATCGCCGGCATCGCCGGGGCCTTCATCGCCGTGCCACTCGTGGCCGTGGCCGTCCGCGCCGGGGTCGCGGTGCGGGCGCTCGACGAAGGTGACCTCGACGACCCTGATGCGGCCCGGGCCCTCGACGCGAGTCCCCCCGACCCCTGACGGGGCCGGGACCCGAGACCCTGGGCAAGGTCGGAACCGTGCGCGAGGGTGGCGGGATCACCGATCGAGGAGGCGTCCGATGAAGGCCCTGCAGCTGACCGCGTTCAAGCAGCCAGGCGAGCTGGTCGAGGTCGACCAGCCCGAGCCGGGACCGGGAGAGGTGCTGATCCGCGTCGGCGGCGCGGGGGCGTGCCACTCGGACCTGCACCTGATGCACGACTTCGAGCCCGGCATGATGCCGTGGAACCCGCCCTTCACCCTCGGTCACGAGAACGCCGGATGGGTGGAGGCGCTCGGCGCGGGCGTCTCGGGGCTGGAGGTCGGTGAAGCCGTCGCCGTCTACGGACCGTGGGGCTGCGGGCTCTGCCGGCGCTGCGCGCTCGGCATGGAGAACTACTGCGAGCGCCCCGACCTCACCGGCGGCGCGGTCGGTGGCCTCGGCGCCGACGGCGGCATGGCGCCCTACATGGTGGTGCCGGCCGTCCGCCACGTCGTGCCCATCGGCGATCTCGACCCCGCGGAGGCGGCGCCGCTCACCGACGCCGGCCTCACGCCCTACCACGCCGTCAAGCGGGGACTCCCGCTGCTGACGCCGGGGACGACGGCGGTGGTCATCGGCGTCGGCGGCCTCGGCCACATGGCCGTGCAGATGCTGCGGGCCCTCAGCCCCGCCACCGTGATCGCCGTCGATCAGCGACCGGAGGCGCTCCGCCTCGCCGAATCCGTCGGCGCGCACCACGGCGTGGTCTCCGACGACGAGGCTGCGGCCACCATCCGCGACCTCTCCGGCGGCCAGGGAGCCGACGTGGTGCTGGACTGCGTGGGCGCGGACGCGACCCTCGCGCTCGGCGCCGCCGCCAGCCGCGTGCTCGGGCAGCTCACCATCGTGGGCATCGCCGGCGGCACGCTGCCGATGAGCTTCTTCAGCATCCCCTACGAGGTGTCGGTCGCCACGACGTACTGGGGCAGCCTGCCCGAGCTGCACGAGGTGCTCGCCATGGCTCGGTCGGGGATCATCACCCCCCACGTCACCCGCTTCGACCTCGACGAGGCCCCGTCGGTCTACGAGCGCCTCGCGGCCGGCGAGATCGAGGGCCGGGCGGTCATCGTCCCGACGTCGTGAGGTCGTCGGCCCCGTAGCCTCGGGTCCATGACGGCTGCGCCCCAGACGCTGGTGCTCACCGGCGTCTCGGGTGCCGGCAAGTCCACGGTCGGGCGCGCGCTGGCCGATCGGATCGGCGCGGTCCTGCTCGACGCCGACGACTTCCACCCGGAGGCCAACCGCCAGAAGATGGCCGATGGCGAGCCCCTCACCGACGCCGACCGAGACCCGTGGATCGACACCCTGGTCGCCGAGCTGGCCCATCGGGCCCGATCCGGCGACCGGGTCGTGCTGGCGTGCTCGGCGCTGCGGCGCCAGCACCGCGTCCGCCTGCTCGACGCCGCACCCGACGTGGCGCTGGTGCACCTCGAGGTCGGCCCCGAGGAGCTGGCCCGGCGCCTGGCGAGCCGCACCGAGCACTTCATGCCCGCCGAGCTGCTCCACAGCCAGCTCGCCGACCTGGAGCACCCGTCGGGCGAGCACCACGCCGTCGTGGACGGCGAGGCCCCCGTGGCGTCCGTGGTCGACGACATCCTGCGAGTGGCCCAGGAGTAGCGGGTCGGGACCGAGGACCCTGTCGCAGGGGGTGGCGCGACCGGCACGATCGGGACATGGACAGCACCGGAGGAACCAGTCTCGACCACCAGGGCCTGGAGGTCATCGCCCCGGAGGAGTGCTGGCAGCTCCTCGCCGACTCGCCCGTGGGACGGGTCGCGTTCAACGAGGCGGGTGAGCCGATGGTGCTCCCCGTCAACCACGCGGTCGTCGGGCACCGGATCGTGTTCCGGACACTGCGTGGCTCGCTCCTCCACGAGGCGCTCATGGCCGAGCCCGTGGCCTTCCAGGTGGACAGCTTCGACGTCATCGAGCGAACCGGCTGGAGCGTGCTGGTGCGTGGCGTCGCCGACCTCGCCGACGACCCCGAGGAGCTCGAGAAGCTGGAGCTGCACCCGTGGGCCGACTCGGTCGAGCGGGAGGACTGGGTCCAGATCCGGGCCGAGGAGATCTCCGGCCGGCGGATCGTCCCCGACGCGAGCTGAGGGCGCTCAGGTCGACGCCGTGCTCGCCAGCCTCGCGGGGACGGGGATGCGGTCGGCGTACTTGGCCGCCATCGGGCCGAGCACCGCGGTGATGAGCACGTAGGCGGCCGCGAACGCGCCGAGGTCGGCACCGTCCACGGTGCTCACGCCGAGGGACGCGATCACGATGGAGAACTCGCCCCGGGCGATCAGCGCCGTGCCGGCACGGACGCGGCCCCGGACCCCGATGCCGGATCGCCCGGCGGCGACCCACCCCGAGAGCATCTTGGTCGCCGCGCTCACGACGGCGAGGGCGAGGGCGGGCAGCAGCACGTCCACGAGCGAGCGCGGGGCGATGCCGAAGGAGAAGAAGAGGAAGAAGATGGGGGCGAAGAGGTTGCGCAGCGGCTCGACGAGCACCGTCGCGCGGTGCTGCACCGGCCCGGACAGGGCGAGCCCGACGAGGAACGCCCCGATGGCGCTGGAGACCTGGAGCTGCTCGGCGAGGGCACGCTCGGCCGGGAGCCGTCCGCCCAGGGCCAGCTGACCGCTGGAGAGCTGGCCCTCAATCCACTGCAGGACAAGCTGGTGGGTACGCATGGGCCCATCCTACTTGATGTGGTTGGACCACAGGCCTAGACTGTGGTTGGACCACAATCCCCCGCAGTGCTATTTGGGGCGATCCCGACATCCAGGACCACGAGACCTGCCCGGAGGCAGCAATGACGCAGACCATCGAACCCGGCAACCCCGAGGCGCCCACACAACCCCAAGACACCGGCGCGGGCACTCACTCCGCCGCGGCCACTCCGGGTCGGATTCCGGCACTGAAGCGCCGCGTCCCCAAGTACTCGGACCTCGCCCCGCTGATGCAGTTCAAGAAGCCCGAGTTCGGCCGCGCCGCCAGGCTGCGGCGTGCCAGCACCATCTGGGACCTCGGCGACCAGGCGAAGCGCCGCACGCCGCAGGCCCCGTTCGACTACACCGACGGCGCGGCCGAAGCGGAGATCACCCTGCGCCGCGCCCGCGAGGCATTCCTGGACATCGAGTTCCGCCCCGGCATCCTCCGTAACGTCTCCAAAGTGGACCTGACCACCGACATCCTGGGCAAGACGTCCCGGCTGCCGGTCGGCATCGCACCCACCGGATTCACCCGGATGATGCAGTCTGAGGGTGAGTACGCCGGTTCCCAGGCCGCCGCGGCCGCCGGCATCCCCTACACGCTCTCCACCATGGGCACTGCCTCCATCGAGGACGTCGCCGCCGCCGCTCCGGACGGCCGGAACTGGTTCCAGCTCTACCTGTGGACGGACCGGGACCGTTCGCTGGAACTGATCGAGCGGGCCGCCAGGGCCGGCAATGACACCCTGATGGTCACGGTGGACACCGCCGTCGCCGGGGCCCGGCTGCGCGACGTCCGGAACGGCATGACCATCCCACCGGCACTGACGATCAAGACCGTGCTGGACGCCTCCTACCGGCCGGAGTGGTGGTTCAACTTCCTCACCCACGAGCCGCTGACCTTCGCCTCGCTTTCGCGCTACACCGGAACCGTCGCGGACCTGATCAACTCCATGTTCGATCCGACGCTCACGTTCGAGGACCTCGACTGGCTGCGGGACACCTGGAAAGGCAAGCTCGTGGTCAAGGGCATCCAGACCGTCGAGGACGCCCGCAAAGTGGTGGACCACGGTGCCGACGGCGTGGTGCTGTCCAACCACGGCGGACGCCAGCTGGAC
>DMTU01000279.1:22481-22643 GCA_003476595.1 Acidimicrobiaceae bacterium | reverse complement strand
GCCCCGGTGTCGGGCACGGTGAGCCACCGCGGCAACTCCATCGGTGGCCTGTCGTTCCACCTGTCGGGCGACAACGGGCACTACTACTACGGCACCCACCTGTCCCGGTACGGCGCATCCGGCCGGGTGTCGGCCGGCACCGTCATCGGCTACGTCGGCGAC
>DMTU01000279.1:21974-22199 GCA_003476595.1 Acidimicrobiaceae bacterium | reverse complement strand
CCCGTACCCCGCCACCCGCGCCGCCTGCGGCTAGCCCGCCGATCCGGCTAACTGGCAACGGGTGTTGCCGCATCTGGCAGGATCCCCGGCGTGACGCCCGACGAGCTCGCCGACCGCCTGCAGGAACTGCTCCGCACGGAGCTGGACGACCCCGGCCTCGAGGTCGGCGGCCTGCGCCGGCTCACCGGGGGAGCGTCGCGCGAGACGTGGGCCTTCGAGGCTGCC
>DMTU01000279.1:21349-21817 GCA_003476595.1 Acidimicrobiaceae bacterium | reverse complement strand
CTTCGAGGCCGCCGGCGACCGGTTCATCCTGCAGCGGGAGCGGTCCGGGTCGCCCCGCACCGGGGCGATGGCGACCGAGGCGTCGATGCTCCGGGCTGCGGCCGACGCCGGCGTGCCCGTCCCGCCCCTCGTCAGCGCGTCCGGCGAACCCGGTGACCTCGGCGCCGGGTATCTCGTGTCCCGCTTCGTCGAGGGCGAGACGATCGCCCGCAAGATCCTGCGCGACGACGAGTTCGCGTCCGCGCGCGATCGCCTGGCCGCCGACTGCGGCCGCGCCCTGGCCGCGATCCACCGGGTCCCGGCCGATGCGGTGCCCGGCCTGGAGCGCACCGACCAGGTCGCCCAGTACCGCACGGTGCTCGACGACTTCGGCGACCCGCACCCCACCTTCGAGCACGCCTTCCGGTGGCTGGAGGCCAACCGGCCCCCGTCGAGCGGCGACGCGATCGTCCACGGCGACTTCCGCCT
>DMTU01000279.1:20203-21260 GCA_003476595.1 Acidimicrobiaceae bacterium | reverse complement strand
CGTCCACGGCGACTTCCGCCTCGGCAACCTCATGGTCGGACCCGACGGGCTGGAGGCGGTCATCGACTGGGAGCTCGCCCACATCGGCGATCCGATGGAGGACCTCGGCTGGCTGTGCACCCGGGCCTGGCGCTTCGGCAGCGATGCGCCGGTGGCGGGCGTGGGCCCCTACGACCAGCTGTTCGACGCGTACGCCGAGGCGTCCGGGCGGCCCGTCGACCGCGACGTCGTCCTGTGGTGGGAGGTGCTCGGCACCCTCAAGTGGGGGATCATGTGCATCATGCAGGCCCGGGCCCACCTGGAGGGCCTGTCCCGATCGATGGAGCTCGCCGCCATCGGCCGGCGGGTGTGCGAGAACGAGCACGACCTGCTGCTGCTGCTCGAGCCCGACGCGCTCGCCGCCGCGATCGCCCGCCCGGCGCCGACGGGTGGGGGAGCCCCCGGCCTGCACGGGCGCCCGACCGCGGCCGAGCTGCTCGAAGCGGTGCGCGAGTGGGTGGCCGGTGACGTGCGCGAGCAGGCCTCGGGGCGGGTCGGGTTCCACAGCCGGGTCGCCGAGAACGTGCTGGCCACCCTCGAGCGCGAGGCCACGATGGGTCCGGCGATGGAGGCCGACCACGCCGCGCGCCTGCAATCGCTCGGCGTGGCCGACGACCTCGCCTTCGCCGCCGGCGTCCGCGACGGCAGCCTCAACGGCGACGAGGTGGTGCGGGCGATGGCGGAGTCGGTCGTCGACAAGCTCCGGGTCGCCAACCCCCGCTGGTTCGCGTGAGCTCTACGCCCCGATGGCGTGGTAGCCGCCGTCGACGTGGACGATCTCGCCGGTGGTCTGGGGGAACCAGTCCGACAGCATCGCCACGGTGGTGCGGGCCACGCCGGCGGAGTCGTTGACGTCCCAGCCGAGCGGGGCGCGGTCGTCCCACACGTCCTCGAACGCCGAGAAGCCGGGGATCGACTTGGCGGCCATGGTCCGGATCGGGCCGGCCGCGATCAGGTTCACCCGGACGTTCTTCGGGCCGAGGTCGCGGGCCAGGTAGCGCGAGGTGGACTCCAGCGC
>DMTU01000279.1:18016-20039 GCA_003476595.1 Acidimicrobiaceae bacterium | reverse complement strand
CCGCCCTCGGGCATGAGGGGCACGACGACGTCGGCGATGGTCTTGAGCGAGTACGCCGAGATCTGCATCGCGACGGCCACGTCCTCCCACGGCGCCTCGGTGAACCCGCCGCCCAGGCAGGACTCGGGGGCGAACCCGATGGCGTGGAGCGCACCGTCGACCCGGTCCCACTTGGCGCCGAGGGCGTCGCGGACGGCCTCGACGTGGTCCGGCACCGTGACGTCGAGCTCGAGGACGTCGGGCTCGGTGGGGAGCTTGCGTGCGGTGCGCTGGGTGAGGCGGAGCGCCCGGCCCGCGCCGGTGAGCACGATCTCGGCCCCTTCCTCCTGGGCCAGCTTGGCCACGCCGAACGCGAGGGACGCGTCCGTGAGGACACCGGTGATGAGCAGTCGCTTGCCGTCGAGGATTCCCATTGGCCTCCTGACCTCGGGGGGCGCGGCGACGTTACCGATCGCGTCTCAGGCGGGCGGGCCGCAGGTGGCGGAGGTGCCGTCGCCGGTGCACGGCAGCCGGGTGCGGCCCACGCCGGCGCGCAGGGCGCGATCGCCGACCGGCTCGGGCAGGGTGATCTCGGCGACCAGGTCCACCGTCACGTCCGAGCACGGCCCCTCGACGTCGACCACGACCAGCTCGACCAGGACCTCGGTGTCGGACAGGTCCACCTGGGCCCGGTCGATGCGTGCGCAGCCCGGCTGCCCGAGGGCCGTGGCCGAGATGGTGTCCTCGTCGACGGCCTGCAGCCGATCCGGCCGCACCAGGCGGCCGTCGTCCTCGGCCCGGAGGAACACGAACGCGAGCGTCGCGACGACGATGACGCCGACGAGGGCCACGACGAAGGGCACGGGCGAGAGCTGCTGGGGCGGTCGGGCCGCGCCGTCGTCGTGGGGGTCCTGCACGATCCGCCACGTTAGGACCGGTTTGGGTTCGGCCGAGGACCCCACCGGTAGAGTCCGCCGCGTGAAGATCGGAATCCTCGGAGGAACAGGTCCCGCCGGCTCCGCACTCGCGGCACGCCTCGCCGATGTGGGCTACGACGTCATCATCGGGTCGCGATCGGCGGACCGGGCCAAGGAGAAGGTCGACGAGCTGCTCGCGAAGTGGCCCGATCGCACCCTGGCCATCGAGGCCGGCGACAACGCCGCGGCCGCCGGTGCCGACGTCGTGGTCATCGCCACCCCGTGGGACGGCGCGACCCAGACCGCGGCCTCGGTGCGCGAGCAGCTCGGGCACAAGGTCGTCATCTCCATGGCCAACGCGCTCACCCGCATCGGCAAGGAGTTCCAGCCGCTGGTCCCGCCCCGGGGCAGCGTGGCCGCCAGCATCCAGGCCGTGGTGCCCGACTGCAAGGTCGCCGGCGCGTTCCACCACGTGCCGGCCAAGGAGCTCGGCGACCTCGACCACCCCATCGAGACCGACGTGCTGATCTGCTCGGACCACGAGGAGGCCACGGCCCTGACCACCGAGCTGATCCAGGCCATCCCGAACATGCGGCCCCTCGACGCCGGCGAGCTGTCGCAGTCCACGCCGATCGAGTCGTTCACGGCCGTGCTGCTCCAGCTGAACGTCCGCTACAAGACGCGGGTCGCGGTGAAGTTCAACGGGCTGCCCGACAGCCTCACCGGGCTTCCCAAGAAGCCGCCCCGCGCCGCGGTGGCTGCCGGCCGCGACGCCGACGAGGACGCCAACGCGACGTGAGCCAGCTGCGGCTCTACGACACGGCGCGGCGCGAGATCGTCCCGTTCGAGCCGGGCGAGGTCGTCACCATGTACACGTGCGGCATCACGCCGTACGACGCCACGCACCTCGGCCACGCCGCCGCCTACGTCGGCTACGACGTCCTCCAGCGCCGCCTGCGCGACCGGGGCCACGAGACGCGCTGCGTGCGCAACGTGACCGACGTCGACGACTCGATCCTCGGCCGGGCCCGCGAGATCGGCGTGCACTACCTCGACCTCGCCGCGGCCGAGACGGCCAAGTTCGACGACGACATGATCGCCCTCGGGATGCTCCCGTCGTGGAGCGA
>DMTU01000279.1:8273-17844 GCA_003476595.1 Acidimicrobiaceae bacterium | reverse complement strand
TCGCCCTCGGGATGCTCCCCTCGTGGAGCGAGCCCCGCGCCACCTCGGCCATCGCCGACATCCGCGGCTTCATCGGGATGGTGCTCGACCGGGGCCACGCCTACCAGGCCGGCGGGGCCGTCTACTTCGACATCTCCACCTACGAGCGGTTCGGGCAGGTGTCGGGCTACGACCGGGCGACGATGCTCGAGTACGCGGCGGAGCGCGGCGGCAACATCGACGACCCGAACAAGCGGGACCCGCTGGACTTCGTGCTGTGGCAGCCGTCCCTGCCCGACGAGCCGTCGTGGGACTCGCTGTGGGGTCCGGGCCGGCCCGGCTGGCACATCGAGTGCTCGGCGCTTGCGCTGCGCGAGCTCGGCACGACCATCGACCTCCACGGTGGGGGCGCGGACCTGATCTTCCCGCACCACGAGTGCGAGGCGGCCCAGTCGGAGTCGGCCACCGGCGAGCCCTTCGTGCGCCACTGGATGCACCAGGCGATGGTCCGCATGGACGGCGAGAAGATGTCCAAGTCGCTCGGCAACCTCGTCTTCGTGTCGGTGCTGCGCGAGGACTGGGAGCCCATGGCCATCCGCCTCGCCGTCGTGAAGCACCACTACCGCGACGGGTGGGAGTGGCACGACGACCTCATGCCCGAGGCCGCCGACCGGCTCGCCCGCTGGCGCGCCGGCGCCGGCGCCGGAGGTGACGGCACCGCGGTGCTCGAGACCGTGCGGGCCCACCTCGACGAGGACCTCGACACCCCGGGTGCCATCGAGGCGATCGACGTCGCGTCGGCTGCCGGCGCCGATGTCACGACCGCCGCGCTGCTGCTCGGCGTCCGGCTCGCGCCGGCCGACTGAGCGATCTGCCGACGCAGGTCGGGTTCCCGCTGGTACCTTCCGACCCATGGGGGACGACCGCGAGTACGGACAGCTCTACCCGGTCGCCAGGGGGCTGATCCGCCCGTTGATGCACGCGCTCTGGCGCATCAACGTCACCGGTGCGCACAACGTGCCGGCGGAAGGCCCGGCCATCTTCTGCCCGAACCACATCTCGTTCTTCGACTCCATGGTCCTGCCCGTCGTGCTTCCCCGCCGGATCAGCTATGTCGGCAAGGCGGAGTACATGGACTCGTGGAAGACCCGCCACATCTTCCCGGCCATCGGCATGATCCCGATCGACCGCGAAGGGGGCAGCGCCAGCCAGCGTGCCCTCGACACCGCCACCCGGGTCCTCGAGCGCGGTGAGCTGTTCGGCATCTACCCGGAGGGCACGCGCTCGCGCGACGGGCGGCTCCACCGCGGGCACACGGGGCCGGCGCGCCTCGCGCTGCGCACCGGCGCCCCGCTGATCCCCGTCGGCCTGCGCGGCACCGACCGCATCCAGCCGGCGGGGGCCGCGCTGCCCCAGCCGTTCCGGTCCTGCCAGGTCAACATCGGTGCGCCGATCGACGTCACCCGGTACCGGGATCGGGCCGACGACCGCCTCGTGCTGCGCCAGCTCATCGACGAGGTCATGTTCGAGATCCGCAAGCTCTCGGGCCAGGAGTACGTCGACACCTACGCCAACAAGCGCGACGACGAGCGCGAGCCCGAGGCCTCCGAGGTCGCCGCCCCGGCACCGGTGGCCGAACCGGTCGAGCTCGGCAACGGCAACGGCCACCCGAGAGCCGAGCCGGCGCCGGAGCCCGCACGGCAGCGCGAGCGCGTGCTCGTGGGTGCCGGCGGTGCCCACGACGTCGAGGACGTCGCGGACGTCGAGGTCCACCACGACGTGGACGTCCGCCGCTCGTCCGCCGACGTGCTGTCGAAGTGGTGGTCCTAGTTCCGGGCTGAGCCGCGTGGGAGGCTCGTCGTCCATGGACCAGGACGCCGTCGACCTCGCCCTGCTCGTCTTCCGCTGCGCCATCGGCGCGGTGATGTTCGCCCACGGGTGGAACCACGTCTTCCGGGGCGGGAAGATCGAGGGCACCGCCGGCTGGTTCGCCTCGCTCGGCATGAAGCCCGGCATCCTCCACGCCTGGCTGGCCAGCGTCGCCGAGCTCGCCGCCGGTGCGTCGCTCGTGCTGGGGCTGCTCACCCCGCTCGGCGCCGCCGCCGTGGTCGGCACCATGACCGTGGCGCTCATCACCAACCACCGGGGCAACGGCTTCTTCATCTTCCGGCCCGGTGAGGGCTGGGAGTACGTGATGACCCTCATCGCCGCCGGGGTGGCCCTCGGCGTCATCGGCCCGGGCAGCTGGTCCTTGGACGAGGCCCTGGACCTGTTCCAGCCCGTTCCCGGCAGCGACGGCCTCTGGATCGTCCTCGCTGCCGGCTTCGGCGGCGCCCTCGCCCTCCTAACGGTGTTCTGGCGTCCGGAGAAGGGTCAGTAGCCTCGCTCGGATGCCCGAACAGATCGCCGTCACGCTCCCCGATGGATCCAGCCGCGAGCTGCCCACCGGGTCCACTGCCGGCGACCTCGCCCGCTCGATCGCCCGGGGCCTGGCCAAGAAGGCCGTCATCGCCGAGGTCAACGACGTCGAGCGGGACCTGAGCCACGAGCTGGTCGATGGCGACCGGGTCGCGATCGTCACCGCCGACTCGGACCAGGGCCTCTACGTCATCCGGCACTCGACGGCCCACGTCCTGGCCCAGGCCGTGCTCGAGCTGTTCCCGGGTGCCACGTTCGGCATCGGGCCGCCCGTGGAGAACGGCTTCTACTACGACTTCGAGCTGCCCGACGGGGGCACGTTCCACGAGGAGGACCTCGAGCGCATCGAGGCGCGGATGCGGGAGATCCTGAAGGAGTCCCAGCCCTTCGTGAAGAGCGAGATCGGCGCGGACGAGGCCCGGACGATCTTCGCCGACCACAAGTACAAGCTCGAGATCATCGAGAACGCGTCCACCGACCCGATGTCGGCCACGTCGGATCGCGGTGAGGTGCGCTGCTACGAGAACATCCCGCCCGAGCCCCGCCCGAACCAGACCTTCCACGGCCACGACGGCTTCATCGACCTGTGCCGCGGCCCGCACGTGCCCACCACGAGCGACCACCTCGGCCACTTCAAGCTGATGCGCGTCGCCGGGGCGTACTGGCGCGGCGACGAGAAGAACCCCCAGCTGCAGCGCATCTACGGCACGGCCTGGGCCACCAAGCAGGAGCTGGCCGACCACCTCCAGCACCTCGAGGAGGCGGCCAAGCGCGACCACCGCCGGCTCGGCACCGAGCTGGACCTGTTCTCGTTCCCGAGCGAGATCGGGGGCGGCCTCGCGGTCTGGCACCCCAAGGGCGGCATCGTCCGCAAGCTGATGGAGGACTACTCCCGCGCTCGTCACGAGGAGGGCGGGTACGAGTTCGTCTACACGCCGCACCTCACCAAGGCCGGCGTGTTCGAGACCTCGGGCCACCTCCACTGGTACGCCGACGGCATGTACCCGCCGATGGAGATGGACAACGGCACCTACTACATGAAGCCGATGAACTGCCCGATGCACTGCCTGGTGTACCGGGGGCGCCAGCGCAGCTACCGGGAGCTGCCGCTGCGGCTGTACGAGCTCGGCACCGTGTACCGCTACGAGCGCGCCGGGACCCTGCACGGCCTCATGCGCATCCGGGGGTTCACCCAGGACGACAGCCACATCTACGTGGCCGAGGAGCAGCTCGCCGACGAGATCGCCGGCCTCCTCGACTTCGTCCTGTCCGTGCTGCGGGCGTTCGGGTTCGAGGACTTCACCTTCAACCTGTCGACGAAGGACCCGGACAAGTACGTCGGCAGCGACGAGATCTGGGAGAAGGCCACCGAGGCGCTCCGCGAGGCCCTGGACCGCCACGGCCTGGAGTACGGCGTCAAGGAGGGCGACGCCGCCTTCTACGGCCCCAAGATCGACATCGACGTCCGGGACGCGATCGGTCGCTCGTGGCAGCTGTCGACGATCCAGGCCGATTTCAACCACCCGGAGAAGTTCGACCTCACCTACGTCGGCGCCGACAACGAGCACCACCGGCCGATCATGTTGCACCGGGCCCTGTTCGGATCGATCGAGCGCTTCTTCGGCGTGCTGCTCGAGCACTACGCCGGCGCGTTCCCGACCTGGCTGGCGCCGGTCCAGGCCGTGGTGTGCCCGGTGGCCGACGAGCACGAGGACCACGCTCAGACCGTCGCCGACCGCCTCCGCGACGCGGGCGTGCGGGTCGAGGTGTCGGCGGCCGACGACGGCCTCGGCGCCCGCATCCGCCGCCACAAGATGGAGAAGGTGCCCCACATCCTCGTGGTGGGCGGCGACGACGTGGCCAACGACACCGTCGCCGACAACGTCCGCGGCGGCGACAAGCCCGAGCGCGACATCCCCGTCGCCGACCTGATCGAGCGCATCACGGCCGAGATCCGTGACCACGCCTGAGCACGAGCGAGCCCGCTCGCCGCTGGACCGGCTCTGGGCCGGCTGGCGCACGGCGTACATGGACGAGGTCACCGCCGACGGCAACGCGGGACTCTCCGCCGAGCAGGGTTCCGTGTTCACCCGGATCCTCCGGTCCATCGACGCCGGCGATCTCACCGACGAGGCGGCGTACCTCGTGCACCGCGGCGACCACGCCTTCGCGATCCTCAACGCCTACCCCTACGGCACCGGGCACCTGCTCGTCATGCCCTACCGCGAGGTCGGCGCGCTCGAGGACCTGACGGGGGAGGAGTCCACCGACGTGTGGCGGCTCGTGAACGAGGCGGTGCACGCCATCAAGGCGGCGTACCGGCCCGAGGGCGTGAACGTGGGCTTCAACCTGGGACGGGCCGCCGGGGCCGGGGTGCCGACCCACGTGCACGGCCACGTCCTGCCCCGCTGGGACGCCGACTCCAACTTCATGACCACCGTCGCCGAAGCCCGGGTCCTGCCCGAGCCGCTGTCGGTCACGTGGGAGAAGCTGCGCCGGGCCTGGCCCGGCTGAGCTCGTCGCGCACCTCGACCTCGCCGTCCTCGCCGAAGACCAGGAAGCGGTCGAGCGCGCGCAGGAACCACCGGTCGTGGGTGACGGCGACGACCGTGCCGTCGAAGGCCTCGAGCGCGTCCTCCAGCGCCTCTGCCGAGACCAGGTCGAGGTTGTCGGTGGGCTCGTCGAGCAGCAGCAGCGTGGCGCCGCCGAGCTCCAGCAGCAGGATCTGGAACCGGGCCTGCTGGCCACCGGACAGCGTCTCGAAGGTCTGGTCGGCCGCGTCCTGGAGCTCGTAGCGGCGGAGCCGGCTCATCGACGCGCCGAGGTCGAGGTCGCGGGCGCGCAGCACGTCGACGAGCGTGCGGCCCTGCAGCTCGGGGTGGTCGTGGGTCTGGGAGAAGTGGCCGGGCACCACGCGCGCGCCGAGCTCGCAGCGACCCTCGTGCGCGACGGTGCCGTCGCCGCCGAGGAGGCGGAGCAGGTGGGACTTGCCGGTGCCGTTGGCGCCGAGCACGCCGACCCGCTCGCCGTAGGAGATCTCGACGGAGAACGGGAACGTCAGGTCGGTGAGCTCGAGGTCCTCGATGGTGATGGCCCGCTTGCCGGTGCGACCGCCGGCGATCCGCATCGTGATGCGCTGCTCCTTGGGCTGCTCCTGGGGCGGACCGGCCTGGTCGAAGTGGCGCAGGCGCGTCTCCAACGCCCGGGCCCGCGACGCGTTCGCGTCGGAGACCTTGGCCCGCTCCTTCATGATGCGCACCAGCTCCACGAGGCGCTTGCGCTCTTCGGTCCAGCGCTTGTGGTCGTCGGCGAGGCGGGCGTGGCGGTCGGCCCGGGCCTGGTGGTAGGTGGCGAAGGACCCGCCGTGGGTCCAGGCGCCGTCGCCCTCGATGGTGACGATCTTGTCGGCGCTGGCGGCGAGCAGCTCGCGGTCGTGGCTGATGAACAGCACGGTCTTGCGGCTCTCCTCCAACCGTCGGTCGAGCCAGCGCTTGCCCGGGATGTCGAGGAAGTTGTCGGGCTCGTCGAGCAGCAGCACCGCCGCGTCGCCGCGCAGCAGGTACTCGAGGGCCAGGCGCTTCTGCTGCCCGCCGGAGAACGTGGACAGGGGACGACGGCAGGCGACGTCGAGGGGCAGCCCGACCGCTTCGGTGCAGCACACCTCCCAGAGGACCTCGGCGTCGTAGCCGTCGACGTCGCCCCAGCGGCCGTGGGCCTCGGCGAGGCGCATGCCGACCTCGGCCACGAACGACGGCTTCCCACCGCGTTCGGCCCCGGCCATGGCCTTCTCGGCTGCAGTCAGCTGATCGGCGGCGGCCCGCACGTGCGGCGGGGCGAGGGACACGAAGAGGTCCCGCACGGTGCCGCCGGTGCCTCGCATCCCGACCAGCTGGTCCATGACCGCGGCCCGCCCGTCGACGCGGATGGTGCCGGTGTGGGCGTCGTGGGGCTCCCCGGTGGCCGTGGTCGCGATCAGGCGGAGCAGGGTGGTCTTGCCGACGCCGTTGGCGCCGACCATGGCGACCTTCTGCCCGTCGCCGACCCGGAACGAGACGTCGTCGAAGAGCGTCCGCCCCCCGGGCAGGCGGTAGCCCGCATCGCTCACCTCGATCGCACCCACGGGGGGGCACGGTAACCCCGGGGTCGACCTCGCCCGTCGCTGTTTCCGCCCGCCCGAGAGGCACCGGTACCGTCGCGCCGGTGAACGACCGCGATGACGAGCACGTCGACGAGCTGCCCGAGGACCTCGATGCCGCCGGCTACGTCGGTCCCTACGTCTTCCCGGACAACAACCGCCGGCGCATCCCCGGCTATCTGTACCTGCTCACCGCCGCGGCCTGCATCGCGCTGTGGGCCCTCGCCGGCGACGATGCCGTGCTCGTCAACGACGGCATCCTCATCGTCGGCATCGTGCTCGCCCTGGTCGGCGGCTACCACCTGCTCGCCGGGTTCGACCTCGAGGTCGACGAGCGCGACGCGCTGGTGGAGGCATCCCGTGCGGTCGGCTTCCCGGTCGGCCACGCGTCGGCGCAGATGGGCTGGCGGGGGCTGCGGAGCCGCCCGACGTGGCGGATCCTGCTCTACTCGGCCGAGGAGCCGCCCGAGCAGCGGGGCTTCGTGCTCGTCGACGGCGTCGACGGCGCGATCGTGGACACGCTGGTGGAGGGCAACCCCGAGGACTGGTCGGACCTCGACGGCAAGCTCACCGCGTAGGTCCAGGGTCGAGCGGCCTGATCAGCGGACCGCGGTGATGGTGCGCTCGGCGCTGCGGAGGTGGCCGGCCACGACGTCGACCGCCTCGCGCACCACGTCGAGCACCCCGACCGTGGCGTCGGCGTCGGCCACGCGGACCTGGCGACCCCAGTCGTCGGTGGCGACGACATCGATGCGGTCGGCGCAGCGCTCGGCGGTGTGCTCGAGCTGATCCAGCAGCGCGGGCAACGGGGTGTGCTCGTCGTCCCACCAGCTGCCGCGGAGGTCGGCCACCGCGGGGTGCAGGACCGGGTCGTCGTCGCTGCGGACCTGCTCGAGGGCCCGGTCGAGGAGGGCGAGCACGCCGTCGGCCGCGAGGAGGTGGTCGGCGGCCGAACGGCCGTCGGGACCGACGCGGCGGGCCAGCTCGTCGGGGTCGGCCTGCTGGCCATCGTCGGTGTCGCCGGTCTCATCGGGCCGGGCGAGCACCCCGCGGAAGCGGCGGGGGAAGGAGCGCACGGCCACGGCGGCATCGCTCGGGCTGAGGTGGTCGGTCGGCAGGGAGGCCATGGTCCCGACGGTACCGGCCGGGTGCTTGGTACGCTTTGCGCGTGTTCGATGGCCGCTTCCGCACCAGCGTCGAGAAGGGCTTGAAGCCGGTCGGCGCCAACCTGCGTCGTGCGGGCATCAAGGCCGACCACCTCACCGCGTTCGGCGTGCTGATGTCCGGTGCCGCCGCCGTGGCCATCGCCAACGGGGCGCTGCGCGGCGGCCTGCTGCTGCTCGCCCTCACCGCCATCCCCGACGTCCTCGACGGCGCCGTGGCCAAGGCGTCGGGCACCGCGTCCCCTCGGGGGGCGTTCTTCGACTCGACGATGGACCGCGTGGCCGATGCCGTCCTGCTCGGCGGCGTCGCCTGGTACCTCGACACCACCGAGCCGGGCCGCATCGGGCTGCTCCCCATGGCCGTGCTCGGCGCGTCACTCCTGATCTCCTACGAGCGAGCCAAGGCCGAGGCCCTCGGCTTCGATGCCCGGGGCGGCCTCATGGAGCGAGCCGAGCGGCTGATCCTGCTCGGCTTCGCCCTGCTGTTCGACTCGCTGCTGATCCCCGTGCTCTGGATCATGCTGGTGCTCACCCTGATCACGGCCGGGCAGCGCTTCATGAAGGTGTGGAAGCAGGCGTCGGCCACCGTGCCCCAGGCCACGCCCATCGACCGCGACCGCCGCCGCCGCACCCTGCGACGGGTCGAGCGCCAGCAGCGCGCCGCTCGCCGCCGGCGCCGCGCCCGCCCGTAGCCGCGGGCCGCACGGCTCGTGCCCGGGTCCCGCCTCCTCACCGCGTTCCAGGCGGCCTCCGCCGTTGCCGGCAAGGTCCCCCCGCCCGCGCTCGGCCCGCTGGCCCGCCTCGGCGGCACCGGCGCCGCGCTGCCGGACGCCACGCGGCGCATGCTGGTGGCCCGGAACCTCCAGCGGGCCGACCCGAGCCTCACCGGCCTGGCCCTGCGCCGGGCGGTGAACCGCACCTTCGAGTCCTACGCCGCCTACTGGCTCGAGGCGTTCCGGCTGCCCACGCGCACCCCCGCCGAGCTCGACGCCGGCATGTCCTACGAGGGCTACGAGCACCTCGAGCGCTCGCTGCACCGGGGCAAGGGCACGATCCTCGTCCTGCCCCACCTGGGCGGCTGGGAGTGGACCGGCTTCTGGTTCACCCGGGTCGTCGGTGTCCCGATCACCGCGGTCGTGGAGCGCCTGGAGCCCCCGGAGGTGTTCGAGTGGTTCACCGAGTTCCGCACGCGCCTCGGCATGCACATCGTGCCCCTCGGCCCCGATGCGGGTCGCGAGGTCATCAAGGCGCTGAAGCGCAACGACCTCGTGTGCCTGCTCAGCGACCGTGACATCGACGGCACCGGTCCCGAGGTCGAGTTCTTCGGTGAGCGCACCACGCTCCCGGCCGGCCCGGCGACGCTCGCGCTGCGCACCGGCGCCGACCTGGTGCCCGGCGCCATGTTCCAGCAGCCCCGCGGCGGGCACCACGCCGTGGTCCGCCCGCCCATGGTCATCGAGCGTCGGGGCGGTCTGCGCGACGATGTCGCCCGCATCACCCAGGACATCGCGCACGAGCTGGAGTCCCTGATCCGCATCGACCCGACCCAGTGGCACCTCATGTCACCGAACTGGCCGAGCGACCACGAGGCCCTCGCCGCGGCCGGACGCCGGACCGGCTCGGGAGATCCGGCGTGAAGGTCGGCATCCTCTGTCCCTACAGCGTCACCATCCCGGGCGGCGTCCAGGGCCAGGTGCTCTCGCTGGCCCGTGCCCTGCGGTCGAAGGGGCACCCGACCCGGGTGCTCGCCCCCGCGGACGGCGTCCCCCCCGACGCCGGTGTCACCCCGCTCGGCGTCAGCGTGCCGACCGCAGCCAACGGCTCGGTCGCGCCGGTGGCGCCCGACCCGTCGGCGCAGCTGCGCACGATGCGGGCC
>DMTU01000279.1:498-8211 GCA_003476595.1 Acidimicrobiaceae bacterium | reverse complement strand
AGCTGCGCACGATGCGGGCCATCCTCGACGAGGGCTTCGACGTGCTCCACCTGCACGAGCCGCTCGCCCCCGGCCCGACCATGACGGCGCTGCTCCTGAACGCGGTGCCGATGATCGGCACCTTCCACGCCGCCGGTGACTCGAGCTCGTACCGCTACGCCGCACCGATCCTGCGATGGGGGCTGCGGCGCCTCCGCCACCGCGTCGCCGTGTCGCCCGACGCCCGTGCGCTGGCCCACCGCTACCTGTCGGGGGAGTACGAGCTGCTCTTCAACGGCATCGAGATCGATCGCTACGCCGAGGGCCCGGTCACGGCCGGCGACGGCCCCACCATCTTCTTCTGCGGCCGCCACGAGCCCCGCAAGGGCCTGGCCCTGCTGCTCGAGGCGCTCCAGTCGCTGCCCTCCGACGTCACGGTCTGGGTCGGCTCCGACGGGCCCGAGACCGAGCGGCTGCAGGCGGCCTACGCCGGCGACCGCCGCATCGTGTGGCTGGGCCGGATCAGCGACGAGGACAAGATGGCCCGCCTGCGCGGCGCCGACGTGTTCTGCGCGCCGGCGCTGATGGGGGAGTCCTTCGGCGTCGTCCTGCTCGAGGCGATGGCCGCCGGCACCGCCGTGGTGGCCAGCGACCTCGACGGCTACCGCAACGTCGCCACCCACGGCCGGGACGCCCTGCTCGCCACCGTCGGCGACGCGGCGGCGCTGGCGGCGGCGCTGCGCCGCGCCCTCGACGACGAGCTGCACCGCGCCGAGCTGGTGGCGGCCGGGCACCAGCGGGCCGCCCAGTTCTCCATGGACCTGCTGGCCGATCTGTACCTGGAGCGCTACGAGCGGATCAGCGCGACCCGCTCGTAGCGCTCGCAGCCGTCAGCCTCAGGCGTCGGATCCGCTGCGGCGCACCAGGTGGCGGCCGCCGAGGGCCGCGAGCACCGCGGCGCCGGCGAGAGCCAGGAGCAGGCCGTCGTCGCTGCCGGTGCGGGGCAGCACCGGGGCCGGTGCGGTCGGTGCCGCGGGCGCAGCCGGGGTGGCCGGCGCCTGGGCGGCGACCGGCGTGAACGTGGACTGCTGGCTGAGTGTGGCCACCTGCAGCCCGAGCCCCTCCTCGAGTGAGCCGAGCAGGGGCAGGCCCCCGGTGATCGGGGCGAGGAGGGCGTTGAGCTCGAGCACCTCGGGCGCACCCGACGTCGGCAGCGGGAGGTCGAGGCCCTCGAGGACCGCGCCGAGCGAGTCGGTGCCGCCGAGGCCGGCCAGCACGCCCGTGAGCTCGCCGAGTATCGGGAGCACCTCGACCTCGAGCCCGGAGAACGCGGCCGAGGACACGACCGAGCCGGCGACCTCCTCGACCGAGGTGGTCTCCTGCAGGGTCCGGATGGACACCAGGTCGGCCAGGGCGGGAGAGATCTCGCCGAGGATGCCGCCGACGAGGCCCTCGGCCTGGGCGAGCAGACCGTTCAGGTCGGCCGTCGGGGCAGTGAGGTCGAGGGTGCCGAGCACGGGCAGCTCGCCGACCTGCAGGGAGCCGAGCGTGCCGGTGACGTCGGCGACCGAGGTGGCCACGTCGTCGGTGGCCTTGGTGAGCACCGTGACGTCGAGGCCCTCGAGGCTGAGCAGGGCCTGGCCCGAGAGCAGGTCCAGCGGTGCTTCCAGCGCCCCACGGACCTGGTCGAGCAGGTCGTCCACCAGTGCGGTGAGCTCGGTCGGGTCGGGCAGGGCGTCCAGCTGCGCGGTCAGCGTCGTCAGCTGGCTGGTGATGCTGGCCAGGGTGCCGGTGACGTTGCTGCAGAGCTCGGTGAGGGTGTCGCCGCCCCCGAGCAGGTCGTCGAGGTCCGCGAGCGTGTCGCACGAGCCCGAATCGGCTTGCAGTGCCGCCTGCAGGTCCTCGAGCGAGGTGATCTCGTCGACCAGCGCGTCGACCTGGCCGAGCTGGCCGAGCACGACATCCAGCTCGCCGACGAGGCCGTCCACCAGGTCCACGATGGCGTCGACGCTCAACCCGTCGATGTCGAGCCCGAGCGGGGCGAGCAGGCCCTCGAGCTGGCCGAGCAGGCCAAGGCCGTCGAGCAGGCCGAGCAGGGTGTCGAGGGGGAGGTCGGTGAGGGGGATGCCGAGCGTGGCGAGCAGCGCCTCGAGGTCGAGCACCGTGAGCGCATCGAGGTCGATCCCCCGTGAGCCGGCGGCGTCGCCGACGAGGGCGGTGCTGCCGAGGTCGAGGGTGGTGCCGGCGAGGGTGAGGATGCCGCTGAGCACGTCGACGTCGGCGAGCCCGGCCGACAGCAGCGAGGTCGCGCCGGCCTCGTCGACGAGCGCGCTGAGCTGCAGCGGCGCGATGGCACCGGAGACGACCGGGTTGTCGATCGGTGTGACCGCCTGCGAGCGCTCGTCGGGGGCACCGGTGGACTCCACCGACAGCAGCGGGAGCACCTGGGAGACGCCGGCGGCCGGCGACTCGAGCGCGAGCGCAGCGATCTGGGCCGCGGCGCGGCGGGGCCCGAGGTCCTCGTCGATGTTGGCCGAGCCCGCATCGGAGAGCAGGTCGAGCGAGAGCAGGTCGCCGGCGTCGAGGCCGAGCAGGGTCAGCGCACCCGTCGTGGTGCCGACGCCCTCCACCACGGCCTGCTCCGGGTCGGTCTGGGCCAGCGCTGGCGAGGTGGTCGCCGCGAGGAGAGCCCCGGCCGCGAGGACCGGGACGAGACGGGACAGACGCATGAAGAAGTGCTCCCCAACAGAAAAGACAGGACTGACCTCGCCACCCTGTCCGATTCGCCGCTTTGGCGATATCGCCCAGGTGTGCCATTTCGCACACCCGATGGACTAGTCACGACCGCACCACTGTGCGTGGTCCGGGGCCGTCTCGTGCGCCGGGGAGGCGGTCCGTAGACTCCCGGCCCCGCACCGCGCCTGCCGCGCCCGTCCCCGGAGCACCGTGGCCACCGATCTGTCCACCGCACGAGAGCCGACCACCGACCTGGCCCGCATCGCCACGGTGCACGCGGCGATCGTCGCCGTGCCGGTGCTGGTCCTCGGCCTCCTCGTCCTCCCCGTCTGGCTCGCCCCGATCGTCGCCGTCGTCGTGGCGGTGGCCGTCACCGCAGCGCGCTGCCGCGGGATCGACGAGCGCATCGCCGGCTCGCTCGGGGCCCGGACGCTCGGCGCCGACGAGGCGCCCCGCCTCGCCGGGGTCGTCGACAGCACCTCGATGGCGGTCGGCGTCGCCGTGCCCCGGCTCCACGTGATCGAGGACCCGGCCCGCAACGCCGTGGTGTGGGGCTCCGGCGACGGCCCGGCCTCCATCGCCATCACCCGCGGGTTGCTCGACACGGCCGAGCGCATCGAGCTCGAGGGCATCGTCGGTCACCTCCTCGCCGACGTCCGCGACGGCATGGTCGAGGCGCCGACCGTCACCACCGCGCTGTTCGGCTCGCTCGCCAGCGGCCCCGCCGCCGGCCTCGTGGCCTGGCTGGCCCGGGCAGGGGAGGACGAGCGCCGGGTGGTGGTCGCCGACATGGCCGCGGCCCGGGCCACGCAGTACCCGCCCGGCCTGGTCAACGCGCTGGAGCGCGTCCGCGCCGGGTCCTCCGGCGTCGAGCGCAACCCGCGGTCTCTCCAGCCCCTGTGGTTCGCGGCCCCGTCCGCGCCGGACGACGACGATCCCTTCGCCGCCCACCCGCCCCTCGTCGACCGCATCGACCTGCTCCGAGAGCTGTAGCCCCCACCGTTCTGGCAGTGCTCCTGTCACACGATCGCGTTGGGAGATCCGGCCCGGGTCGCCCGTAGACTCGGGGACATGTCGAGCGACGCCCAGGACACGGCCAGGAGCCACGAGACCGGCACGTTCCGCGTGAAGCGTGGGTTGGCCGAGATGCTGAAGGGCGGCGTCATCATGGACGTCGTCACCCCCGAGCAGGCCAAGGTCGCCGAGGACGCCGGTGCCGTCGCGGTCATGGCGCTCGAGCGCGTGCCCGCCGACATCCGGGTGGACGGCGGCGTCGCCCGCATGTCCGACCCGGACATGATCGACGGCATCCAGGCCGCGGTCAGCATCCCGGTGATGGCGAAGGCCCGCATCGGCCACTTCGTCGAGGCCCAGATCCTGCAGGCCCTCGGCGTCGACTACGTCGACGAGTCCGAGGTCCTCACCCCGGCCGACGAGACCCACCACATCGACAAGTGGGCCTTCACGGTCCCCTTCGTCTGCGGCGCCACCAACCTCGGCGAGGCGCTGCGCCGCATCACCGAGGGCGCGGCGATGATCCGCTCCAAGGGCGAGGCCGGCACCGGAAACGTGGTCCAGGCCGTCCGCCACCTGCGCTCCATCACCGGCGACATCCGCAAGCTCACCCAGGCCGACGAGCCCGAGCTGTTCGAGTGGGCCAAGCAGCTCCGTGCCCCGCTGCCGCTCGTCCAGGAGATCGCCGAGACCGGCACCCTGCCCGTGCCGCTGTTCTGCGCCGGCGGCCTGGCCACCCCGGCCGACGCCGCCCTCGCCATGCAGCTCGGCGCCGACGCGGTGTTCGTGGGCTCGGGCATCTTCAAGTCCGACGAGCCCGCCCCCCGGGCGAAGGCCATCGTCGAGGCCACCACGCACTTCCGCGATGCCGACATCCTGGCCAAGGTCTCCCGTGGCCTCGGCACCCCGATGACCGGCATCGGCATGGACCCGGCCGGCACCGCCACCGACGGCACCCGGTTCGAGGACCGGGGCTGGTAGCGATCCCGACCGTCGGCGTCCTGGCGCTCCAGGGCGCGTTCGCACGCCACGCCCGGGCCCTCGAGGCCTGCGGCGTCGCCACGGCCGAGGTCCGCCGGCCCGAGCACCTCGACGAGGTCGACGCGCTCGTGCTGCCCGGCGGTGAGTCGTCGACCATGTCGATGCTGCTCGAGCGCGGCGACCTGTTCGACCCCGTGGCGAAGCGCCTCGCGGACGGCATGCCCGCGCTCGGCACCTGCGCGGGGATGATCCTGCTCAGCAGCGAGATCCTCGACGGCCGCCCGGACCAGCGCTGCTTCGGCTCCATCGACCTGTCCGTGCGCCGGAACGGCTACGGCCGCCAGGTCGACAGCTTCGAGGCCGACCTCGACGTGGAGGGTCTCGACGAACCGTTCCACGCGTCCTTCATCCGCGCGCCCGTCGTGGAACGGACAGGGGAGGGCGTGGCCGTGCTCGCCGAGGTCGACGGTCGACCCGTACTCTGCGCATCCGGCCCGGTGATGGTCGCGGCGTTCCACCCGGAGCTGTCCGACGACCTGCGCATCCACCGGCGATTCCTCGAGGAGGTCCTCTAGATGTCCGGCCATTCCAAGTGGGCGACGATCAAGCACAAGAAGGCCGCCACCGATCAGAAGCGGGCCAAGGTCTTCGCCAAGCTGATCCGCCAGGTGGAGGTGGCCGCCCGCGAGGGCGGCGGCGACCTCGACGCCAACCCCACCCTGCGGACCATGTTCCAGAAGGCCCGGGACAACTCCATCCCCCTCGACACCATCGAGCGGGCGGTCAAGCGGGGCACCGGCGACCTCGAGGGCGTGGTCTACGAGCAGATCACCTACGAGGGCTACGGGCCCAACGGGGTCGGCATGCTCGTCGAGGTGCTCACCGACAACCGCAACCGTGCCGCCGCCGACGTGCGCAACGCCTTCACCAAGAACGGCGGCTCCCAGGCCGAGCCCGGTGCCGTGTCGTGGCAGTTCGACCGCAAGGGCGTGATCATCGTCCCGAAGTCGGTCGCCGAGGACGACCTCATGCTGGTGGCGCTCGAGGCCGGGGCCGAGGACATCACCGACGAGGAGTCGATCTGGCAGGTGGTGACCCCGGCCACCGACCTGCCCGACGTCCGCCAGGCGCTGGACGACGCCGGCATCGACGTCGAGAGCTCCGAGGTCACGATGCTGCCGCAGAACACCGTGCCGATCACCGAGGCCGACAAGGCCAAGCAGACCTTGCGCATCGTGGAGGCGCTCGAGGACCTCGACGACGTCCAGGCCGTCTACGCCAACTTCGACATGACGGCCGACATGATGGAAGCGGCGGCCGGCTGATGGTGGCGATCGGCGCCGCCGCCCCGGGCTTCGAGCTCGCAGGAACCGACGGCACCGACGAGGGTCGGCGCACGTACCGCCTCGCCGACTACGCCGGCACACCGGTGGTGCTCGTCTTCTACCCGGGCGACAACACCCCCGTCTGCACCCGCCAGCTGAACGAGTACACCGCCGAGATCGACGCGTTCCACGACGTCGGCGCCCAGGTGCTCGCCATCTCCGCGAACGACGTGCCCAGCCACGAGGACTTCGCCGACAAGCAGGGCGGGTTCGGATTCCCGCTCCTCGCCGACACCGACAAGGCGGTGGGCGAGGCCTACGGGATCCTCGGCCCGCTCGGGTTCTACCGCCGCTCGGTCTTCGTGATCGACGCCGCCGGCACGGTCGCCTACTCGCACCGCGCCATCGCCGGGCTCACGTTCCGCCCGACCGAGGAGCTGGTCCGCGCCGTCGAGGCCGCCAAGGCCTGAGTGTCCGCCCAGATCGTCGCCCGCAACCTGTCGTTCGCCCACGGCCCCGAGGTCGTGCTGGCCGACGTGTCGCTCACCGTCGCCAGCGGCCACCGCATCGGCGTCGTCGGCCCGAACGGGGTGGGCAAGTCCACCTTGCTCCGGCTGCTGGTCGGTGACCTGGAACCCGAGCGCGGCACGGTCGCGCTCGTCCCCGCCGATGCGCGTGTCGGCCACCTCACCCAGGAGCTCGACGTGCGGGCGGGCGAGACCATCGCCGACGTCATCGCCCGCCGCACCGGTGCCGACATGGCCCAGCGGGAGCTGGACGCGTCGATGCGGGCGATGGCCGCGGGCGACGCGGATGCCGCCGATCGCTACAGCGCCGCGCTGGAGACCTGGTTGCACCTCGGGGTCGCCGACCTCGACGCGACGATGGCCGAGACCCTGGAACGGGTCGGGTTGGGGGCCGACCGGGCCGACCAGCCGGCGGCGACGCTCTCGGGTGGGGAGCGAGCCCGGGTGAACCTGGCCTCGGTGCTGCTCGCCGGCTTCGACCTCCTGGCCCTCGACGAGCCGACCAACGACCTCGACCTGGCCGGGCTCGCCCTGCTCGAGCACTTCCTCGTGCACTCGCCCGCCGGCTTCGTCCTCATCTCCCATGACCGGGCGTTCCTCGAGCGGGTGGTCACGAGCGTCGTGGAGATCGACGAGCACGCCCGCACCGCGACCCGCTACGACGGCGGCTGGCAGGCCTACCTCGATGCTCGCGCCGCCGCCCGCCGCCACGCCGAGGAGGCCTTCGCCGGCTACGTGGAGACGCGGGACAACCTCCGAGGCCAGGCCCAGCAGACCCGGGAGTGGTCGGCCAAGGGCATCGGGAAGGTGAAGCGCTCGGGCGAGACCGACAAGTTCATCCGCCACTGGAACAAGGCGTCGTCGGAGAAGCTGGCCGGCAAGGCGGCCCGGGCGGAGAAGGCGCTCGAGCGGCTCGACGTGGTCGACAAGCCGTGGGAGGGCTGGGACCTCCGGCTCGACTTCGCGACGACGGGACGGTCGGGTGACGAGGTGGTCAGCCTGCGCGACGTCGTCGTCGACCACGGCGCAGGGTTCACGCTCGGACCGGTCACCCTCGACATCGGCTACGGCGAGCGGGTCGCGCTCGTCGGCCCGAACGGGTCGGGCAAGACCACGACTTTTTACGCGGTGGCCGGGCTGGTCACGCCCGA
>DMTU01000279.1:0-329 GCA_003476595.1 Acidimicrobiaceae bacterium | reverse complement strand
AAGACCACGCTGCTGCGCACGATGCTCGGGGACGTCCGGCCGGACAGCGGGACGGTGCGGGTCGGTCCGTCGGTCGTGGTCGGCACGCTCGACCAGTCGCGCGGTCGCTTCGCCGGCGAGGAAGCCCTCGTCGACGCCTTCGTCGCCGAGACCGGGATCCTCGCAAACGAGGCCCGGTCCCAGCTGGCCAAGCTCGGCCTCGGGCCGGAGCACGTGTCCCGGCCCACCAGCAGGCTCTCACCGGGGGAGCGCACGCGGGCGGTGCTCGCCGCGTTCGCGCTCGTCGGCGTGAACCTCCTGGTCCTCGACGAGCCGACGAACCATCTGGA
>DMTU01000205.1:21723-22873 GCA_003476595.1 Acidimicrobiaceae bacterium | reverse complement strand
CGGCGACGGCGACGGCGGCGACGGCTATGGCGGCGGCGGCGATGGCGACGGCGGCAGCTCGCCGGAGCGGAGGCCGCACCGTCAACCGGCCCGCTGCGCGTCGCGCAGCTCCCGGTAGCCGATGAGGGTGACGCCGGCCCGCTCAAGGAGGGACCGGGTCTCGGAGCTGAGCACCAGGTCGAGGTCGTCGACCCGACCGGACCACGTGTCGCCGATGGCTCGCAGCTCGGGGGTGTCGACCGCGGGGTGCACGTAGACCTCGGTGACGCCCGGTTGCAGGTCGTAGATCGTCCGCTCGATCGCCTTCCGGGATCCGATGCCCGGCGCGTACAGGAACCGGTCGGGGAACAGGACCCCCTCCTCGGAGGCCAGGTCGCGGAAGGGGAAGCCGATGGCCCGCTGGGTGGAGGCGCCCGACAGGCGGATGGGCAGGCCGTAGTCGACGGCGAGGTCGAGGTAGACGTCGAAGAACTCGGGGCGGAGCTGCATCACGCCCATGTGGCTGTCGAGGTGGCTGACGTCGAAGCCCCACAGGATCGCCCGCTCGACCTGGGCCCGGCACTCCCGCCGGACCTCGTCGAGGTCGGCGTGCTCCCACACGTCGACGTTGGTGCGGGGGAAGCCGCCGTCGCCGTCGAGCAGGGACGGGGCGTGCGTGATGGGGCCCCAGCGGTACAGGTCGTGCTCGGCGGTGAGCGTGAGGTGCACGCCGACGTCCTCGCCCCGGTAGTGGCTGGCCGCCTCCCGCGCCCACGGGCACGGGATCATGATCGAGGCGCTCGTCCCCACCCCGTCCCGCAGCGCGCGGTAGACGCCGTGGCTCGCTGCGTGGCAGAAGCCGAGGTCGTCGCAGTTGACGATGAGCAATCGGGCGTCGGGTGGATGCCCGAGGCGCTCGGCGAGGGTCGGCACGGGCGGAACGCTAGCGATCAGGAGGTGGGCCGATGTCGACGTCGGGGCCGCCGCACACGCCCCACAGGCCCCGGCCCCCGTCGCGGGCCTCGGCTTCGGCGGCCACCAGCTCGGGGTAGAGGGCCTCGTTGTCCCCGTAGGTGACCGCATCGGCGTAGCCCTGCTCGACCAGGGCGAGGTTGACCAGCAGGTCGTCCTCGGCCCGGTACACGTAGGCGAGCAGCCGGCCGAACTGGTC
>DMTU01000205.1:21261-21531 GCA_003476595.1 Acidimicrobiaceae bacterium | reverse complement strand
GGCGACGGCGTCGCGCTCGAGCCGGACGGCGGTCCCCTCGGGAACCAGGCTGGCCAGGTAGGCCGATGCCTCGGCGCCGTAGCACTGCACCGGGCGGTTCGGCGCGACGGACTCGGGCGTGTCCACGCCGATGAGCCGGATCCGCTCCTCGGTGCCGCCGATCCGGACGTCGAGGGTGTCGCCGTCGACGACGTGGGTGACCACCCCGTCGCCGTCCGCCGGCGGCCCGCCGCCCGGGGTGGGAGACGCGCAGGCGGCCGCCAGCACGCT
>DMTU01000205.1:11933-21084 GCA_003476595.1 Acidimicrobiaceae bacterium | reverse complement strand
CGGCCGCCAGCACGCTGGCGGCCGCGAGCACGAAGATGCTGGTGCGGGTCCTCACTGCCGTCCTCCGAGAAGGCGCAGGCGCTGCTGCGCCGGGGGAGGGGGAAGTGGGGAGGGGCTTAGATCCGCTCGATGATGGTGCCGGTGCCAAGACCGCCACCGCAGCACATGGTGACGAGCCCGGTGGACTTGTCGGTGCGCTCGAGCTCGTGGAGGGCCTTGGTCAGCAGGACCGCGCCGGTGCCGCCGAGGGGGTGGCCGAGGGCGATNNATTCCCCCGCATGCGAGGGGATCGGTAGGCCAGAACGGGCTTCGGAGGGTGTGCTAATTGAGGGTCTTGACGATGATGGCGTCGCCCTGGCCGCCACCGCCGCACAGCGCGGCGGCGCCGTACTCCACGCCGCGGCGCTTCATCTCGAGCAGCAACTGCAGCGCGAGGCGGTTGCCGGACATGCCCACGGGGTGGCCGAGGGCGATGGCGCCGCCGTTGGGGTTGACCGTGTCCATGTCGGGGTTGTGCTCCTTGGCCCAGGACAGCACGACCGACGCGAACGCCTCGTTGATCTCGGTGACGTCGATGTCGGACATCTTCATGCCGGTGCGCTTGAGCAGGTGCGACGTGGCGTCGATGGGGCCGGTGAGCATGAGGACGGGGTCCACGCCGACGTTGCAGGTGTCGACGATGCGGGCCTTCGGCGTGAGGCCGAGCGCCTTGGCCTTGTCGGCGGTCATCAGCAGCACGGCGGCGGCGCCGTCGGAGATCTGCGAGGACGAACCGGCGGTGTGCACGCCGTCGGGGCGGGCGACGGGCTTGAGGGTGCCCAGCTTCTCGAGGCTGGTCTCGCGCAGGCCCTCGTCGCGGGTGACGGTGTGGGTGCTGTCGAGCAGGTTGCCCTCCTCGTCGGCGTCGGGCGCGGTGACCGGCACGATCTGGGTGGCGAAGCGGTCCTCGGCCCAGGCCTGGGCGGCGAGCTGCTGGGAGCGGAGGCCGAAGGCGTCGGTGTCCTCGCGGGAGATGCCCCACTTGTCGGCGATGCGCTCGGCGCCCTCGAACTGGGAGGTCATCTCGTAGCGGCCGAAGTAGGTCTTGGGGATCGGGATGCCGAGGCCGAAGTCCTTGCGGCCGCTGGAGCCGATCGGGATGCGGCTCATGACCTCGACGCCGCAGGCGACGGCCACGTCGACCGCGCCGCCGGCGACCAGGGCGGTGGCCAGGTTGGTGGCCTGCTGGGAGGACCCGCACTGGGTGTCGACCGTGGTGGCGGCGACGGACTGGGGCAGGCCGGCGGCCAGCCAGGCGGTGCGACCGATGTTGAACGCCTGCTCGCCCACCTGGGACACGCAGCCGGCCACGACCTGGCCGACCTCGGCGGGGTCGATGCCGGTGCGCTCGATCAGCGCCTGCTGCGCGATGCCGAGCAGCTCGCCCGGGTGCATGGTGGACAGGCCACCGCCACGGCGCCCCACGGGGGTCCGGACGGCATCGATGATCACAACGTCGGTCATGGGGGCAGTGTACGACCGATCTTGACCGTGCGGTCAAGATCGAAGATCAGGCGGCGTGGGCGTGCTGCTCGCCGGCTTCGGCCCGGCGCTCGGCCTGGGTGCGGGCGATCGTGTCGGCCAGGGCGGCCCGGGCCTTGAGGAGGCCCTTGCGGCCGGCTTCCCGGCTGCGGGGGTCGAGGTGGAAGGCCTCCTGGCGGGGGCCGGGGATGCGGAGGCTGGTCTGCGTTGCCATGCCCCCATCATCCGCAGGGGGTCTGACAAGAACGATCTAGACCGGCGCGCCGGGTGCGACGAGGGGCCAGGGGAGGGTCCGCTCGACCTGCAGGGCCAGGTCCAGGAGCAGGGCGTCCTGGTGGTGGCGGGCCATGATCTGCATGCCGACGGGGAGCCCGAAGGCGGGCGCCACGGGGACCGAGACGGCCGGGTTCCCGACGATGTTCGCCGGGATCGTGAGCAGGCCGTTGTTCTCCAGGCCGACCTTCTGGTCGCCGACGCGGGTGTTCGCGGTGATCTCGGCGGGGTAGGCCACGTCGGGGTTCGTGGCCGAGATCACGAGATCGACTTGGTCGAAGACGGCGGCCAGCGCCTCGTTCAGGTCGGTGCGGCGTCGCTCCACCTGGGCGGCCATGGTCAGGTCGTAGCTGGCGTGGGCCATCTCGAAGCCCATCGCCATCTCCCGGGTGAGGTCGTCCTTGCACGCCGGCCAGAGCCCGTCCAGGTCCTTGGCCAGCTGGGCCAGGTTCGACATGGCCCACTCGAACCCGAGGCCGGGCAGCGCCACCTCGACGTCGACCTGGACCAGGCCCGCGTCGGCGATGAGCGCGGCGGCCGCGTCCCGCACGTTGGCCTCCACCTCGGGACGCAGCACGGCGCGACCGAGGTCGGGCACGACGGCGACCCGCAGCCCGGCCAGGTCGTGGGTGCCGAGTCCGGCCTCCCAGCCGCCGGGGCTGGGCAGCGAGTACGGGTCGCGGAAGTCGTAGCCGGCGCACACGTCGTACCAGCGGGCCACGTCGCGCACGCTGCGGGCCTGGCAGCCCTTCACCACGGTGAGGGGCGCGATCTCGGTCCTCGGGCCCCGGGGGATGCGCCCGGCCGTGCCCTTCATCCCGACGTTGCCGTTGAAGCCGGCCGGGATGCGGATGGAGCCGCCACCGTCCCCGCCGCTGGCGATCGGCACCAGCCCGCCGGCGACCGCTGATGCGGACCCGCCCGAGGAGCCGCCGGCCGTGCGGCCGTGCTCCCACGGGTTGTGCGTGGTCCCGTTCAGGCGGGTGGTGGAGACGTTGAGGCCGCCGAACTCCGAGGCGGTGCACAGGCCGACGATGACCGCGCCGGCGTCGCGGAGGCGGGCGACCATGGTGCTGTCGTGGTCGCCGATGCGGTCCCGGAAGACCAGCGACGCCTCGGTGTCGGGCCAGCCCTCGACCTTCTCGAGCTCCTTGATGCCCATGGGCACGCCACCGAACGGCAACGACACGTCGGCTGCTCTCGCGGCGGCCAGGGCGGCGTCGGCGTCGACGTGGGAGAAGGCGTTGAGGTCGGACGCCTCGATGGCGTCCAGGCACGCCCGGGTGTCCTCGACCGGGCTGCGGGACCCGTCCCGGTAGGCATCGACGAGCGAGCAGGCGTCCTGCAGCCAGGGGGCGTCGGTCATGGCCAGTGACACTAGGGAACGGCGCAGGGTGCTCCGTAGGCTCCCGGCCCGTGGACGCCAAGACCTTCCTCGGCCTGCAGCCGACCCACAACCCGAACCGGTGGTACATCCCGGTGACGCCCGGCGTGTCGACCCGGGGGAACTTCCTCTGGGGCGGTTGCGGTCTCGGTGCCGGCATCGAGGCGATGGAGCGCACGACCGGCCGCCCCGTGGTCTGGGCGACGGCGCAGTACCTCTCCTACGCCGAGACCGGCTCGATCATGGACATCGACGTCATCGTCGCCAACCAGGGCAGGAGCGTCACCCAGGCCCGCGCCGTCGGCCACGTGGGCGACCGCGAGATCCTCACCGTCAACGCCGCCCTCGGCCACCGGGACAAGCCGGCGGCGGGCATGTGGGAGCAGATGCCCGACGTGCCCCCACCGGACCAGTGCCACATCCGCTTCGGCGTGACGCCGGACGAGGAGGGCATCACCGACGGGATGATGGCGCGGCTCGACTTCCGCCTCGCCAACGCCCGCACCTTCGACGAGCTCGACGGCAACCCCATGCCGGAGGGCAACTGCTCGATGTGGGCGCGCATGCCCGACATCCTCGAGATGTCCGGGGCCGCCCTCGCCATCCTCGGTGACTACGTGCCCATGGGCCTGGGCCAGGCCCTCGGCCGCCACGCCGGCGGCAACAGCCTCGACAACACGCTGCGCATGGTCGACATGGTCGAGACCGACTGGGTCCTGCTCGACATCCGCGTCCACGCCATCGCCAACGGCTTCGGGCACGGCCTCGTGCACCTCTGGGCCGAGGACGGGACGCTGCTCGCCACGGCCAGCCAGTCCACGATCCTGCGCTTCCACGAGGAGTTCGAGGCCCGCCGCAAGCGCATGCAGGAGCAGCAGGCCACCTGAGGCTGTGGCAGGGTGCGAACATGCAGCGCTACGGCATGACCATCCCGCTCAGCGGCCCCCTCCACTCCCAGAAGGAGCAGTTCGAGGAGCTGGTGGACCTCGGCTACACCGACGTCTGGTCGGCCGAGGCCGACGGCCACGACGGGTTCACGCCCCTGGCGCTGGCCTCGGTGTGGACGCCCTCCCTCCGGCTCGGCACCGCCATCATCCCCGCCTACACCCGGGGCCCGGCGTGCTTCGCCCAGTCCGTCGGTTCGCTGGCGCAGGCCGCGCCCGGCCGGTTCGCCATCGGCATCGGCTCGTCGTCGAACGTCATCGTCGAGCGCTGGAACGGCATCGAGTTCGACGAGCCGTACAAGAAGGTCCGGGACATGGTCAGGTTCCTGCGCAAGGCCCTCGACGGCGAGAAGGTGAAGGAGGACTTCGACACGTTCTCCATCAACGGCTTCCAGCTCAAGGCCCTGCCGCCCGAACCGGTGCCGATCCTGGTCGCCGCCCTGCGCTCGGGGATGCTCAAGCTCGCCGGACGCGAGGGTGACGGCGCCATCATCAACTGGCTGTCGGCCGAGGACGTCGCCACGGTGGCCCCGATCGTGCAGAACGCCTCCACCGACGGGTCGTCCAAGGAGATCGTGGCCCGCATCTTCTGCGCACCCATCGACGACCCGGACACGGTCTACGGCGCGGCCAAGTTCGCCATCGCCGCCTACCTGAACGTCCCCGTCTACCGGGCCTTCCACGAGTGGCTCGGCCGTGACGAGCTGCAGCCGATGTGGGACGCCTGGGACAGCGGCGACCGCAAGGCCGCGCTCGATGCCATCCCGAACTCGGTGGTCGACGAGCTCATCGTGCACGGCCCGCCGGAGAAGTGCCGGGAGCAGATCCAGCGCTACATCGACAACGGCGTCACCACGCCGGCGCTGGCCCCGCTGCCCTTCGGCTACGACATGCGCCAGGCCGTCCGGGACCTCGCCCCGGCTTGATCCCGACTCGTTCTTCACGCGCAGATCAACCGTGAGCGGTCGATATGCGCGTCAGGAACGGTGGTGGTCGGCGAGGTCGCGGCTGGCGCGCAGGTGGTCGACCAGGTCCGGGAGCTGGCTGCTCGCGTTGAGGCCCGACGTCGACGGCATGACGTAGACGGGTCGGCCGCCGAGGTCGCGCTGCTGCAGGCCGACGGCGGCCTTGCGATCGACGGCGGAGCGCCACCCGGCGAGCCCGACCACGCACACCACGCCCGGCTGCAGGCGCGCGCAGAGGCGCTCGACGCGCTCGACGCCCGCCCGGTACTCGTCGGCGGTGAGCTCGTCGGCGCGCCGGGTGGCTCGCTTCACCAGGTCGGTCATGCCCACGCCGTGCTCGCGCAGCGAGTGCCACGGGTCGCGGTCGACGGTGACGAGGCCGGCCCCGATCGCTGCCCTCCAATAGCGGTTGCTCGGCGTGACGTAGCCCACGCCGGCATCGGCGGCGTGCAGGGACGGGTTCAGCCCCACGACCAGCACGCGCATGTCCGGTCCCACGAAGTCGGGGAGGGTGCGCGCTCGCACGGCGTCGACGAAGCGGGGCTGGTCGCCGGACAGCGACACGTCTTCGAACCCGGCGCCCGTGAGCAGGTCGACCAGCGCAGCGTCGCTCCACCGCCAGAACCGCCGGCCCGGGAGGTCGTCGTCGGACACCACCTCGTCGTCGGGCCCGGTGATGAGCGAGCACGCCACCGGGGCGCCGACGGCCGTGGCGCGGTGGAGCTCGGCCAGGGCGAGGGGCAGCTCGGCGTGGGGCACGTGGAGGTAGGAGTTGCGGGCCCACACGCCGCCGAGCGCGCCGGGCCGCAGCGGCAGCCGGGTGAGGTCGGCCCGGACCAGGGGGCGACCGTGGGTGGTCGCCAGGTCGAGCATCGAGACCGAGGCGTCGAGCCCGACGACAGCCGGACCCAGGGACGGGAGGTAGGTGCCTGGCCCGCAGCCAGCGTCGAGCACCGGGCCGGCGGCCGCCGACGACAGGGCGGCGGCCCGATCGGCGAACCGGGACGACCGGTTGGCTCGGTAGGTGGTCACCTCGGCGTCGTAGATCTCGATCGTGTCGCGCTCCACGGGATCAGGAGTCACCGAACAGGTCGAGCTGCTCGGTGCGGGCCACGATCTCGGTGAGCGGGGTCCAGATCCGCCCGCCGCGGGGACCGCGCTCGGCGACCTCGATCTGCTCCACGGGGATCGCCCGCGACCGGCCTCGGGCGTCGCGCAGGTCGACCGAGCCGTCGGTCTCCCGGCCCATCACCTTCCCCGGCAGCCAGCGCTCGCCCGGCTCGCGCCGGAACCGGATCTCCGCGCCCGGGCGCAGGCCGAGGGACAGCAGCCAGGTGTCGGCCACCGTGCCGGCGGTCAGCCCTGGGTGCGGGCCTGCAGCTTGCGCATCCCGCCGATCCAGCGGTCGTAGTCGTCGGTCTTGCGACGCCAGTAGTCGAGGACCTCGGGGTGGGGGAGGATCAGGAAGCGCTCGTCGGCGAGGCCGATGGCCACGACCTCGGCGAGCTCGTCGGGCTCGATGACCCCTTGCATCCGGACGGATTCGGCGCCGGTGGACTTGGCCAGGTCCTCGTCGTCGGGGAACAGCATCTTCGTGCGCACGCCCTGCGGGCACAGGCACGACACCTTGATGCCGGCGTCGCCGTGGGTGATCGCCAGCCACTCGGCGAGCGCGACGGCGGCGTGCTTGGTCACGGCGTAGGGGGCGGCGCCGAGGTTGGTGAGCAGGCCGGCGGCGGAGGCCGTGGTGAGGATGTAGCCCGAGCCCTGGGCGAGCATGCCGGGCAGGGCGGCCCGCACGGCCCACACGTGGGCCATGACGTTGATGTCGAAGATCCGGTACCAGTCCTCGTCCGGCGCCTCCACGCCGCCCCCGACGGCGATGCCGGCGTTCAGGCACAGCAGGTCGACCGGTCCGTACTCCTCCGCGGCCCGGACGACCTCGACGTTGCCGGCCTCGGTGCCGAGGTCGGCCTCGACCACCACGGTGTCGAAGCCGGGCTCGAGCTCGTCGACCACGGCCTGGGCTGCGGCGCCGTCGACGTCGGCGAGCACGATGGTGCGGGGGCCGTCCTGGGCGAAGCGGCGCACGAGGGCGGCGCCGATGCCACCTCCGGCGCCGGTGACGACGATGTTCTGGTCCTGCAGCTGCACGGCGTGAAACCTATGTGGCGGCCAGCAGCTCCCGCAGGTGGCTGGTCGACGGGACGCGGCCGGACACCACGACGGTGCCGTCGACGACCAGCGCGGGCGTGGCCATGACGCCGTAGCCGGCGATCTCGCCCACGTCGGTCACCTTGGTGATCGACGCGTCGAGTCCCAGCTCGTCGAGCGCCTCGGTGGTGCGCTCCTCGAGCTGGACGGTCCTGGTCTCGAACACGAACGGCTCCACCCAGCGATCGAGGTCGAAGCGCGAGAGCAGCAGGCCGGCGAGCAGGGCGAGACCGGAGCCGGCGAGGACCCACAGGGCGGCGATGTCCCAACCGAAGGTCCCTCCCATCATGACGATGCCGGTCTCGCTGACGAGGGGCGACGAGATGAGGAAGGTCAGGGTGATCGCGAGTGGCACACCCGCGGCGACCAGGCCGATGAAGAGCGGCACCGAGCTGCAGGAGCAGAAGGGCGTCACGGCGCCCAGCACGACGGCGAGGACGAGGCCGGTGAGCAGGCGCCGTCCGCTCAGGAACGCCCGGATCCGCTCCGGCGAGATCGCCGTGTTGAGCATCCCGACCGCGAAGATCAGCCCGACCAGCAGGAGCATGAGCTTCGCCGTGTCGTAGAGGAAGAAGTGGGCCGCACCCGTGGCGCGATCGTCGAGGTCCAGCCCGAACAGGTCGGTGAACGCTGCGTCCCAGATCCACTCGTTCACGAGGTACAGCGCGAGCCAGATCGCCGCGGCACCGGCGAGCTTGGGCCCCAGGTTGCCCGTGTCGGGCTGCGTCCGACCTGCGACGGCGGTCATGCCGGCAGCGTGCGCCGCCCCGCGGGTGCTGCCCAGGGTCGAAGGTCCGCTCAGGCGGAGACGAACGCTCGCATCGTGTCCTCGATGACCTGACGGCGATCGGTACCCCACGGCAGCGGCATGAGGATCGGCGCGTCGACGCCGGCCTGCGCGTACTCCCGGGCGAAGTCCCGGACCTCGTCGTGGGTGCCCATGAAGTCGATGGCGTCGACGAACGCGTCGCTGACGGCGCCGATGGCACCCTCCCGGTCCTTGGCGGCATGGCGCTCGCGCAGCTCGGCCACGTCGTCGCCGAAGCCGGCCCGCTCGAAGCTCTTGGCGTAGGCGTCGACGACGGCGTAGGAGAACAGGTCCTTGCGGGCGTTGTCGATGCCGTGCTCGCGCTCGGTGACCCCGGCGTGCACGTAGGCGTAGACGGTGGGGCTGGTGCCGTCGGTCCGGCGCGATGCGCCCTCGCGGATGCGCTCGACGGACCAGGGCACGTGGGATGCGGGCAGGTAGTTGAGCAGCACGCCGTCGGCCAGCTCGCCGCCGAGGGCCAGCATCTTCGGGTTGAGGGCGCCGAGCACGACCTTGGGCTTGCGCTCGCCGAGGCGCACGCCGAGGCGGCTGCGCTTCATCGACCAGAAGTCGCCGTCGAAGGTCACGGCATCACCCGCCCAGATCTCCTTCAGCAGCGTGATGTACTCCCGGCAGCGGGCGAGGGGGCGGTCGCCGTAGTCGACCCCGTGCCAGCGCTCGGTCACCACGGGTGACGAGATGCCGATGCCGACCAGCACGTCCCGGTCCGGGTTCAGCGCCTGCAGGGTCGCGGCCGCCATGGCCACGGTCATCGGCGTGCGCAGCTGGATCGGGATGACCCCGGTGCCGAGCCCGAGCGACGGCGCGGCGGCACCGGCGGCGGCGAGGGTGGTGAACGCCTCGGGTCCGGTGGTCTCGGCGGTCCAGAACGACTCGTAGCCCAGCTGCTCCGCGCGCTGCGCGGTCTCGACCGCGAGCTGGGGACCGAGGGCCATGATGCTGGCGAAGGTGAAGCCGGCGTGCTCGATGGGGCTCGTCATGGCGGCGGACCGTAGCCGCGGCCCCGCCCCCGGTCGGGTTG
>DMTU01000205.1:10368-11832 GCA_003476595.1 Acidimicrobiaceae bacterium | reverse complement strand
CGGGTTGTGGAATGCCCGTTCCGTCCCCAGGGTTGTACGGACCGTGACCGACACGACCCCCGATGCGATCACCTTCTACTGGCGGCCCGGCTGCGGCTTCTGCATGGGACTCGAGCGTCGGCTCGAGCGCCTCGGCGTGCCCCTGGACAAGCGCAACATCTGGGACGACCCGGACGCCGCGTCCACCGTGCGCAGTATCGCCAACGGCAACGAGACGGTCCCGACGGTCGTGATCGGTGAGGCCCGGATGGTGAACCCGAGCGTGGACCACGTGCTCGCCGCCATCCGCCAGGAAGCGCCGCACCTCGAGCCCGAGGACGCCCCCGCCGACGCCGGCGGGTCCCTCCGCCGGTTCCTGGGGCGCTGACGGGCACCACCCGGAACCGCGGTCAGAAGCTGCCGCTGCGGGTGAGGATGTAGGACTCCGCGCTGCGGTCGGTGCCGATCGGCGTGACCTCGGCGATGAAGCCGCCGCCGTCGTCCTGGAAGCAGCGCGGGTCTTCGACGGCGAGCTCGCCGGGTGTGCCGTCCGACGACGTGGCCTCCCCGAGGGACGTGCCTTCGTCGTCGGTCAGCTCGACCCGCAGCGAGACGCCGGGCGGGGCCACGAGCCGCAGCCGGAACGTGTTGTTGCACAGGAGGTCGCCAGCGTCCTCGATGGTCAGCGGGTACAGGTCGAGATCGTCCGCCGGGACGATGTTGGCGGCGATGCGGTCGACGAGCTCGGTGCCGTCGGCCTGGTCCGGCGCGGCCTCGCAGCCGTTGGCCGGGTCCTCGTCGTAGTCGGCGTGGTCATCGATGCACACCCTGCCGTCGGTGTTCGGCGCCGGCTCGCCGCCGCAGGGCTGGTACGGCAGCGGCTCGCAGGGCGGCTCGGTGGTGGTCGTGGCCGTCGCCTCCACTTCACCGTCGCCGGCGATGAGCGCGGTGACGCCCGTGGCCGCCAGCGCGAGCAACGCGGCGAGGGCGACGACGACGGCGATGCGGCGACGGGGGCGGAGCAGGGGCAGCACGCGCGTCCCGTCGGCGCCGCCGGCGAGCGCGGCCGCGGTGGGCCGGCTGCTCGGGTCCGGGCGCAGCATGGCCGAGATCATCCGGCGCAGCGCCGGCTCGATGTCCTTGTCGAGCTTCGGGCGGGCCCGTGCGGTCCGGAGCAGGACGGCGTGGTCCTCCCCGCCGCTGTAGGGGCTCTGTCCGGTGGCGGCGAAGTGCAGGGTGGCGCCGAGGCTGGCGATGTCGGCGGCCGCGGTGAGCTCCTCGCCCCGGGCCTGCTCGGGGGCGAGGTAGCCAGGGGTCCCCAGCACCACCCCGGGCCGGGTGAGGCCGCCGGTGATCTCCCGCGTCCGGGCGACCCCGAAGTCGGCGAGGTGGGCGCGGCCGTCGGCGTCGAAGAGCACGTTGGCGGGCTTGATGTCGCGGTGGATGATGCCGAGCCGGTGGGCGGCGGCGAGGGCGGGCAGCAGG
>DMTU01000205.1:7950-10244 GCA_003476595.1 Acidimicrobiaceae bacterium | reverse complement strand
CGGCGAGGGCGGGCAGCAGGCGGTCGGCCACGGCCCGCACCTCCTCGGGCGGCAGCGGCCCGTGGTCCCGCACGCGCTCGGCCAGGTTCCCGCCCGGCAGGTAGGGCATGACGAGGACGACGTCGCCGGCCTCCTCGATCACGTCGAGCATGGGCACCACCGCCTCGTGGTCGAGGCGGGCGAGCACGTCCAGCTCGCGCTGGAACCGGACCGTGGCCTGGCGCATCTCCGCCGGCGTGCCCTGCAGGGCGAGGCGCTTCAGGGCGACGAGGGTCCCGTCGTCGCGCCGGGCGAGGTCGACGACCCCCATGCCCCCACGCGCCAGACGGCGGACGATCTCGTACTGCACCGGCCCAGGGTACGGATCAGCGCCGGCGGCGGAGCCCGCGCGGCAGCACCTGGCCGGCCGGCCACCAGGCGCGCAGGGCTGCACCGAGCGCGAGGCCGACCGCTGCGCCGCCGACCACGTCGGAGGGGTGGTGGATGCGCACGTGCACCCGGGATGCCCCGACCAGCGTGGCCAGCACGGCGTAGGCGGGGGCGAGCGCATCGTCCTCGCCGGCGACGACGGCGAACACGGCGGCGGCCGATGCGTGCCCGGAGGGGAACGACGAGGTGCGGGGTTGGCGGAGCTGGAACGGGCGGGGCCCGTCGTGGACCGGACGCTCGCGACGGAACAGGGACTTGACCGGCCCGTTCACGATGGCGGACTCCAAGCCCATGATCGTCACCAGCCGGACCGTGCCGGCCAGGTCGCCCCCGCGCCGCACCCCCTGGGCCGTGGCGAGCAGGTGCCAGATGAGGCTGTGGTTGCCGAGCTCGGAGGCGGTGTAGAAGACGCGGTCGACGAGGGGTCGGCCGCGGATGGTGTCGAACGCCCGCTCGATGGCGGTGTCGAAGCGGCGGATCGGCGCGGCGAGCTGCCGCGGCGTGGGGACCTCGTGCTGCTCCACCGTTCAGACCTCGAGGAGGGTGCCCTGGCCGGCATCCTCGACGGCGCGGCGCTCGAGGTCGACGACGGCCTGGGTCGGGTCGCCGCCGAAGGCCGGGCACCACTGCTGGAAGGCGCACCAGTCGCAGCGGGAGGAGGGCCGGGGCCGGAAGTCCTCCCGTTCGCAGGCGGTCTCGACCGCCTGCCACACGGCTTCGAGCCGGCGGGCCAGCCCGCGCGTGGACTGCTCGGACGGCTCGGCCACGATCTTCACCGGCTCGGCCAGGTGGAGCAGCTGCACGCGGACCGGGCGGCGGCCGAACCACCGCTCGCACATGAGCGAGTAGACGTGCACGCCGGTCATCCGCTGGCGGGCCCAGGCATCGCCGGGGGCCCGGCCGGTCTTGTAGTCGGTGACGACGAGCTCGCCGTCGACCAGGTCGAGCCGGTCGATGATGCCCCGCAGGCGCACGCCGCCGACCTCGACCTCGAGCTTCAGCTCCAGCCCGACCGGGTGGACGGTGCTCGGGTCCTCCAGGCGGAAGTACTTCTCGACGAGGGCGGCGGCTTCGCGGCGGAGGCGCTCCTCGCCGGCGGCGTCCAGGGCGAGCCCGGTCCAGTCCGGGTCGGTGCGCAGCCGCTCGACCGCGGCGTCGAGGCAGGCCGGTGCGGCCGCCGGCACGCGCTCGGGTGCCGGCAGGGTGAACAGCTCCTCAAGGGCGGCGTGGACCAGCGTGCCGCGGGTGGCGGCCACGGTGGGTGGCTCCGGCAGGCGGTCGATGGCCGAGAACCGGAACTGGAGGCCGCACGACGTGAAGCTCGACAGCCGAGACGGCGACAGCGAGCTGGGGAGCGCCAGGGCCATGGGGGCAGCGTACGCCGGGGGTCCGACAGCGCCCGGTCCTCCGCCTACGCGTCGAGGAACTCCCGGACCAGGCCGGCGAACCAGGTCGGATCCTCGAGGGGACCGAAGTGGCCGAGCTCGGGGAAGGCCCGCAGCTCGCCGTGGGGGAGGGCTTCGGCGACCAGTGGGGCGATCTGGGCCGGGCCGTCGGCGTCGCCGCCGTGGGCCACCAGCACCGGGCAGGCGACCTCGCCGAGGTGGGCGAAGCCGTCGTGGCTCGACCCGGTCTCGTAGGTCTTGGACTCATGGTCGCGGCTGGCCTTGAGGCGGACGCTGCCGTCGGGCTGCTGGGTGAACCCGTGGCGCACGTAGTCCTCGAGCACGTCGGGGCGCAGGGAGCCGAGCGGGGGCTTGGCCGAGAAGTTGGCGATGGCGTCCTCGAAGGAGTCGAAGACCTCGCGCCGCTTCTTGGTGATCTCGGCGAGGTGGTTCGGGCCGGGCTCGCCCTCCATCGGCGGG
>DMTU01000205.1:6867-7767 GCA_003476595.1 Acidimicrobiaceae bacterium | reverse complement strand
CGGCCTGCTCGGTGGAGTCCCCGTAGCCCCGGAAGTCGACCGCCAGGCACCGGCGGTGGGGAAGCTCCTCGGCCAGGGCGCGCCAGACCCGGCCGTGGAAGCCGGTGGCGTGGCAGAGCAGCAGGGGACGGGCGTCGGGGTCGGGGTGGCCCAGCTCGTGGACGGCGAGGCGCACCCCGTCGGTGGAGTCGACGGTGATCATCGCCGGCCATCCTGGCATCGCCTGCGGGCACGGTGGACATGGGCGGGTGCACCGATACGGTCGTCGCCCGGATGGACGCCACCGACGAGGACCCCGAGACCGCCGCCGTGCGCGCGGCCAACACCGCGTTCTACGCGGCGTTCGAGGCGCGGGACCTCGACGCCATGTCCGACGTCTGGGAGCACACGGACCGGGTCACCTGCGTCCACCCGGGCTGGCCGATCCTGTCCGGCTGGGCGTCCGTGGCCGCCTCCTGGTTCGCCCTCTTCGACGGCCCCCAGCGGCTGCAGTTCATCGTCACCGACGAGCAGGTCAACGTCGAGGGCGCCACGGCGTGGGTCACCTGCAACGAGAACCTCATCGACGGTGGCGGCACGCAGGCCGTGGCCGCCACCAACGTGTTCGTCGCCGACGAGGGCCGCTGGCACCTCGTCCACCACCACGGCTCGCCGGTGGTCCAGCAGGCCCGGGCCCGCAACTCGTGATCCGCAGGTGGGCCGCCCTCGGCATCGTCGCGCTCACGGCGATGTCCTGCACGGAGGCAGACGGCGCGCTCGCACCGACGACCACCGCCCCGACCACCTCGACCACGGTGACCACGTCGGCCCCGACCACGACCTCGTCGACGACGACCGAGCGGCCCCAGGTGACGATCCCCGGCCGCGACGAGGCGCCGGAGCCGCCCGGCACCGTCCTGT
>DMTU01000205.1:4460-6702 GCA_003476595.1 Acidimicrobiaceae bacterium | reverse complement strand
CCGAGGAGATCGACGACGCCGACCTGCCCGGCACGGTCCACCGGGTCACCTACCGGTCGCAGAGCCCGACGGGCGGCGACGTCGCCGTCTCCGGGCTCGTCGCCGTGCCCGACGCGCCGCCGCCACCCGGTGGCCACCCCGTCCTGGCGTGGGCGCACGGCACGACCGGCGTGGGCGACGACTGCGCGCCCTCCCGGCTCGGGGTCCGGGCGCTCCCGCTCCTCGAGCAGCACCTGGAGGCCGGCTACGTGGTGGCCGCCACCGACTACGAGGGCCTCGGGACGCCCGGCATCCACCCCTACCTCGTGGCCGAGAGCGAGGGGCGCAGCGTGCTGGACGCGGTCCGTGCCGCTCGGGAGCTCTTCGGCAGCGACGTGGCCGGGTCGCGGTTCGTGGTCGTGGGTCACTCCCAGGGCGGTCACGCCGCGCTCGCCACCGCCCAGCACGCGTCCGGATGGGCGCCGGAGCTCGAGCTCGTCGGCACGGCCGCCCTCGCGCCGGTCACCGACCTCGAGAACATCATCCCGGCGATGTTCGAGTCGACCCTGGGCCTCGCCCTCGGCATCTACGTCGCCGCCGGGTGGCCGGCTGCCCATCCGGAGCTGGACCCGTCCGACCTGCTCACCCCGGCGGGCATGGAGCTGCTCGACGACGCCCGGGAGGCGTGCGTGTTCGAGATGGAGTCGCTCCTCGCAGGTGAGGACCTGGACTCGCTGCGCGTGCGCCCGCCGGCCGAGCTGCCGGCGTGGGCGGCCCGGATCGACCACAACACGATCAAGGCGGCCCGCGTCGAGGGGCCGGTGCTCATCGCCCAGGGCGGGCAGGACGCCATCGTGCCCCGCCCGTTCGTGGACGTCACCGTCGGCCAGCTGTGCGTGGCCGGACGGTCGGTGCGGTACCTGTCGCACGCGGTCGCCGACCACAGCACGATCGTCGGGGCGTCGATGCCGGCCGTGCACCGCTGGTTCGAGCGGCTGCTGGCCGGCGATGGCACGCGGGACGACTGCCCGCAGCGCTGAGGGGCTACTCCGACGGCCGGGGCTCCCGGGGCAGGCCGAGGATGCGCTCGCCGATGATGTTGCGCTGGACCTGGCTGGTGCCGCCGCCGAACCAGCCGCCGGGGGCGGCGAGCAGGCCGTCGGACTCGGGCCCGACGAGCATCGCGTCGGCGCCGGCGAGATCGGTTCGCAGCTCGGCCAGGTCGAACATGAAGCCGGTCATCCCGAGCTTGCCGAGCGACGACCCGACCGAGGCCATCGGGCCCTGGCGCTGGGTCATGTACAGGTAGGCCTTGCCCCGGGAGTAGAGCTGCACGAGCCGGTCCCGGGCCGGGCCGTCGAGGCCCTTGGTCGCAGCGAGCGACTGGATGGCCTCGAGCCGCTTGGTGAGGGCCCGGCCCATGCCGCCGATGTGGCCTCGCTCGTTGGTGAGCGTGGCCATGGCGATGTTCCAGCCCTGGCCCCGCTCGCCGAGGAGGGCGTCGGCCGGCAGGCGCACGTCGGTGAGGAAGACCTCGTCGAACTCGGCCTCGCCGGTCATCTGGCGCAGCGGGCGGGTCTCCACGCCCTCGCTGCGCATGTCGATCAGGAAGAAGGAGATCCCCTGGTGCTTGGGGACGTCGCGCTCGGTGCGGGCGAGCAGGATCCCCCAGTCCGACGCCCGGCCGCCCGAGCACCAGACCTTCTGGCCGTTGACGACCCACTCGTCGCCGTCGAGCTCGGCCCGGGTCTGCAGCGACGCCAGGTCGGAGCCGGCACCGGGCTCGGAGAACAGCTGGCACCACACCCGCTCCCCGGCGGCGGTCTCGGGCAGGTGCGCCGTCTTCTGGTCCTCGGTGCCGAACAGCTGCAGCGAGCCCCCGGCCAGCACGAGGCCGACCATGTTGAGGAAGGGCGGGACCCCGGCGTCGGCGCAGGACTCCATCCAGGCCTGGTTGTGGGCGACGGTGAGGCCCTGGCCCCCGTACTCGGTCGGCCAGTGGATGCCGGCGTAGCCCGCGGCGTGCAGGCGCTGCTGCCACTCCATGCCCTGGTCGCGGCGCTCGGGCGGCATGATCGCCCCCCAGTCCGGGGGCGCGGTGGGCTTCTGCTCGGCCAGCCACGCTTCGGCGCCGGCGCGGAACTCCTCGACCTCGATCACGGGCGAGACGGTAGTGGCAACGCCCGTTCCCAATCGAACGAACTGGCGACGGGTTCGGCCCCACCTGTGTCGCGACACGGCGAACTGGCAGTGATTTCGTCGC
>DMTU01000205.1:0-4322 GCA_003476595.1 Acidimicrobiaceae bacterium | reverse complement strand
GCGACGAAATCACTGCCAGTTCGTTCGGTGATGCGCCGGTCGTCGGGGGGTCGCTCCTAGGATCGGACGCCCCATGGCCCGCACGATCCGACTCCGCCCCTGGCAGAAGGAGGCCCTCGAGCGGTTCCGGACCAAGGCGGCGGAGGGCTTCGGCGCAGACGGCGGCGTGGACTTCCTGGCCGTGGCCACGCCGGGCGCCGGCAAGACGACCTTCGCCATCACCGCGGCCCTGCACTGGCTGCACGACCACCCCGACGCCCGGCTCGTCGTGGTCGCCCCGACCCAGCACCTCAAGGGCCAGTGGGCGAGCGCAGCCGCCGCGTTCGACCTCGCGCTCGAGCCCTCGTGGCGGGCCGGCGACCCGGTCCCGGCCGACATGGACGGCCTGGTCACCACCTACCAGCAGGTGGCCTCCAACCCGGTGGCCCTGGCCCAGGTCGCCCACGGCGGGTTCGTCGTCCTCGACGAGGTCCACCACGCCGGCGACGACCGGGCCTGGGGCGACGGGCTGCGCGTCGCCTTCTCCGGTGCGCGCGGCCGGCTCTGCCTGTCGGGCACGCCGTTCCGGTCCGACACCAACCCGATCCCGTTCGTCTCCTACCAGTGGGAGGAGGCGGTGCCGGACTTCGAGTACGGCTACGGCGACGCCCTCGGCGACGGCGGCGTGGTCCGGCCGGTGCACTTCCCCCGCATCAAGGGCCACATGGAGTGGGTCGGCGCCGACGGCCAGTTCCACTCCCACGACTTCGACGACGACCTCGACCGGGCCCGCGCCAACCAACGCCTCCGCACCGCGCTGTCGGCCGAGGGGCAGTGGATGGCGTCGGTGCTCGAGGATGCCCACCGCCGCCTCCTCGAGGTGCGCCGCAAGCAGCCCGACGCCGGCGGCCTGGTGATCTGCATGGACGTCGAGCACGCCCGGGCCATCGCCGACCTCATCGAGCGGCGCTGGCGCATCCGCCCCACGGTGGCGACCTCGGACGACCCCATGGCCTCGGCCCGCATCGCCCGCTACGCCAAGTCGAGCGACCCCTGGATCGTGGCCGTCCGCATGGTGTCGGAAGGCGTCGACATCCCCCGCCTGCGCGTCGGCGTGTTCGCCACCAACACCACCACCGAGCTGTTCTTCCGCCAGGCCCTGGGACGCCTCGTCCGCTGGACCCGCGGCCTGCGCACCCAGCGGGCCTGGATGTACATCCCCGACGACCCGCGCCTGCGGAAGCTGGCGGACGGCATCGCCGAGCAGCGCCGCCACTCGCTGTTCAAGCGCCGCCGCGCCGACGACGAGGACTCCCTCGACCAGATCGACGGGGCCGCACTTGACGAGGTCGGCGACGACGAGCAGCTCTCGCTGTTCCAGGCCATGTCGGCGGTCGCGACCGGGGTGGAGAACGCCGACGACCCCGACGCGGACGACGCCGCCTCGCCCGAGGAGCTGGTGTGGGAGGAGGACGACGGCGACGAGTCCTTGGAGATCGCCCTGCCGCCCCGACCCCGACGCCTGACCGGGGTGGTCGTCGGGCGAGACACCTCGCTCGCCGAGGCAAAATCCAAGCTGCGCAAGGACAACGCCGCCCTCGTCGCCCACCTCGTCGCCGTCACCGGCCGCAGCCACCGCGAGGTCAACGGCGAGCTCAACCGCCTGGCCGGCGTCAACAAGGTCACCGAGGCCACCGCCGACCAGCTGCAGCGTCGCCTCGTCGCCGGCGAGCGCTGGGTCAAGACGCTGTAGCCCAGCCGACGGCTACGCAGCGCTGCGGCGGGGGGCGGGCTCGTCGTCCTGCGACTCGGCGCTGCCCTCCTCGTAGAGCCACTTGCTGAGCAGCACGATGAGGAGCACGCCGAAGGTGTCGGCCACGAGCGAGACGTTGTACTCCCAGCTCCACCACGCCCAGAACTCACGGCCGAAGGTCGGGATGCCCTCGCCGAGCGGCTGCTCCCGGGAGAACACGTAGGAGCCGGCCCAGACCGCGTAGATCGTCTGCACGGTCATCAGCGTCCCCAGCACCAGGCTCAGCGAGTGCTGCTTCACCCAGCTGTGCTCCTCGCCCTGCCACTTGAGCTGACCGTGGAACATCTTCATGCGCGCCCCATTCCCTGGCAGTCCCGTGTGCAGAACGCGAGGCGCTCCGACCCTCCGGTCACGGCGCGGGCATACCGTTGGTTCGTGACCACCATCCCCGTTGACCGGCCGCGCGCGTCGGTCTTCATCGCCACCAGCGTCGACGGCTTCATCGCCCGACCCGACGACGGCCTCGATTGGCTCACCGGCAAGCCCGACGACGAGCTCACGGGCGAGCACGACCCGGACCAGGACTTCGGCTACGGCGAGTTCTTCGCCAGCGTCGATGCGCTCCTCATGGGCCGGGGGACCTTCGACGTGGTGTCCGGCTTCGGCGGCGACTGGTTCTACGGCGACACGCCGGTCTACGTGTGGACCAGCCATCCCGACGACGTCGCCCCGAAGGAGGGTGCGGTCCTGCGGCCGGTCACCGGGTCGCTCGACGACGTCGTCGGCCGGCTGGTGTCCGACGGCATCGGCCACGTCTACGTCGACGGCGGCAAGGTGATCCGCCAGTTCCTCGCCGCCGGGCTCATCGACCGGATGACCATCTCCACCCCGCCGGTGCTCATCGGCGAGGGCATCCCGCTCTTCGGCGGCACCGGGGACGACATCCGCCTCGAGCTCGTGTCCTGCGAGACCTTCGACGGCGGGATGGTGCAGCGGGTCTACGACGTCGTGCGCTGATCCCGGGCGCAGCCGCCGCCCGACCGTGCGACGATGGCGACGTGGACCGACCCCAGCGACTCGTGTTCGGCTCCGTCGCCGAGGCCTACGACGCCCACCGCCCCGGCTACCCCGACGAGCTCTTCGACGACCTGGTGGCGATGGTCGGCTCCGACGCCCGTGCGCTCGACGCCGGCGCCGGCACCGGGAAGGTCGCCGCCGCGCTGGCGGGGCGGGGCCTCACCGGCACGGCGCTCGAGCCCGATCCGGACATGGCCGCCGTGGCCCGCCGCCACGTGGAGGCGGCCGGCTGGGCGGTCGTGGTCGCCGAGCTCGAGTCAGCGGACCTGTCGGCCGGAGGCCACGACCTGTTCACCTGCGGGCAGGCCTGGCACTGGATCGACCCGGAGCAGGGCCTCGCCCAGGTCCGCCACGCCCTGCGCCCCGGTGGCGTGGCCGCCATCTTCTGGAACCGGCCGGAGTTCCCCGACGCCGAGCTGCGCGCCCGGCTCGACGAGGTCTACGCCCGCCTGGCGCCCGAGATGGAGTCGTCGCTGGCGTCCAAGGCCAGCGGGCACAAGGGGGTGCCCCCAGCCGTGGATCCGGCGCCGGAGGGCTTCACCGGGGCCGAGGCGCGCACCTACCACCACACCATCCGCTACTCGACCGCTCGCTGGGTCGGGTACCTCGGCACCCACTCGAACCACGTGCTCCTCGGCGAGGAGCAGCGGACCGCCCTGCACCGGGCCGTGGCCGGGGTGATCGACGACCACGGGGGCCAGCTCGAGGTCGCCTACCGGTGCGAGGCATGGATCGCCCGGCGCCTCGGGTGAGGCGAGGCGCCGGGCAGTCCGATCAGCTCATCGCCTTGATGGCGATGCCCATCTCCTCGTTCATCGACGTGGGGATCTCGTAGCCGTCCTCGGCGCGGATCTCGGCGAGGCGCTCGCCCATCATCTCGACCGACAGCTCGTCGTCGACGATGCCCGGGGTGACGCCCACGAAGATGCGGGCGACCCGGCCGCCGCCGCAGCTGTAGATCTCGCCGGTGACCTCGCAGGACTCGTGCGCCAGGTACACGGCCACGGGGGTGATGTACTCGGGGCCGAGCTTGTCGGCGAGCGGGCCGAGCAGGCCCTCGGTCATGCGGGTGGCGGCGACCGGCGCGATGGCGTTGGCCTTGATGTTGTACTTCGCGCCCTCCTGGGCCAGGACGTTGGTGAAGCCGACCAGGCCCATCTTCGCCGCGCCGTAGTTGGTCTGGCCGAAGTTGCCGAAGATGCCGGCGCCCGAGGCGGTGTTGACGATGCGGCCGAAGCCCTGCTCCTTCATCTGCACGAACGCGGGCTGGGTCACGTAGAACGCGCCCTTGAGGTGCACGTCGAGCACCGGGTTCAGCTGCTCGGGCGTCATCTTGGCGAAGCTGGTGTCGCGCAGGATGCCGGCGTTGTTGATGACGATGTCGACCTTGTCCCAGGTGTCGAGGGCCGTCTGGACGATGGCCTTGCCGCCCTCGGGGGTGGCGACCGAGTCGTGGTTGGCGACGGCCTCGCCGCCGGCGGCCTTGATCTCGTCGACCACCTTCTGGGCGGCG
>DMTU01000274.1 GCA_003476595.1 Acidimicrobiaceae bacterium | reverse complement strand
ATCGCCACGCCCGACATGATGCCCACCGTCGGCAAGCTGGGCCGCGTGCTCGGCCCCCGAGGCCTCATGCCCAACCCCAAGACCGGCACCGTCACCACCGACGTGGGCAAGGCCGTCGAGGAGTTCAAGGGCGGCAAGGTCGAGTACCGCACCGACCGCTACGGCAACGTGCACGTCCCGATCGGCAAGTCCAGCTTCGAGAGCGCGCAGCTGGCCGCCAACTTCTGGGCCGTGGTCGAAGAGCTCCAGCGGGTCCGCCCCGCCGCGGCCAAGGGCCGCTACTTCCGCCGGATCGGCGTGAGCTCGACCATGGGCCCAGGCATCCGGATCGACACCGGCCGCCTGAAGCGCGAGGTCGACTGACCCGGAGTTGGTGCTGCGACCGGACCGGCCGTAGCATCTCCCACTTCACGACAACCGAACTGCTCGCCGCAGACATCCGGTGCGACCCCACGGGTCGCGCAATGGGCCAGGGGCCCGCCCGACGAGGCGACACCTCCTGAACCGGCTCTGCCGGCTCTGCCCGTGTGCGAGCCCGAGACAGAACGAAGGAGGTGTCCATGGAGAACCCCAGACCCGAGAAGGTGGCGGTGGTCGACGAGGTGCGCGAGCGCTTCGACGGCACGAGTGCTGCCATCCTCACCGAGTACCGCGGGCTCAGCGTCGGCCAGCTGGCCGAGCTGCGCACCCGACTGCGGGGCGCCGGCGGCGACTTCAAGGTGTACAAGAACACCCTGGTCCGCTTCGCCGCCCGCGACCTCGGCCTCGAGATCGAAGAGCTGCTCACCGGCCCGACCGCCATCGCGTTCGTGACCGAGAAGCCCTCGGGAGACGCCGGCGACGCCGTCGATGTCGCCAAGGTCCTGAAGGACTTCGGCAAGGAGTTCCCGGCACTGGTCGTCAAGGGCGGCCTGCTGGGCGACAAGCTCCTCACCGCCGACGACACCCGCGCCCTGGCCGACGTCGAGCCCCGTGAGGTGCTCCTCGCCAAGCTGGCCGGTGCCATGGCTGCCCCCATGCAGCAGCTCGCCGGACTGCTCCAGGCCCTGCCCCGCAACATGGCCTACGGCCTCAAGGCCCTCATCGACCAGGGCGGCGCCCCCGGCGCCCCCGCCGACGCCGCTCCCGCGGCCGACGCCGACGAGAGCACCACCGACGAGGCCCCGGCACCCGCCGAGGCCGAGACCACCACCGACGAAGCCCCGGCAACCGCCGAGGCCGACACCACCGAGGCCGAGGACACCCCCGCGGCCGAGGCAGCCCCCGCTGCCGACACCGACACCCAGGAGAGCTGAACCATGGCCACCAAGGAAGAGATCCTCGACGCCATCGCGAACATGACCGTCCTCGAGCTGAGCGAGCTCCTGTCGGACTTCGAGGAGAAGTTCGGCGTGACCGCCGCAGCCCCCGTGGCCGTGGCCGCAGCCGGCCCCGCCGCCGGCGGCGGTGGCGAGGCCGAAGAGGAGCAGGACGAGTTCGACGTCATCCTCAAGGGTGCCGGCGACAAGAAGATCGGCGTCATCAAGGAGGTGCGCGCCCTCACCAACCTCGGTCTCAAGGAGGCCAAGGAGCTGGTCGACGGCGCCCCGAGCCCCGTGCTCGAGAAGGCCTCGAAGGAAGACGCCACCAAGGCCAAGGAGGCCCTCGAGGCCGCCGGCGCCGAGGTCGAGCTGAAGTGATGTCGGCGGCCTCCGGCCGCTGACCACGAAGACCGCAGAGATCGGGGGTCGCCCAGCCGGGCGGCCCCCGCTCCGCGTCCGGGCCCGGGACCCCGGGTGTCCTAGCCTCTGCCACATGTTCGACCGCATCAAGAACGCCTGGAGCCTGGCCAAGTCCTCCTGGCGCGTCCTGCAGCACGACCGCGAGCTGGCCTGGCTGCCGGTCATCGGCACCGTCGCCGGCCTGGCCCTGGCCGCGCTGTTCTTCGGTCCGGTGCTCGCCATGCTCGGCGGGGGCGGCGAGGACAACGCCATCCCGATCACCGGCTACGTGCTCGTCTTCCTCGGCTACGTGGCCGTGTCGTCGGTGATCTACCTGGGTCGGGCCGCCATCGTGCACGGCGCCAACCTGCGCATGGACGGCGGTGACCCCACCGTCGGCACGTCGCTGCGGGGGGCCTCGGCGCACTGGCCGGCCGTGGTCGGCTTCGCGTTCATCGCCACCACCGTGGGCATGATCCTCAACGCCCTCGAGGAGCAGGGCGGCATCGTCGGGTCGATCGCGTCCTTCATCGGCGGTGCCGCGTGGCGACTCGTCACCTACCTCGTGCTGCCGGTCGTGGTCATCGAGGGCGCGGGCACGATCGCGGGCATCAAGGGCTCCTCCGCGCTGGTGAAGCGCACGTGGGGCGAGCAGGTCACCGCCAACGTGGGCTTCGGGCTGCTCGGCTTCGCCCTCGTCGTCCCGGCCGTGGCCCTCGCCGTCGCCCTCTCCGGGCTGGGCACGGCCGTCGCCGTCGTGGCCATCGCCGCCGCCGTGGTGTGGGCCGTCACGGTCTTCGCCGTCACCTCCGCCCTGGAGGGCATCTTCCAGACCGCCCTGTACCGCCAGGCCACCGGTCGCAGCATCCCGGCCGAGTTCGACGCCGCCCAGCTGACCGGGGTCATCACCCGCCGCTGAGGCGCCTCGCCGGACGAACGACCGTTCGGGGATCCGGCGGAGAACCTTGACGAGCAAGGGCGCTCGTCCTACCCTCTCACCGATCTCCCACGGCCGTCGGCGCAGGCAACATCGGCGTCGGCGCACAACGTGGGAGGGGAAATCGAGGGCACTGCCGTCCGGACCGGATCTCGGTTCGGGCTGATGCGGGTTGCCCTCGCTTGCGCGACCCCTCTACCATGATCAGGTCGTGCGTGTCTCGGGTCCTGGTGGTCGAACATCAATCGCGTTCCCCCTCCCTCCTGACCGCGTGCGCACCCGCACTGGCCGCCCACGCCGCCCTCTGAGGAGGACCCTTTGACGTCCGCTGGCTCCCGCGAGCGCTACTCGTTCGCGAACCTCGACGAAATCCTTCCGATCCCGGATCTGATCGCGATCCAGACGGAATCCTTCCGCTGGTTCCTGGAGGAAGGCCTCGCCAACACCTTCCGGGACATGTCCCCGATCAAGGACTACAGCGAGCAGCTCCAGCTCGAGCTGGAGTTCGATCCCTTCGACGAGGATCTCAAGCCGTACCCGAAGTTCTCCGTCGAGGAGTGCAAAGAGAAGGACATGACCTACGCGGCGCCGATCTTCGTGCGCGCCAGGTTCATGAACGCCGGCACCGGGGAGATCAAGGAGCAGACGGTCTTCATGGGGGACTTCCCGATGATGACCGACCGCGGGACCTTCATCATCAACGGCACCGAGCGCGTCGTGGTGTCCCAGCTCGTCCGCTCGCCGGGCGTCATCTTCCAGCCGGGTGAGCGGTTCCGCCTGCGAAACCTGAGCAAGCACCAGCTCGTCACCGGCACCATCCACCCCTACCGCGGCGAGTGGATCGAGTTCGACGTCGAGCAGAAGCCGGGCAAGCCGGTCACCGCGGGCACCCGCGTGGCCCGCAAGCGCCGTCTGTCGATGTTCGTGCTGCTTCGCGCGCTCGGCTACGACGAGGAGAACGCCCCCGGCTTCCTCGAGGCCTTCGTGCGGGAGTTCGACTTCCTCGAGGACCAGTGGGAGAAGGACCGCGACATCGCCCCGACTCAGGACGATGCGCTGGTCGAGATCTACAAGCGGGCCCGCCCGGGTGAGCCGCCGTCGGTGGACTCGGCCCGGAACTACTTCCGGTCGGCGTTCTTCGAGAACCGCCGCTACGACCTGTCCCGGGTCGGCCGCTACAAGCTGAACAAGAAGCTCGGCCCCGAGCTCGGCCGCCTGGCCGAGAAGTTCCCGATGATCGAGCTGGACCTGCCCGACAGCGACCAGCCGGTGCTGTCGCGCTGCGAGGTCCTCGCGTCGATGACGTACCTGCTCAACCTGGTGCGGGCCGAGCCCGGCTACCGCCTGGACGACCAGGACCACTTCGCCAACCGGCGCATCCGCTCGGTGGGCGAGCTGATCCAGAACCAGGTCCGCATCGGCCTGTCCCGCATGGAGCGGGTCGTGCGCGAGCGCATGACCACCCAGGACGTCGAGGCGATCACGCCCCAGACGCTGATCAACATCCGGCCCGTGGTCGCGGCGATCAAGGAGTTCTTCGGGACCTCCCAGCTGTCCCAGTTCATGGACCAGGTGAACCCGCTGTCGGGTCTGACCCACCGCCGTCGCCTCTCGGCGCTCGGCCCCGGTGGCCTGTCCCGCGAGCGAGCCGGGTTCGAGGTGCGAGACGTGCACTTCTCCCACTACGGCCGCATGTGCCCGATCGAGACGCCGGAGGGCCCCAACATCGGCCTGATCGGCGGCCTGGCCACCTTCGCCAAGGTGAACGAGTTCGGCTTCATCCAGTCGCCGTACCGCAAGGTCGTCGACGGCACGGTCACCGACGAGATCGTCTACCTCACCGCCGATGAGGAGGAGGACTACGTCGTCGCCCAGGCCAACGCCCTGTTCGACGAGAACGGCAAGTTCATCAAGGAGAAGGTCCTGGTGCGCAAGTCGCCCCAGGCCGCCACCCTCGGTGAGCTCAAGCTCATGCTCGAGCGCGACGTGTTCTTCGGTGCCACCACCGAGATCGCCACCGTGCCGCCGGCCGAGGTCCAGATGATGGACGTCTCGCCCAAGCAGATCATCTCGGTGGCCACCGCGCTGATCCCCTTCCTCGAGCACGACGACGCCAACCGCGCCCTGATGGGCGCCAACATGCAGCGCCAGGCCGTGCCGCTGGTCCGGGCCGAGGCGCCCTACATCGGCACGGGCATCGAGGGCCGCTGCGCCGTCGACGCCGCCGACACGATCATCGCCACCGACTCGGGCACCTGCGTCGAGGCCACCGGCGACCGCATCGTGGTCGAGTACGACAACGACGGCCGCAAGGTCTTCAACCTGCTCAAGTTCGAGCGCTCCAACCAGGACAGCTGCATCAACCAGCGGCCCCGCGTGGCCCCGGGCCAGAAGTTCGCCGAGGGCGACCTCATCGCCGATGGCCCGTCCACCGACATGGGCGAGCTGGCGCTGGGCAAGAACCTGCTCGTGGCCTTCATGTCTTGGGAGGGCTACAACTTCGAGGACGCGATCATCCTGTCCGAGCGCCTCGTGCGCGACGACGTGCTCACCTCGATCCACATCCACGAGCACGAGATCGACGCCCGCGACACCAAGCTCGGCCCCGAGGAGATCACCCGGGACATCCCGAACCTCTCCGAGGACATCCTCAAGGACCTCGACGAGCGCGGCATCATCCGCATCGGCGCCGAGGTCGGCCCCGGCGACGTGCTCGTCGGCAAGGTCACGCCCAAGGGCGAGACCGAGCTCACCCCCGAGGAGCGCCTGCTCCGCGCCATCTTCGGCGAGAAGGCCCGCGAGGTGCGCGACACCAGCCTCAAGGTGCCCCACGGCGAGAACGGCAAGGTCATCGACGTCAAGGTCGTGTCCCGCGACGACGGCCACGAGCTGCCGCCGGGCGTGAACCAGATCGTGCGGGTCTACGTCGGCCAGAAGCGCAAGATCAGCGTGGGCGACAAGCTCGCCGGCCGCCACGGCAACAAGGGCGTCATCTCCAAGATCCTCCCGGTCGAGGACATGCCCTTCATGGCCGACGGCACCCCCGTCGACATCATCCTCAACCCCCTCGGCGTCCCGTCCCGCATGAACGTGGGCCAGGTCCTCGAGGCCCACCTCGGCTACGCCGCCCGGTGGGGCTGGAACGTGGACGGCAAGGAGGTCGGCAAGCCGCCGACCTACAACACCGAGACCACGACCCGGACCAACACCGAGCCCTCCGTGCACGTGGCCACGCCCGTGTTCGACGGTGCGAAGTGGGACGAGGTCGAAGACGCCGGCAAGCACCCGACGATCCAGCAGATCCTCGAGAACCTGCACCCCGAGACCCCCGAGGGCGTCCGCCTCATCGGCCGGGACGGCAAGCAGACCCTGTACAACGGTCGCACCGGCGAGTCCTACGACCACCCGATCACGACGGGCTTCATGTACATCTTGAAGCTGCACCACCTGGTGGACGACAAGATCCACGCCCGTTCGACCGGCCCGTACTCGATGATCACCCAGCAGCCGCTCGGTGGGAAGGCCCAGTTCGGTGGCCAGCGCTTCGGCGAGATGGAGGTGTGGGCCCTCGAGGCCTACGGCGCCGCCTACTGCCTGCAGGAGCTGCTCACCATCAAGTCCGACGACGTGCTGGGTCGCGTCAAGGTCTACGAGGCCATCGTCAAGGGCGAGAACGTCCCCGAGCCCGGCATCCCCGAGTCCTTCAAGGTGCTCATCAAGGAGATGCAGGCCCTGTGCCTCAACGTCGAGGTCCTGGCCAAGGACGGCAACGAGATCGAGATGCGAGAGCTCGACGAGGACCTGTACCGCACCACCGAGGAGCTGGGCATCGACCTCAGCCGCCCCGAGAAGGGCACCGACGAAGAAGACGAGCGTCGCCGCCAGCGCCTGTAGGCGCACCAGCGAGCGAACGCCCACCAGTACGTCATTACGAGGGATAGAGGAAGCACCAAGTGCTCGACGTCAACAACTTCGACCAGCTCCGGATCGGGCTGGCGACCGCGGATTCCATCCGCATGTGGTCCAACGGCGAGGTCAAGAAGCCCGAGACCATCAACTACCGCACGCTCAA
>DMTU01000215.1:1334-7856 GCA_003476595.1 Acidimicrobiaceae bacterium | reverse complement strand
GGCCGGTGAAGGCGTTGAGGCGGTCGGGCCGGTCGAGGGTGATGGTGGCCACGGCGCCGTCGACCTCGTAGGTGATCTCGTCGTAGCCGTCGGCGGGAGCAGTCTGATCGTCCATCGCTGCATCGTGGCACGCCGCGGCCCGCCGCCCCGAGGGTGGCGAGCTTCCGCTGCTTCCGATCTCGCCGGGATCGCTGAACATTCCGACAATCCGCCCTCAAGTCCGGCGGCCGGCGGCACGATGATCCAAGTGGCATCTTGACGGGGCGGTCGGCCAGACCCTCCCTCTCCCGCCTGTCCGGCCGTTCCGTCGGTGCCACCTCTGCCGTGCCCGCCGCCCGGGCACGCCCTCAGCGCAGGGCGTCGCCGAGCACCGAGACGGCGCTCAGCGCCGCCACGGCCAGCACTGCGGGCCGGGTCCGCCCCGCGTCGAGCCGGCGGGCACCCCACGAGGACAGGATGAACCCGACGAGGATCGCCGGCACCGGCAGCAGCGAGAGGCGCAGCTCCTCGATGCCGAAGCTGCCCGTGACCACGAGGGCGAGGAGGCTCATGAGGATGCCGGTGAGGAAGAAGCCGGCCAGCGTGCCGCGCAGCCGCCGGCCCTGCTCGCCCGCGTAGAGCATGGCCATCGGAGGGCCACCGATCGAGGTGGCCGTGCCCATGAACCCCGAGAGCGCGCCGGCGCCGACGAGGGTCGTGCGGGTCGGGCGCACGGCGACGCCGGAGGCGGTGATCCCGACGGCGACCAGCACCAGCGCGGCGAAGACCACCGCGAGGTCGTCAGCGGGGAGCACGGCGACGGTCGCAGCCGCGAGGATCGTGCCCGGGACCCGGCCGATGAGCGCGGTGCCCACCTCCCCCAGGTGCAGGCCTCGGCGGTCCCGCACCACCATGAGCAGGACGAGGACCCCGGCAGACGCGATGGCCGGCCCCGGCACGAGGCGCTCGTCGGCGAGGGCGAAGACGGGAGCGGCGATGAGGTTGTGGCCGAACCCGACGCTGCCCTGGACGAAGGCGCCGAGCGTCGCCGCGACCAGCACCGCGACCACCGCCACCGCGGTCATCGAGGACGGATCACGTCGACGCCGACGCCTGGGACATCCAGGTGTCGAACAGCGCGGCGTAACGCCCACCCCGGGCGACGAGCTCGTCGTGGCTGCCGAGCTCGACCAGCTCTCCGTCGTGGATGACGGCGATGCGGTCGGCCCGCATGGCGGTGGCCAGCCGGTGGGCGATGATGATGGCGGTGCGCCCCTCGAGGACGGCATCGAGCGCCCGCTCGATGCGGGTCTCGGACTGCAGGTCCAGGTTCGAGGTGGCCTCGTCGAGGACGAGCACCCGCGGCTGGGAGAGGAACGCCCGGGCCAGGGCGAGCAGCTGGCGCTCGCCGGAGGACAGCGAGGAGCCGCGCTCGTGGATGATCTGGTCCAGCCCCTCGGGCTGGCGCTCCACCAGGTCCCGCAGGCCGACCGCGTCGACTGCCTCCCACAGCTGGTCGTCGGTGGCCCCGGGGGCGGCGAAGGTCAGGTTGTCCTTGATCGAGCCGGCGAAGAGGAACGGCTCCTGGGGCACCACGCCGATCTGGGACCGCACCGAGTCCAGGGTGACGTCGCGCAGGTCGTGGCCGTCGATGCGGACGGTGCCCTCGACCGGGTCGTAGTAGCGGTTGACCAGCTTGGCCACCGTGGACTTGCCCGCCCCCGTCTCACCGACGAAGGCCACGGTCTCGCCGGCCCGGATGTGCAGGTCGAGGTCGCGCAGCACCGGCACCGCGGGGTCGTAGCCGAAGGTGACGTGCTCGAGGTCGATGGCTCCCTGCATGTCCGGCAGCGGGTGGGCGTCGGGTGCCTCGATGACCTCGGGCTCGGTGGCGAACAGGTCGGCCAGCTTGCGCACCGCGGAACGGCCCTGCTGGTACGTGTTGTAGAGCTGCACGAGCTGCTGGATCGGCGCGAAGAACATCGTGAGGTAGAGGAAGAAGGCGGCCAGCTCGCCGATCGACAGGCGGCCCTCGCTCACCAGCCAGCCACCGAGTCCGAGCAGCATCGCCTGGGCGAGGTAGCCGAGCAGCTCGGTGGAGGGGCCGTAGACGGCGCCGATCACGGCGGTGCGGTCGTTCGCGTCGCGGTGGCGGCCGAGCACGTTGTCGTGGCTCACCACGTTGCGCTTGGCCCGGTTGGTCGCCGTGACCACGCGGATGCCGCCGAGGTTCTCCTGCAGGTCCGACATCACGTCGGCGATGCGCTCCCGCACGTCGAGGAAGGCGACGTCGGAGGCCTTGCGGAACCAGATGGTCAGCACGAGCATCACCGGCACCACGCCGAGGAACAGCACGGCGGCCAGGGTGGGGCTCACCACGAACAGGACCACGGCCACGATCGCCAGGGTGAGGCCCTGGACGAACATGTTCACCAGGCCCTCTTGGAACAGCGCGGTGAGGGCATCGATGTCGCTGGTCATGCGGGTCATGAGCACGCCCGCCTTCTCGCCGGTGAAGAAGTTGAGCGACAGGCGCTGGAAGTGGGTGAAGATCCGGACGCGCAGCGACTCGAGCAGTGACTCCCCCACCCGTCCGGTCCAGGCCACGCGGGCGGCCGACAGGAGGGTGCCGAGGACGACCGAGGCGACGTAGAGCCCGGCGATGAGCAGGAGCGTGTCGGTGTCGCGGGGCACGATGCCGCGGTCGATGGCCTCACCGGTGAGGAACGGGCCGGCGGAGACCATGGCGGTCTCGAGCACGACCAGCACGACGGCACCGATCATCGCCCACCGGCGCTCGCCGACGAAGCGGCGCAGCGTGAACGGCCGCGAGTCCCAGTCGGACTGGGAGAACTCGACCTCGTCGACCTGGTGCTCGGGCTCGCCGTCGAGCAGCTCCTCGACGCGCTTCTGGAGCTCCTCGGGCACGCCGGCGAAGGGCAGGCCGGTGGCACCGGGCTGGCCGAACGGCGAGCTGGCGGGGGGTCCGAAGCCGCCCATCAGCCCTCCACCTCGTGCTGCTGGGCGGTCTGCTCCGCAGCGCCGCGTGCCGACTGCTCGCTGACGCTTCCGACGTCGGCTTCCTCATCGACGAGGTCGGCGGTGGCCAGGACCTCGCGGTAGTGCGGTTCGTGCACGAGCAGCTCCTGGTGGGTGCCCACGGCCAGGACCTTGCCGTGCCGGAGCAGGGCGACCCGATCGGCGAGGGCGATCGTCGACAGCCGGTGGGCGATCACGATCGTGGTGCGGTCGGCGGAGAGGTGCTCGAGCGCCTCGTGGATCTCGGCCTCGACCCGCACGTCGACGGCGCTGGTGGCGTCGTCGAGCACGAGCACCGCCGGGTTGGCCACGAGCGTGCGCGCGATGGCGATGCGCTGCCGCTGCCCGCCGGAGAGGGTGTAGCCACGCTCGCCGATGACCGTGTCGTAGCCATCCGCGAGCTCACCGATGAAGCCGTGGGCGTTGGCGGCCTTCGCCGCGGCCACGACCTCGTCCCGGGTGGCATCGGGCCGGGCGTAGGCGATGTTGTCGTGGATGGAGGACGAGAACAGGAACGGCTCGTCGGTGACCATCCCCACGTGGTGGCGGATGGAGGCCATGGTCAGGTCGCGCACGTCGTGGCCGTCGATCCGGACCGCGCCCTCGTCGACGTCGTAGAAGCGCAGCAGCAGGCGAGCCACCGTGGACTTGCCCGAGCCCGTGCCCCCGACCAGCGCCATCGTCTCGCCGGGCCGGACCTCGAGGTCGAAGTCCTCGAGCACGAGCTGGTCGTCCTCCCCGTAGCGGAAGGTCACGTGGTCGAAGCGGACCGCACCCTCCGGGTCGACCAGGTCGTCGGCGTCGGGGCGGTCGATGATCTCGGCGGGGGTGTCGAGGATCTCGAAGATGCGCCCGGCGGAGGCCGCGGCCCGCTGGCTCATGATCATGAAGAACCCGAGCATGCGGAACGGGGCCTGGAGCAGCAGCACGTAGGAGGAGAAGGTGATGATGGTGCCGACCGTGACCTTGCCGTCGATGGCCAGGTAGCCGCCGTACAGGAGCGTCAGGGCCATGCCGAGGCGGGGCAGGTTCTCCATCAGCGGCGCGTAGCGGGCCCGGGAGTCGGTGACCTTCACCGCGGCCCACCGCAGGCGCCGGGCCTGGCGGGCGAGCTGCTGGATCTGGCGCTGCTCGCCGGCGAAGGCCTTCACGACCCGCACGCCGGTGACGTTCTCCTCGACCGTGGTGGCGACCTCGGCGAGGCGGCCCTGCACGACCCAGGAGAGCGGGAACATGATGTCGCGCAGCTTGACGCCGAAGACGTACACGAGCGGCAGCGTGGAGATGGCCACGAGCGTCAGCAGCACGTGCTTGGTGAGCATGTAGGCGAAGGCGAGCACGAAGGTCATCGACATCATCGCCATGAACGGGGCGAAGGCCAGCAGCATCTGCACGGCACGGATGTCGGAGTTGGCCCGGGACACCAGCTGACCGGTCTGGACCTTGTCGTAGAAGCCGTGGCTCATGGTGGCCAGGTGCCGGAACATCAGCGAGCGCAGGTCGTACTCGATGCTGTAGGCGAACTTGTAGAGGCGGCTGCGGTAGCCGTAGGTGGAGAACGCCCGGGCCACGGACAGCACCAGCAGCAGGATCACCCAGGTGCGCACGTCGGTCTGGGCCCGGATGGCGTCGATGCCCTCGCCGACCACGGCCGGGATCGCCACGTTGGCGAGCAGGGCGATGAACGCCATGCCGAGCGCGATGCCGAACCGCTTCTTCTCGGCCCACACCACCGGCCACATGCGTCGGATCCAGCCCAGCTCGGTGTCGGGGTGGATGTGGCCACGGGGCGGGTGGTACTCCGCCGCCGGCGGCAGGGGCTCGTAGCGGGTGGCCGGGGCGTCGACGTCGAGGCCGGGCGGCGGTGCCGGGACGGTCCGCTCGTCCTGGCCGGTGCGGTCCTCGGTGAGGCTCATGAGGTCACCATCGCTTCGTAGTGGCGGTGCATCGCCGTCTGGAGGAGGGCGAGGCCGTCCTCGGCACGAGCTCGCTCGTCGTCGTCCAGGTGCTCGAGCAGGCCGTCGAGGCCCTCGCTGAGCATCTCGGTGGCCTCGGCGAGGCGCGTCCGGCCGGCGTCGGTGAGGAAGTGCAGGACCGAGCGGCGGTCCGTGGGGTGCTCCCGGCGCTCGACCCAGCCCTGCTCGACGAGGCCGTCGACGAGCGACGTCAGCGACGGGCGGGACACCGCCAGCCACTCGGCCACCTTGGAGGCCGCCCACTCCCCCTCGGACAGGAACGCCAGCACCCGGAACTGGGGCAGGCTCATCCCCTCGTCGCCGAGGCGCTTCTCGAACACGCGGCCCAGGCGGGCGACGGCGCGCACGCCAGCATCGTTCTTCGACATGAATGGTTAGGTTAGCGGAACCATTCGGCCGACCAAACCAGGACCGACGACGGCTCAGACGTCCAGGAACCTGCTCACGGCGAAGGCGGAGCCGAGCGCACCGATGAGCACGCCGGTGACCATCACGAACACGCTGGTGGTCATCACCTGCTGGTTGTCGACGACGAGACCGGAGAACAGCGAGAAGCGCTGGTCCGCCGCGATGTTGTCGAACACCCGCTGCACGCCGAAGACGACGCCGATGGCGAACCCCGAGCCGATGAGGCCCTGGAACACGCCCTCGAGCATGAACGGTATTCGGATGAACCAGTTCGAGGCCCCGACGAGCTTCATCACCTCGATCTCGCGACGGCGGGCGAACATCGCCATGCGGATGGAGTTGAGGATGAGCAGGGTGGCGGCGAGGAGCAGGAACCCGGCCACCACCATGAGGCCCACGCCGATGAGGTTGGACAGGTTGCGGATGGTGCGGATCGAGTCGAACGCGGCCACCACCTCGCGGACCCCCGGCTGGGTGACGAACACCGACCGCAGGCTCTCGATGGTCTCGGCCGACTTGTCGACGGGGACCACGCGGAAGCTCGGCGGCAGGATGTCGGGCGTCACCGACTCCACGATCTGGGGGGTGTTCTGGAACAGGTCCTTGAACTCCTCGAAGGTCCGCTCCTGGTCGAAGTACTCGAAGCGCTCGACCTGGGTGGACTCGGTGAGCTGGCGCTCCACCGCGTCGGACTGGGCCTGGGTGGCCTCGGGCTGCATGAACACGATGAACTCGATGCCGCCCTGCCACTGCTGGGTGGCGTTGTCGACCGAGTAGCGCAGCAGGACCGAGCCGCCCACCAGGGACAGCGACACCGCGACGGTGAGGATGGAGGCGATGGTGAGCGAGAGGTTCCGGAACAGGTTCGTCCCGGTCTCGCGGACCATGTAGTCGAGCTTGAGGGCCATCAGCGCTGCTCCGGGCTCATTCGTACACGCCGCGGTGCTGGTCGCGGACGATGGCGCCGCGGTCGAGCTCGATCACGCGGCGGCGCATCGTGTCGACGATGGAGCGGTCGTGGGTGGCCATCAGCACCGTGGTGCCGGTGCGGTTGATGCGGTCCAGCAGGCGCATGATGCCAACGGACGTGGCCGGGTCGAGGTTGCCGGTGGGCTCGTCG
>DMTU01000215.1:869-1138 GCA_003476595.1 Acidimicrobiaceae bacterium | reverse complement strand
GCCGCCGAGGCCGACCAGCTCGAGGATGGCCGGCACCTGGGTCTTGACGACGTGCTTGGGTCGCCCGATGACCTCGAGGGCGAAGGCCACGTTCTCGTAGACGGTCTTGCCGGTGAGGAGCTTGAAGTCCTGGAACACCGAGCCGATGTTGCGGCGCAGGTACGGGACCTTCCACGACGACAGCTCGAGGATGTCCTTGCCGGCCACGAAGATGCGGCCCTGCTCGGGGCGCTCCTCGCGGTTCACCAGGCGCAGGAAGGTGGACTTGC
>DMTU01000215.1:483-713 GCA_003476595.1 Acidimicrobiaceae bacterium | reverse complement strand
AGGCGCAGGAAGGTGGACTTGCCCGATCCGGAGGCCCCGACCAGGAAGACGAACTCGCCCTTGGCGATCTCCACGTCCGCGTTGCGCAGCGCGGGGACGTCGCCTTTGTACGTCTTGGTGACGTTCTCGAGCTTGATCATGGGGAGCGGGCGGATCCAGCGAGGTGCAGGGACAGGGGCTTTCGCACGGTACCAACGACCCCGGAGGGGATCGGGGACACCAGGCAGGGC
>DMTU01000215.1:0-183 GCA_003476595.1 Acidimicrobiaceae bacterium | reverse complement strand
AGCGGGCGGACGAAGCCGCCCCGACGGATGTGGGAGCCTGCGGCGGTGCCGGTCCCACCTCGCCGCTCCGCCCGCCTCCGTCGCACCCTCCTGGGGCTCGTGGCTGCTGCCGCGCTGGTCGCCTGCAGCGACGACGACGAGCCCGCCTCCCCCACGACGGCACCGACCGAGGCGACGACCACC
>DMTU01000202.1:22231-22597 GCA_003476595.1 Acidimicrobiaceae bacterium | reverse complement strand
CCGTCGACGGCCGGGTGCGCGTCGATGGCGGCCGAGCCCAAGTCGAGCTCGGTGACGGTCGCCTTGACGTCGGACCTCGGACCGGCGTCGCCGACGGCGATGCCGTGGTGGTCGGCATCCGCCCCGAGCACCTCCGCATCGCCGAGGACGGCGTGCCCGCGCACGTGCGCGCCATCGAGTGGCTCGGCCACGAGCGCCACGTGTACTGCGACGTGGCGGGCACCCCCGTGATCGTGCGGGACACCGACCCCGGTGAGGACCACGCCACGCCTGGGTCCGAGGTGCGGGTGCAGGCCGCGGCGGACACCGTCCACCTCTTCGACCCGGCCACCACCGAGCGGATCGACTGATGACCGCCGCCGAGGG
>DMTU01000202.1:9752-22073 GCA_003476595.1 Acidimicrobiaceae bacterium | reverse complement strand
GACCGTCGTGGTGGCGGCGCCGGCGGACCCGCGAGGCCGGCCTGGCGGCGCTGTTCCTCGCCCCGTCGGTCGTGGTGTTCGGGGCGTTCTTCTTCTATCCCATCGGGCGCATCGTCTACCTGGGGTTCTTCCAGCAGAACCAGACCCGGACCCGGCAGCGCTGGGTCGGCACCGAGCAGTACGTCGAGGTGCTCACCGGCGAGGAGTTCCGCGAGGGACTCAGCATCACCGTCCGGTACGTGCTCTACACCGTGCCCGCCGGGTTGGTGCTCGGCGTGCTGCTGGCGGTGGCCGCCAACCGCCGGTTGCGCGGCATCAAGATCTTCCACACGATCTTCGCCTCGACGGTGGCGACGTCGGTGGCCGTGGCCAGCATCGTCTGGCTCGTCCTGATCAACCCGACCGTCGGCTACCTCGAGGTCGACTGGCTCCGCGACCCCGACCGGGCGCTGTTCGGGGTCGCGCTCAGCTCCATCTGGCAGAACCTCGGGCTCACCTTCATCATCGTGCTCGCCGGCCTGCAGGCCATCCCCGACGAGATCAACGAGGCCGCCACGGTCGACGGCATGAGCCCGACGAGGCGGTTCTTCACCGTCACGCTCCCGATGCTCTCCCCCACCCTGCTGTTCCTCGTGGTGGTCCTCACGGTCTTCGCCTTCCAGGCCTTCGCCCAGATCGACATCCTCACCAACGGCGGCCCGGCCGGCTCGACCGAGACGCTGGTGTTCAAGATCTTCCAGCAGCAGCAGGGCGGAGCCGTCGGCGAGGGATCGGTCATGGCCGTGGGCCTGTTCGTCATCACCTTCCTCGTGGCCCTCGGCCAGTTCCTGCTGCTCGAGCGACGGGTGCACTACGGGAGCGACCGGGCATGAGCGAGCCGACGACGGACGACGACCCGGTCGTGGAACCCGCCACACCCGGCCTCGGCGACGTCCCGGCGGCCCGGACCCCCTCGGCGCGACCAGGCAGCCGTGCCCGCCTCGCCAAGCAGGTGGGGTGGTACCTCACCTTGACCCTGCTCTCGCTGATCGTGCTGTTCCCGGTCTGGATGATCCTGGTCCGGGCGCTGTCCCAGCCCATCGCCTACCTGACCGCCGGGCAGCCGCCCCGTCCGGTGGAGCCCGAGTGGGACGTGTTCTCCCGTGCGTTCCGCCAGGGCGACCTCGACCGACGACTCCTGACCTCGGCGGGCATGACGATCATCATCGCCACCGCGCAGGTCGTCACCTCGGTGCTGGCCGCCTACGCGTTCGCGTTCCTGCGGTTCCCGTTCCGCCGGCTCGCGTTCGTGGGCTTCATGGCGACGCTGATGCTGCCGATCGAGGTGACGCTCATCGCCAACGTGGAGACGATCCGGACGCTCGGCTGGTTCAACTCCTTCCAGGGCCTGACCGCGCCGTTCCTCGCCGCGGCGTTCGGCACCTTCCTCATCCGCCAGGGCTTCCTCGGCATCCCCGACGACCTCCGCGACGCCGCCGAGCTCGACGGCTACGGCCACCTCGGGTTCCTCTGGCACGTGGCCGTGCCCGTCACCCGGCCGATCATCGCCTCGTTCACGGTGATCTCGTTCCTGTCGGCGTGGAACCAGTACCTGTGGCCCCGCTCGATCATCACGCGCGAGGCGTGGGACACGATCCAGATCGCGCTGCCGAAGTTCGCGAGCGAGAACATCAACCAGCTCAACCTGGGCTTCGCGGCCGCCATCATCGCCGCGCTGCCGATCCTCGCCATCCTCATCTTCTTCCAACGTCACCTGATCCGAGGCCTGACCGCCGGTGCGGTCAAGGGCTGACGACCTCCCCTCACAGGAGCACTGCGATGACCCCCCGAACCCATCGACCCCGCGCCCTGCTCGCTGCGCTGCTGGCTGCGGTCCTGCTCGCCGCGGCCTGCGGCGGCGACTCCGGGGAGACCGGCGACCAGGCGGCCGGCGGGGACACCGGCGGCGACGGCGGCAACGGCACCACCTGCCCGGTCGACGCGCTCGAGGACGCCGAGGGCCCGGTCGACGTCACGCTCTGGCATGCGTACGTCGGGCTGACGAACGAGACCCTGAACGACATGGCCGACGCCTACAACGGGTCCCAGGACCGGGTGCGCATCCAGGTCGAGAACCAGGGCGCCTCCTACGAGGAGCTGCTGCGCAAGTACCGCCAGGGCATCCCCAGCCGGGAGCTGCCCGGCATCGGGATCATGGAGGACACGAACACCCAGTTCCTCGCCGATTCAGGCACCATCGTGCCCGCCGGGGACTGCGCGGAGGCCGACGGCTACGACGGCTACGAGGACTTCGCACCGGGCGTCGTCGACTTCTACAGCGTCGACGGCGTCCTGCAGCCGGCGTCGTTCAACGTCTCGACCGTGCTGCTGTACTACAACCGCGACCACTTCGAGGCCGCCGGCCTCGACCCGGACAGCCCGCCGGAGACCCTCGACGAGATGATCGAGTACGCCCGCCAGATCAAGGCCGCCGGGGTGGTCGACCGACCGGTCGTGCTCAACATGCAGCCCTGGTTCATCGAGTTCTGGCTCACCGGCGCCGGCGCCAGCCTCGTCGGCAACGACAACGGCCGCGGCGAGGGCGCGACCACCGAGAGCGCCTTCGACAGCGACACCACCCGCGACCTGTTCCAGAAGCTGAAGACCATGCAGGACGACGGGCTGCTCAACCCGGTCCCTGGCACCGAGGGCCAGTTCGACCACTACTTCGCCATCGGCCTCGAGCAGTCGTCCATGACGATCGAGACCTCGACCGCGGTCACCACGATCAACTCCGTGCTGGAAGGCAACCTGGATCCGGCCGAGCTCGGCCTGGAGGGAGAGCTCCCGCCGATCGACGTGAACGTCGACGCCGGGCCGTTCCCGGGCCTCGAGGGGCCCGGTGAGGGCCAGCTCGGCGGCGGGGTCTGGTACATCACCAACACCACGCCGCCCGAGGTCCAGGCCGCGGCGTGGGACTTCATCAAGTACGTCAACGAGCCCGAGAACCAGGCCCAGTGGCACCTCCAGGGCTCGTACCTCCCGGTCCGGCAGGCCACGGTCGACTCGGCCGAGGTCCAGGACTTCTGGACGAACACCCGCCCCGGGCGCTGGCTCCAGGTCGCCTACGACGGCCTCCAGAAGGTGGATCCGGACCACCCCGGCCCCCAGATCGGGCCCTACACCGAGACCCGCAGCGCAGTGCGGTCGGCCCTCGACGCCCTCCTGTTCGGCGGCGTCGACGTGGACGGGGCGATCACGGAGGCCGACCGGACGATCACCGAGGCGCTGGAGAGCTACGCCGACGAGAACTTCTGACCGGCCCCGTCAGGCCGGCGGGACCATGCGCCGCAGCGGACCGGGCAGCTGATCCCGGCAGATCTCGCCGGCCTCGGCCCGGCGGAGCACGTCGGGGTGCACCCCGGCGCGTCGGGCGAACGCGTCGGGAGCCAGGCCGCTCGTCCCCCGGACCGCGAGCACGGACGCGGCCACCTCCGGGTGGTCGCCGCCGGCGGCGCGCACGGTGGCGACCACCCTGCGCTGCACCGCGGCAGTGTTCACCGGTGCCCGCATGGACGGGTGACGCCGGCGGGCTGCAGCCGCCCCGTTCACGCCACCAGCTCCAGCTCGGACAGGTCCGCGAACCGCGGGTCGGTCGCCACGACCTGGCGCAGGCGCCGCCGGCCACGGCAGATGCGCTGGCGCATGGCGTCGGGCGTGGTGCCGTAGCGCTCGGCCAGCGTGTGGGCCGGCGAGGGATCCCCCTGGACCTGCTGGATCTGGTAGTCGAGCAGGCAGACCAGGGCGACGTCGTCGACCTTGGCGGCTCGGGCGGCCTCGGCCACCAGCCGGACCCGGGGATCCTCGGCGACGAGGCGGGCGAAGGCGGCGATCAGGCTCTCCTCCACCGACGGCGCAGACGGCTCGACCTCGCGATCGGCACGGGACCAGTGGTCCTCCAGTGGATCGGCGTGGATGCCGACCCAGCGGTTGACCACGGCCTGGATGCGGCCCTGGGCCCACCACCACGGCAGCGCCCCGCCCGGCCGCCACGCACCGGCCACGCCGTGCAGCTCCATGCAGGCATCGAGCACCAGGGACTGCAGGTCGTCGGGGCCGACCGACTCCACGCCGCACGTGCGGAGCTGGCGGCGCACGACGCCGGCGATGCGGTGGCCGTGGTGCTCGGCGAGGGCGAAGATGGCCGCCGTGTCGCCGGCGGCGAGGCGGGCCATGATCGCCTCGACGGTGAAGGGATCGGTGGTCGGAGGGGTCGGGGAAGCGGGTGCCGGGCTCATGCGGATCATCATCCGCACGGGGTCTGACAGGAACGCCCTCTTCGCGAATCACGGTGGTCCCGTCACGGACCGCCGGTACGATGGATGGGCTGGCCACGGCCGGCGCTGCTCATTGACAAGGGGCTGATCGGTTTCGACGTCGGGACCGGAAGCGACATCGTGCGACCCGAGTTGCTCAGACTCGTTAATCGGGGCACACACACAACTGCCAACAAGCAGTCGTCGTACGCACTCGCCGCCTAGTCATTAGGTAGCGACGCCAAGCGACACATTGCGAGCCGCAAGGCCACGCGGGGCCAGACCACTACAGCCTGGCAACAGAAGTAGTGGTGGACGGTGGGAGAGACCACTGACCGGAGGGAAAGACCCCTGACGATCGAGGAAAGACTCGACGGTGCGCCCACCCGGGGGCGTGGCAACCGTGAGCCACAGACACGGGAATGGTCGTAGCACGAGCCGTGACCGCCAGACGGACGGGGGTTCGATTCCCCCCAGCTCCAAGAGTGCTCGATCCACGTCGGCTCGAGCATTGTTGGAGCTGCCCGATGCCCCTGCCATGTGTCACGTGCCCAGCACGTGGACTCCCGCGGACCCCCCGGTACCGTCGTTCGTCCTGCACGCGACCACGGAGCAGCGTCCCCCCATGCGCACCCGCAAGCTCGCCCTGGCCCTCCTCGCGGCCGCCACCTTCCTCGCCGGATGCGGTGACGACACCGACGGCGACACCCAGGCCGACCCCGGACCGACCGACACCACCGCCACCGACAGCGGCACCGACGAGAGCGCATCGCTCGGCGACGACGTCGCTGCGGTGGTCGATGGCGAGGAGATCAGCGCTGCCTCCATCGACGCGCACGTCGAGTCCTTCGTGAGCAACCCCCAGTTCGCCGAGCAGCTCGAGGGAGCCGAGGGCGAAGCAGCGCGCGCCCAGCTCGGAGCGCAGATCCTGACCAGCGCCATCCAGTCCTCGGTGCTGTCGGCCGGCGCCGACGAGATCGGCGCGCCTGTCGGCGACGAGGACATCGAGGCGGCCCGAGCCGAGGTCGAGGAGCAGGCCGGCGGGCCGGAGGGCCTCGAGGCCGCGATGGCGCAGCAGGGCCTGACCGAGGACCTGCTCCAGATGGAGCTGCGCGGCGTCGCCGCCGTCCAGAACATCACGGAGGCGCTCGACGAGGCGTCGGGCGAGGAGACCTCGGACGACACCGCTCCCGAGGAGGCCGCGCCGGGCACGGAGCTCACGCCCTCGGAGCAGCGCGTCCAGGAGTACCTCCTGGAGCTGGCCGGCGCCGCCGACATCCAGGTCCATCCGGACTTCGGTCGGTGGGACGCCCAGACCGGCCAGGTCGTCCCTGCCGGCGCCGCACCCGCGCCGATCCCCGGTGGCTGACCCACCCCGTACCCTCGCCCCGATGCGGGAACGAGCACGCCAGGCGGCGACCAGGGCGGTCCGCTCCACCATCGGGTTCGCAGCCGCCCGGCTCGCCTCGAGCGACCGGCTCATGGACGTCGTCTACGACCTCATGAACGAGACCAGCTTCGGCGGGCTCGCCGAGCACGAGGAGATGCTCAGCGACTCGGTCCGGGTCGAGGCCTACCACCGGGCGATCCGGCGCAACGTCGCACCCGGGGACGTGGTCGTCGACCTCGGCAGCGGCACCGGGCTGCTCGCCTTCCTCGCCAGCCGGGCCGGGGCCCGGAAGGTGTACGCCGTCGAGCACGGCGACGTCATCGAGGTCGCGCGCGAGATCGCCGGGCACAACGGGTTCACGAACATCGAGTTCGTCCAGGCCAACAGCCGAGAGTTCACCCCGCCCGAGCCGATCGACCTCATCGTCCACGAGCAGATGGGCGACGAGCTGTTCAACGAGCACATGGTCCAGAACGTCGTCGACCTCCGCGACCGGGTCCTGCGCCCCGGCGGTCGCATCCTCCCCGCTCGGTTCCGGCTGTTCGTCGAGCCGGTGACGATGCACGAGGCGATGCGCGTCCGCCGCTTCTGGAACATCGAGCTCCCCGAGGGGATCGACCTCGCGGCGATGGAGCGCTCCCCCATCGCGGCCCGGTTCGACACCGGCCGCAACGAGCAGCTCTGGGTCCGCCCCGGCTCCGTCGCGGCGACCGTCGGCGCGCCGCAGCCCGTCCTCGAGCTCGACCTCCACACCCTCGACGGCCTCGGGTCGCTGCCCACCGAGCACGTCGTCGAGCGGACGGCCGGCGCGGACGCCATCGTCGACGGCGCGTGCGTCTGGTTCGAGGCGATCTTCGACGACGAGGTCACCCTCACCACCTCACCCCTGGCGACGAACACCAGCTGGGGCAACCGCATGTTCCGCCTCGATCAGGAGGTCGGCGCCGGCGAGGTGCTCCGCCTCCACCTGCACCTCGGCCAGCTCGTCGACGCCTCCACCTGGAGCGTGACCGCGATCTGACCCGAGCGCTCAGCCGTCCACGGCGGTCGGCGAGGCCACCGCCCGCAGCAGCTCACCCACCGCGTGGTCGCGCTCGAGGGGGTGGCGCAACGGCAGGCTGGCGTGCACGGCGTAGCGGTTGCGGCGCCCGACCTTGGTGCGGGTGACGTAGCCACCCTCGACCAGGTCCGTCACGATCCCCTGCGCGGCGCGCTCACCGATGCCGACCTGGTCGGCGATCTCGCTGATCCGGACCTCGGTGTTGTTGGCGATGCACACCAGGACGTGACCGTGGTTGGTCAGGAACGTCCAGCCCGGCGTCTCGGAGACCACGCCGGCAGGCTACCCGACACCCGCACACCGGCACCGTAATACCGGTTTCCCTTGACAGGTGTCGAGTCCAGCGAGCAACGTGCGCACCGTGCCACCGGTCCTCCAGCTCCTCTGCGTCCGCCACGGCCGCGCCCGATGAGCGCGCCGCTGCTCGACGGCAAGCGCATCCTCGTCACGGGCATCGCCAACGCAGGCAGCATCGCCCACGCCACGGCGGTGCGAGCCCACGACCTCGGCGCCACCGTCGTGACCACCGCGATGCCGCGCGACCTCGAGGGTGCTCGGGACGCAGCGGCCGGCATCGACGCCGACATCGCCGTGCTGGCGATGGACGCCACCTCCCCTGCCGACCTCGAGGCCGCCGCGACCTGGGTGCGAGACGAGCTCGGCGGGCTCGACGGCGCCCTCCACGCAATCGCGTTCGCGCCCAAGGCGGCGCTGGGATCGGTCACCGGGGTGCCGGCGGAGGCGGTCGAGCTGGCGTTCCGGACCAGCGTGCACACCTACGTCGCGCTCGGCCAGCTGCTCGCCGACGCGGCCCCGCCGGTCGGGGCCAGCCTGGTCGGGCTCGACTTCGACGCATCCCGCGCCTGGCCGACCTACAACTGGATGGGCGTGTGCAAGAGCGCGCTGGAGGGCGCGAACCGCTACCTGGCACGAGAGCTCGGCCCTCGGGGTGTGCGGTCGAACCTCGTCGCCGCCGGACCGCTCGAGACCCGGGCAGCGTCGGCGATCCCGGGCTTCGAGCTCCTCCTCGACTCCTGGGAGCAGCGGGCGCCGCTGGGGTGGGACCCCCACGACGCCGGTCCGGTGGCCGATGCGGTCTGCTTCCTCCTGTCGGACCTGGCACGCGCCGTCACCGGCGAGATCCTCCAGGTCGACGGGGGCCACCACGCCATGGCATGACGCCGCTGTGGCGGCTGCGACACCGGGGTGGTGCAGCAGACCGGCGCCGAGGGCCTACCCTCGGAGGAGACCGGCCCCGTGCAGGAGATCGCTGCGACAGGATTCACTGCACTGCAATGCGGGGCAGGTTGTGTCCACCGACGTACGCGGGCATCGTGGCAACACGATTCCGGACAGGAGGAACTGATGCACGTGCTCACGACCGCCAAGACGCTCGGCCTCGAGGCTGACGACCGTGGTGGCCTCTCCGGCACCATCGAGGAGAGCCTCGTCCTCGCTGCCCTGGAGGAGCTCGCATCGGTCCACTCGGACCACGCCGATCTGTTCATCCTCGCCTCCGACCGGGTGCGCAGCTCCCGCTCCGCCGGCCTCGAGGTGCTCGAGGCCAACAGCGTCTTCGGGCGCTACCGCGACAGCAACGAGATCCAGCTGCGCTACCGCGGCGAGATGAAGGAGGTCTTCGACGACCTGCTCATCGACCTCGCGCTCCGTGGTGTCGACATGAACGACTCCGAGGACGACACCACCGAGGTCTCCTCCCCGTCCTGACCTCCCGCTGAGGTCTCGAACCTGAACGACCGACCGATCCCCCGCCCCCGTGGCGGGGGATCGTCGCGTCCGGGACGCGACGAGCACGGATCGCGGGGATGTGGTTCAGTGGCGGCGGGCCGGTGGAGGGGACGCCATCGGACCGTCAAGCGGGGGCCGCTCCGGTGCCCCGGACGAAACGCAGCCCATGGGGGGACGCATGGCAAGGATCACCGTGACCGTCGACGGGACGGACTACACCGACGACGTCGAGCCGCGCACGCTGCTCGTGCACCACCTGCGCGAGGCGCTCGGGCTCACCGGCACCAACGTGGGGTGCGACACCTCCAACTGCGGNNGGGGGACGCATGGCAAGGATCACCGTGACCGTCGACGGGACGGACTACACCGACGACGTCGAGCCGCGCACGCTGCTCGTGCACCACCTGCGCGAGGCGCTCGGGCTCACCGGCACCAACGTGGGGTGCGACACCTCCAACTGCGGCGCGTGCACGGTGCACGTCGACGGCCAGTCCGTGAAGTCCTGCACCATGCTGGCCATCCAGGCCGACGGGCGCGAGGTGCTCACCATCCAGGGCCTGGCCGACACCTGGGACGGCGAGGGATCGCTGCACCCGCTCCAGCAGGCCTTCCACGAGGCCCATGCGCTCCAGTGCGGCTACTGCACCCCCGGCATGATCATGGCCAGCCTCGACCTGCTCGCCGAGAACCCCGATCCGAGCGACGACGAGGTCCGCCACGGGCTGGAGGGCAACCTCTGCCGCTGCACCGGCTACCAGAACATCATGAAGGCGGTCCGGGCCGCCGCCGTCCAGATCCGCCAAGGGTCGACCACGAGCCAGGAGGTGCCGGCATGACCGTCATCGACGACCGCCCGGCCGACGTCGGCGGCGTGGGCACCGCGCCGTGGCGCAAGGAGGACGCCCACCTCGTCACCGGTCAGACGACCTGGACCGACAACCTCGCCCCGGTGGGCACGCTGCACATGGCCTTCGTGCGCAGCACGATGGCGCACGCCAGGATCGGTTCGATCGACACGTCCGAGGCCGCCGGCATGCCGAACGTCGTGGGCGTGTTCACCGGCGCCGACTTCGCCGAGGAGTGCCCGACCCTGCCCTGCGCGTGGCCGGTGACCCCGGACATGGTGCACCCGGCCCACCCACCGATCGCCATCGGCAAGGTCCGCTTCGCCGGTGACCCGGTGGCCGTCGTGGTGGCCCGGGACCGGGCCAGCGCGGTCGATGCCGCCGAGACGGTGCTCGTGGACTACGAGCCGCTGCCGGCCGTGGTCGGCATGGAGCAGGCCCTCACCGACGAGGTCGTGCTCCACGAGGACGAGGGCACGAACAAGGCGTTCTTCTTCTCGATGCCCACCGGCGCCGACATCGACGAGACCTTCGCCGGGGCCGACGTGGTCGTGAAGCGCCGGTTCATCCAGCAGCGCCTGCTGCCGACGCCGATCGAGCCCCGTGCGGTCCTGTGCATCCCCCAGGCGGCCTCGGGCGACTTCACCATCTACTCGGCCACCCAGATCCCCCACATCCTGCGCACGATGCTCGCGGTCGTCACGGGGATGCCCGAGCACAAGATCCGGGTCATCGCCCCCGACGTGGGTGGTGGCTTCGGCGCCAAGCTGCAGGTCACCGGCGAGGAGGTCATCGCCCTGCTGGTCGCCAAGCGCCTCGGCCGGCCGGTGAAGTGGACCGAGACCCGGTCCGAGACGAACCTCACGATGCACCACGGGCGCGGCCAGATCCAGGACATCGAGGTCGCCGCCACCAAGGACGGCAAGCTGCTCGGGCTGAAGGTCGACCTGCTGGCCGACATGGGCGCCTACCTGATGCTGGTCACACCCGGCGTGCCCATCCTCGGGGCCTTCATGTACCCGGCGATCTACAAGATGGACGCGTACCGCTTCAACTGCACCGGCGTGTTCACCACCAAGACCCCCACCGACGCCTACCGGGGCGCCGGACGGCCGGAGGCGACCTTCGCCATCGAGCGGATCATGGACGAGCTCGCGGACGAGCTCGACATGGACCCGATGGAGCTCCGGAAGCTGAACTGGATCACCCACGAGGAGTTCCCCTACGAGATGGTCGCCGGGCTCACCTACGACTCGGGCAACTACGAGGCGGCCACGGCCCGGGCGATGGAGCTGTTCGACTACGAGGGCTTGCGGGCCGAGCAGGCGCAGCGTCGAGCCGACGGTGACCGGATCCAGCTCGGCATCGGCATCTCCACCTTCACCGAGATGTGCGGCCTCGCCCCCTCCCGGGTGCTGGGCCAGCTCGACTACGGCGCGGGTGGCTGGGAGGCGGCCACGGTCCGCATGCTGCCGTCGGGCAAGGTCCAGGTCGTCACCGGCTCCTCCCCCCACGGCCAGGGCCACGAGACGACGCTCAGCCAGATCACGTCGTCCGCCCTCGGCGTGCCCTTCGACGACATCGAGGTGCTCCACGGCGACACCCAGGTCTCCCCGATGGGCCTGGACACCTACGGCTCCCGGTCGCTGGTGGTCGGCGGCATCGCCCTCCAGAAGGCGGCCGGGAAGGTCGTCGACAAGGCCCGCAAGCTGGCCGCCCACCTGCTCGAGGCCTCCGAGGACGACATCGAGTTCGCCGACGGCACCTTCTCGGTGAAGGGCTCGCCCGACGCGTCCAAGTCGATCCAGGAGCTGGCGCTGGCCATCTTCGCGGCGCACGACTACCCCGAGGACATGGAGCCGGACCTCACCGGGCACGCCATCTTCGACCCGGAGAACTTCTCCTATCCCCACGGCACCCACCTCTGCGCCGTGGAGATCGACACCGAGACGGGTCACACGTCCATCCGCACCTACGTCGCCGTGGACGACGTGGGCAAGGTCATCAACCCCCAGATCGTGGAGGGCCAGGTCCACGGCGGCATCGCCCAGGGGATCGCCCAGGCGCTGTACGAGGGCGTGGTCTACGACGACGACGGCAACCTGGTCACCGGGACCCTGGTGGACTACCTGGTGCCGGCGGCGCCCGACCTGCCCTCGTTCACGACCGACCGCACCGAGACGCCGGCGGCCAACGACCTCGGGGTCAAGGGGGTCGGCGAGGCCGGCACCATCGCCTCGACGCCGGCGGTGGTCAACGCCGTCGTCGATGCGCTGCGCCCGTACGGCGTCCACGACGTGGAGATGCCCTGCACGCCCGAGCGCGTCTGGCGAGCGATCCAGTCCGGCCAGGAAGGTGGTGCGCAGTGATCCCCGCATCGTTCGACTACGTGGCCCCGACCTCGGTCGACGAGGTCGTCTCGGCCCTCGCCGAGCACGGCGACGACGCCAAGGTGCTCGCCGGCGGGCACAGCCTGCTGCCCCTGATGAAGCTGCGCTTCGCCGTGCCGGCGATGGTGGTCGACATCGGCCGGGTGGAGGAGCTGCGCGGCGTCCGCGACGCCGGCGACCACCTGGCCATCGGCGCCGGCACCACGCACCACGAGATCGTGCACGACCCGCTCGTCCGCCAGCACTGCGGCCTGCTGGCCGAGGCCACGTCCATGGTCGGCGACGCCCAGGTGCGCCACCGGGGCACCATCGGCGGGGCCACCGCCCACGGCGACTCGGCCGGCGACCTGCCGGCCGTCGTGTCGGCGCTGGAGGGCACCTTCGTGGCCCAGGGCCCCGGCGGGCGCCGGGAGATCACGGCCGCGGACTTCTTCCAGGGCTACCTGGAGACCGCCCTGGCGGCCGACGAGGTCCTGGTCGAGGTCCGGATCCCCAAGCACGACGGCTGGGGATTCGCCTACGAGAAGTTCAACCGCGTCGCCCAGGCGTGGGCCATCGTCGGCGTGGCTGCGCTGGTCCGCCGGGAGAACGG
>DMTU01000202.1:8929-9605 GCA_003476595.1 Acidimicrobiaceae bacterium | reverse complement strand
CGGATCGGGCTCACCAACATGGGCGCGGTGCCGGTGCGGGCGACGGCCAGCGAGCAGGCGCTCGCCGGAGCCGACCGCACCGAGGACGCCATCCAGGCGGCGTGCCAGCACGCCGCCGACGGCACCAGCCCGCCGGCCGACCTGTCGGCCCAGCCCGACTACCGCCAGCACCTGGCGCGGGTGCTGTCGGCTCGAGCCGTGGCCCGAGCCGCCGGTTGAGCCCGGCGCCACCCGGGCTCCTGCCCGCGGGCGTGGAGACGCCGGCCGATCTGCGCGATCGGCTGGCGGATCTGCGCTACCTGGCCGACGACGGCCTGGCCATCGCCGCCTTCCTGGCGCTGCGCCTCTCGCGGCCGCTGTTCCTCGAAGGGGACCCCGGGGTCGGCAAGACGGAGGTGGCCAAGACCCTGGCGGTCCTGCTCGGCGCGCCCCTGCTGCGCCTCCAGTGCTACGAGGGGATCGACGCAGCCGAGGCGCTCTACGACTGGGACTTCCCCCGCCAGCTCCTGCACCTGCGGGCCACCGAGCACGCGGACGTGGACGCCGACGAGGTGATGCGGGCGGTGTACGGCGAGGACTTCCTCCTCGCCCGTCCCCTCCTCGCCGCCCTGCGCACCAGCCCGTCGGTGCTGCTGATCGACGAGGTCGACCGGGCCGACGACGAGTTCGAGGCGTT
>DMTU01000202.1:8127-8702 GCA_003476595.1 Acidimicrobiaceae bacterium | reverse complement strand
GTGGTCATCACCTCGAACCGCACTCGCGAGGTGCACGACGCCCTCAAGCGACGGTGCTACTACCACTGGCTCGATCACCCCGACCTCGAGCGCGAGACCGCCATCGTCCGGGCCCGGGTGCCCGACGCGGCGGACCGGCTGGTGGAGCAGGTCGCCCGGCTCACGCAGGCGCTGCGGGGCGCCGACCTGCACAAGCCCCCGGGGGTGGCCGAGACCATCGACTGGACCGAGGCGCTGGTCGCCCTCGGCGCGACGACGCTCGACGCCGAGCTGGCCACCCAGACGCTCGGCGCGGTGCTGAAGTACCGGGAGGACCAGGAGCGGGCACGGTCACTGGACATCGGGGTGATGGTCCAGCGGGCCGTCGCCGGGGCGTGATCGCCAGGACCGGCCCCGCCGACGCGGTCGACACGATCGTCGGCTTCGCCCGGACCCTGCGCGCCGCCGGCGTCCACGCCACACCCGCACGGGTGCAGGCGCTCATCGATGCCCTGGCCGTGCTCGACCCCACCGATCGCGCCCACCTGTACTGGGCCGGACGCACAAGCCTGTGCGCGAGCCACGACGACGTCGCG
>DMTU01000202.1:7378-8015 GCA_003476595.1 Acidimicrobiaceae bacterium | reverse complement strand
GAGCCACGACGACGTCGCGCGCTACGACCGCGCCTTCGAGGCGTACTTCGGGGGTGAGGCCCCCCACGAGCGGCTCCGGGCGATCGCGCCGCCCCGGACCAGCTCCCTGCGGCCCTCCCTCGCCGATGCGCTGCCACCCGACGGGGCCGAGGACGACGCCGGCGTCCCGGTCGCCGTCCCCGATGCCTCCGCCGCAGAGCAGCTCCGCCACCGGGACTTCGCCGCCATGGGCGACGCCGAGCGGGCGATGGTCGACCTGCTGCTGGACCGCCTGCGCCTCCCCGGCGAGCTGCGGCGCACGCGCCGGCACCGGCCGGGGGGCACGCGGGACCTGGACCGGCGCCGCATCCTGCGCAGCGTCCTGCGCCAGGGCGGTGAGCCCGGGCGCCTCCACCGCCGGGAGCGGCGGCACCGGCCCCGCCGGGTGGTGCTCGTGGTGGACGTGAGCGGCTCCATGTCGGCCTACGCAACGGCGCTGCTGCGCTTCGCGCACGCCGCGTCGGCGCGCGGGGTCACGCCGACGGAGGTCTTCACCCTCGGCACCCGCCTCACCCGGGTCACCACCGAGCTGGCCCACCGCGATCCCGACACCGCGATGGCCGCCGTCAGCCGGGCGGTGCCGGACTGGAGCGGCGGG
>DMTU01000202.1:2150-7265 GCA_003476595.1 Acidimicrobiaceae bacterium | reverse complement strand
CCCGCCTCGGGCCGCTCCTGAAGGAGCTGCTGGACCGGTGGGGCCAGCGGGGCCTCGTCCGGGGGGCCGTGGTGGTCGTGCTCTCCGACGGGTGGGAGCGCGGCGACGTCGCCCTCCTCGCCCAGCAGATGGGACGCCTGGCACGGCTGGCCCACCGGGTGGTGTGGGCCAACCCGCGCAAGGCACGGGAGGGCTTCGAGCCGACGGCAGCCGGGCTGGCGGCCTCGCTCCCCCACGTCGACGACTTCGTGTCCGGGCACAGCATCGCCGCGCTCGAGGAGCTGGCCGACGTCGTGCTCGGCCTCCGGCGGGCGCCGGTGGGAACGAACCGCGGGTCCGGCGGTGTTGACCCCTACCGTGCCCGTGGTGTCGAGCCTCCCTGACCAGCCCTTCGGCACGCCCCGCCGCTGGGGCGTGTTCGTGGCCGGCGTCGCCTGCTTGCTCACGGGCATCTCGCTGGCCATCACCGCCGAGCTCGGGGTCGGCTCGTGGCAGGTCTTCGAGACCGGCCTGGTCGAGGCGACCGGTCTCGGCTTCGGCGTGGTCGTGCTCGGTGAGGCGCTGGCCGCGCTGGCCCTGGCGTGGTTCTGGCTGGGCGAGCGCCCGTGGATCGCGACGCTCGTGCTCGCGTTCGGCGGCGTCTTCATCGGCGTCCTCCTCGACGTCCTGTCCACCCCGGACCTGCTCGCCGCCCGCATCGCCCTGCTCGGCGTCGGCGCCGCCCTCATCGCCGTCGGCGTGGCCTTCTACCTCGCCGCCGACCTCGGGCCGTCCGCCCAGGACGCCCTGTTCGTCGGGATCTACCGCCGCTACGAGGTCCGGCCCGCCGTCGTGCGCTTCGCCCTCGACGGCAGCCTGGTGGTCGGCGGGTTCCTCCTCGGCGGCCAGCTCGGGGCCGGTACGGTGGCGATGACGGTCCTGGTGCCCGCCCTCATCGAGCCCGCGCTGCGCGTCGGCCACCGGTTGGCCGACACCCCGGTGCCCGCCGCGCTGGCCCGGACCCCACGGATCGCCGAGCTCACCTGAACCGGGTGCTGCGGCGAAACGGCCTGGCCTCGCCGCCTGACTAGCGTCGCCGGATGCCCGACGCCCTGCGCCTGCCGTTCGACGAGCCGGCGTCCTTCTTCGTGGTGGTCTTCCTGGCCATCCTCGTCGGGCCCATCCTGGCCCGCTGGGTCCGCCTGCCCGCCATCGTCGGCCTCGTCCTGGTCGGGGTCGCCATCGGCTCCGGCGGGGCCGGGCTCCTGCAGCGGGACGGGACCATCGAGCTCTTCGGGACCGCCGGTCTGCTCTACCTGATGTTCCTCGCCGGCCTGGACCTCGACCGCGAGAGCTTCGCCCGGGAGCGCAAGGGCGCGTTGGTCTTCTCGCTCTCGACCACCGTGCTCCCCCTGGTCGTGACCACCCTCGCCGGGATGGCGCTCGGCCTCGAGTTCCTCGCCGCCGCGCTCCTCGCGTCGGCGTTCACGTCCCACACGCTCGTCACCTACCCCACGGTGCAGCGCTTCGGCCTGGCCGAGACCCGGCCCGCCGTCATCTCCCTCGGCGGCACCCTGGTCTCCACGATCGTGGCCCTGCTCGTGCTCGCCGTGGTCGCCGCCGCGCACAGCGGGACGCTCGGGCCGGTGTTCTGGCTCAGCTTCGTCGGCGGCATCGTGCTGTTCTTCGCCGCTGCGTTCACCGGTCTGCCCCGACTGGCCCAGTGGTTCTTCACGGGTCTCGGCACCGACCGCACGGTGCGGTACTCGTTCACCCTCGCCATCGCGTTCGGGGCCGCCCTGCTGGCCGAGGTCCTCGGCATCGAGCCGATCGTGGGGGCCTTCGTCGCCGGCCTGGCGCTCAACCGGTTCGTCCCCGGCGACGCGCTGCTCATGGAGCGCATCCAGTTCCTCGGCAGCAGCCTGCTCATCCCGATCTTCCTCGTGTCCACCGGGATGCTCATCGACCCGGTGGAGCTGATCACGGACCCCGAGGGCCTCGTCCTCGGAGCCGTGCTCACGGTGGCGGCGGTGGGCTCCAAGGTGCTGGCCGTGTACCCCACCCGAGCGGTGACGAAGCTCACCCGCAGCGAGATCGGGATGATGGTCGGGCTCACCACCGCGCAGGCCGCCGGGGCGCTGGCTGCGGCCATCGTCGCCCTCGACATCGGCCTCATCGGCGTCACCGAGGTCAACGCCGTGGTGCTGGTGATCCTGCTCACGTGCGTGCTGTCGGGCGCCCTCACCGAGCGCTTCGCCCGATCGATCCCCCGGCCCGACCGTCCGACGCCGAAGATCGGCAAGACGGTCGTGGTGCCGATCGCCGACAGCAACCGCGGCCAGCAGCTCGTCGAGGTGGCGGCAGCCGTCGCCCGTCGGGACTCCGGCGTCGTGGTGCCCCTCACCGTCTTGAACTTCGACGCCGCACCCGACGAGGTGGAGCGGCTGCGCGACGAGCTCACCAGCGAGGTCGAGTCCGTGGCGCTCGGCAGCGGCGCTGACCTGCGCTCGATGGTCCGCATCGACGTGACCGCGAGCGCCGGCATGCTCCACACGGCGATCGAGAGCGGTGCGAGCAGCATCCTGCTCGGCTGGAAGGGCTACGCCGCCCGGAGCAGCAGCTACTTCGGGGAGGACACCGACGCCATCATCACCCTGTCGCCCGTCCCCGTGCTGGTGTGCCGGCCGGCCGACCTCGCGCCCTCCCGGGTCGTCCTCGACGTCATCGACCGGGACTTCAGCCCGGTGGCGCGTCCCACCACGCAGCTGTGCGTGGAGGTCGGCGAGCGCATCGCCCGGCACTTCGGGGTCCCCTTCGTCGTGCTCACGGACCAGCACCCCGATCTGGTCCGCCAGGTGGTGCACGAGGAGGTCGAGCTCGTCACCGACGAGCGCGACTCCCTCCAGTCGCTGCCCGACCGCACCGTGCCCGGTGACATCGTCATCGGCGGGATGCCGCCCACCAGAGCCGGGTTGGACCGGCGCGCGTCCCAGCTGGCCCGCGCCCTCCCGGGTCGGACCCTGCTCATGGTCTCGGGGCGCTGACGTGCGGGTCGTGCCCGTCGACGACCCGGGCGACCCGCGCCTGGTCGAGCTGACCCAGCTCACCGACGCCGCGGCCCGGACCCGGATCGAGGCCGAGCACGGCTGCTTCGTCGCCGAGGGGATCTTGACCCTGGAGGCGGTGCTGGGCTCGAACCACCCGCTGCGCGCCGTGCTGGTCGCCGAACCCAAGCTCGACCGGGTCGCCGCCCTGCTCGGCGCCACCGACGTCGAGGTCTTCGTCGGTCCGCCACCGCTGCTGCAGGGGGTCACCGGGTACCCGATCCACCGGGGGGTCATCGCCTCGGTCGGACGGTTGCCCCTCCCGGACCCGGCCGTCCTGCTCGCCGGCGCGCGCCGGGTGCTGGTGATCGAGGCCGTCAACGACCACGAGAACCTCGGTTCCCTGTTCCGCAACGCGGCGGCGTTCGGGGTCGACGCGGTGCTCCTGGATCCGCGATGCGCCGACCCGCTCTACCGACGCTCCGTGCGGGTGTCGCTCGGCCACGTCCTCCACGTGCCCTGGACCCGCATCGGTCCGCTGCACGAGGCGTTGGACGACCTCGCCGACGCCGGGCTGCGCACCTTCGCCCTCACCCCGTCGGGCGAGCGCACCGTGCACGAGCTCGCCGGCGACCGCGACGACCGCATCGCCTGGCTGGTCGGGGCCGAGGGGCCCGGGCTGGACGACGCCACCCTGGCGGCAGCGGACGCTCGGGTGCGCATCCCGATCGCGCCGGGCGTGGACTCGCTGAACGTGGCCACCGCGGCCGCGGTGGCCCTGGCGCTCAGCTCGACGCTGGGCTGACGGGCGCCGCGGCCCGCAGCCGGGTGTTGGCGAGGACGAGCCCGCCGAGCGCCACGAGCGCACCGACCACGAAGGCGGCCCGCTCGGTGCCGAACGCGGTGACCGCCAGGCCGAGCGCCGGTGCCCCCAGGCCCTGGGACAGGTCGAAGAACAGCGAGAAGGTGCCGACCGCGTGGCTGCGCTCCTCGGCCGGCGCCCCGTTGACGGCGAGGGTGAACAGGGCGGGGAACAGCAGCGACATGCCGATGGCGAGCAGCACCGTGCCGATCCAGATGCCGGTCACCGAGCCCACGGCGGCGACCACGCCGACGCCTGCGGCGATGGACACCAGGGCGTAGGACGACGTCCGCACCGGGCCGAGCCGGTCCGGGACGCGAGCGCCGACGATGCGCACGGCCAGGACGATGACGCCGTAGACGAGGAAGAACGGCCCGGCCTGGTCGGTGCCGACCTCGTCCACGTAGAGCGGCAGGAACGCGGCGAAGCCCGTGAACCCGAGGATGCCCATGAGCAGCACGGAGCCGGGCAGGATCGCGGCCGGGTGGAGCAGCCCCCGCCGCGGCGCGGGGTTCTCGGCTCGGCCCATCTCCCGGGGGATGAACCACGACAGCACGAACGCAATCGCGGCGCTGCCGCCGGCGAACAGCCAGGTCGAGGTCGGTCCCCAGCTCTTGTAGACGGCCTCGCCCACGGTCGGGCCGAAGGCCAGCCCGGAGTAGATGGCCACCGAGAACAGCGAGGCGGCTTCGCCCCGCCGGTGGTCCGGTGCCAGGTCCTGGGCGGCGGTGGCGGCGCCGATGAAGAAGCACGCCTCGCCGAGACCGGCGACGAGGCGGAGCACCACGAGGAACCAGATGGCGGGGACCAGCCCGAGCGGGATCACGGCCACCGCCGCCAGCCCGGCGCCGACCATCGACATCGTGCGCCGCCCGACCACATCCCCGAGGCGGCCGACCGTGGGCCGGATCAGGGCTGCCGACACGGCGAAGGCGCCGACCACGATGCCGACCTCCAGGCCGCTGCCACCGAGCTCCTCCTCGACGTACAGCGGGAGCGTCGGCAACAGCGCGGCGATGGACAGGAAGTAGCAGAGCCCGGCCGCGATGAGCAGCGCGAAGAGCGGCGTGAGCAGCCGCTCGTCGTCCGCGGCGGGACCAGCGGGCGCGTCGGAGGAAGGGGGCGCGGTCATGGCAGCGATCGAGGCGGTTCAGTTCGCGGCGATCCACTCGTCGATCAGGCGACGGGCGATCGACAGGCGGGGCGGGATCGGCGGGAGCTCGTCGGTGG
>DMTU01000202.1:471-2050 GCA_003476595.1 Acidimicrobiaceae bacterium | reverse complement strand
GCTCGTCGGTGGTGAACCAGTCGGCCTCGGCGATCTCGACGCCGTCGACCTCGATGTCGCCGGACTCGTAGTCGGCGTGGAAGCCGATCATGAGCGAGTGCGGGAACGGCCACGGCTGGGAGCCCTGGTAGGCGACGCGGCCGACCTGGATGCCGACCTCCTCCTCCACCTCGCGGGCCACGGCGTGCTCGAGCGTCTCCCCCGGCTCGACGAAGCCGGCGAGGCAGGAGAACATCGGCATCGGCCAGGCCGCGTTGCGGGCGAGGAGGGCGGCACCGTCAGGACGGGTGACGAGGGTGATCACCGCCGGCGCGAGGCGCGGGAAGGCCATCAACCGGCAGTCCTCGCACCGCATCGCCCGCTCGCCGGGCACCAGCTCGGTCGGCCCGCCGCAGCTGCCGCAGAAGCGGTGCGTGCGCCGCCACTGGACCAGCTGCACGGCCCGCCCGGCCACCAGCCACTCGGCCTCGGACACGTTGGCGTGGAGGGCCATGAGCGGGGTGAGCAGGACGTCGGGCTCGTCGTCGCCGTCCACGTCGACCGCCCAGCAGTCGCTGCCCCCGAGCCGGCCGAGGTACAGGTGGCCCTCACCGAGCTCACCGAGCTCGTCGGGGTCGACCGTGTCCACCTCGGCGAGGTGCACCTGGTCACCGCGCACCGTGAACACGAGCGGGGCATCCGCCGAGGTTCCGGTGGGCGGATCCACGAGCGGGGTGAATGGACGTTCAGCCAAGGGGAGCTCCTTCGACGGGTCGACGGCGTCCGGCGCGGATCACCACGATGATGCCTGAGAAGATCAGGAGTCCAGCGGGGATGGCCGCGAGCGGTGGTGTCTCACCGAACCACAGGGCGGCGATCACCGTGGCACCGACCACCTCGAAGAGGATGGCGACGGACACGGCGGTGGCGGTGATGGACCGCAGGACGGTGTTCACCAGGGTGTGGCCGAGGAGCTGGGGGCCCACGACCAGGGCGGCGATGGCGAGCCAGGTGGCGGTGCCGAACCCGGCGATGGGACGGCCCGACACGAGGCAGGCGAGGAGCAGGAGGGCCGACGCCACCCCGTAGCAGCCGGTGGTGTAGACGGCCGTGCCCACCGAGCGGCGGACCTCGGAGCCCACGGACACGTAGGCCGCGGCGAGCGCCCCGCCGACCATGGCGAGCAGGTCGCCGAACAGCGCCCGGGGCGAGATCGACAGGTCCACCCCGGAGAGGACGAGGACCCCGACGAGGGCGACGCCGATCCCGATCCAGACCTGGCGGTGGACGTGCTCGCCCCGGGCGCGGGCGATGAGGGCGGCCCAGACCGGCTGGGTTGCCACCAGGGCGACCGAGGAGGCCACGCTCGTGTAGGACAGCGACGGCACCCACGTGGCGAAGTGGGCAGCCAGGAACACCCCGGACAGCGCGATGAGGCGGGCCTCGCGGCGGTCGGGCCGACGGGCGCGCCACGCCGGGATCGCCAGGGCCGGCAGGGCGAGCGCGTTGCGCCACATGGCGATGGCGAGCGCCGGCGCGGCGGCGTAGCGGATGAGGGGACCGGACGTGGAGACGGCGAGCACCGCCACCCCGAGCAGGG
>DMTU01000202.1:0-358 GCA_003476595.1 Acidimicrobiaceae bacterium | reverse complement strand
ACCGCCACCCCGAGCAGGGCCAGGTCACCCCGGGGGGCAGGCGGGCGCGCCGTCTCCGCCGTCACGGGGGTGGGCAAGCGGCTCAGCGTCCGTCGCGGAAGCCGCGCTCCTCCCACCACGGGTAGAAGGGCGGCATGTCCTCGGTGACCGTGTCGGTGAAGGCGGCGGGCCGCTTCTCGAGGAAGGACATGACACCCTCACGGGCATCGGCGCTCTTGCCGAGGTAGGCGATGCCGGGCGAGTCGACCTCGTGGGCAGCCATGGGGTGGGACTCCCCCAGCATGCGCCACAGCATCGCCCGGGTCATGGCCACGCTGACCGCGGAGGTGTTGTGGGCGATCTCCTCGGCGAGCTCCTG
>DMTU01000042.1:3630-4061 GCA_003476595.1 Acidimicrobiaceae bacterium | reverse complement strand
CGGGCGGGCGATGCGGGCGGTGACGCACACCGACGGCTGCCCGACGGTGGCGCGCAGGTCGGCCCGGCCGTCGTCGTCCAGCCCGGCGTCGAGCGTGGACTTGATGGTGGCGATCGACGCGATGGGGGAGGTCTCGGTCATGCCCCACGCCTGCAGGATCGGCAGGCCGGTCTGCTCCCGGTAGGCCTCCGACAGGGCCCGGGGCACGGCCGAGCCGCCGCACGGGATGGCCCGCAGCGCGGAGGTGTCCCGGCCCTTCAGCTCGGGCAGCACGCCCATCCAGATGGTGGGCACGCCGGCGGCGACGGTGACCTTCTCCTCCTCGATCAGCGCGGCGAGCGACGGCGGCGACAGGTCGGGTCCGGGCATGACCAGCGTGGCACCGGCGGCCACGGCGGCGTGGGCGAGGCCCCAGGCGTTGGCGTGGAACA
>DMTU01000042.1:382-3451 GCA_003476595.1 Acidimicrobiaceae bacterium | reverse complement strand
CATGTTGATGCCAAAGGAATGCAACACGGTCGAGCGGTGGGAATAGAGCACGCCCTTGGGGTTGCCCGTGGTGCCGGACGTGTAGCACATGCTCGCCGCACGTCGTTCGTCGTCGACCTGGAACGCGACCGGGTCGGCGGCCGCGAGCAGGTCCTCGTAGTCGTGGATGCGGGGGCCGTCGGAGCCGTCGTTGCTCGGGATCTCGTTCGACGCGCCGTCGTCCATCACGACCAGGTGGCGCACGGTCTCGAACGTCGGGAGCAGCGGCATCAGCAGGCCGAGCAGCGACCGGTCGACGAAGATCACCTCGTCCTCGGCGTGGTTGGCGATGTAGGTGAGCTGCTCGGGGAACAGGCGGATGTTCAGCGTGTGGAGCACCCGGCCGGTGCACGGCGCGGCGAAGTACAGCTCGAGGTGGCGGGCGGTGTTCCACCCGAAGGTGGCGACCCGGCCGTCCTCGGAGATGCCGAGCTCGTCGAGCACGCCCCCGAGGCGGTGCGTGCGGTCGGCCCACGTGCCGTAGTCCGTGCGCTCGCGCCCGGCGGGCGTGGCCGTGACCAGCTCCTTGTCGGCGAAGAGCGTCTCGGCCCGCCGCACGAAGTGCGGCAGCGTGAGCGGCGCGTCCTGCATGAGTCCGTCCATGGTGTCCCCCTGTGGTCGTCGTCCCCGTGTTGTCGGCGGGGAAGGTAGCGGGGCGCGGGTGGCCTCCGGGCTACAGGGCGCGCAGGACCGCGATCAGGAGCAGCGACAGCACCACGGACAGCACGATCGAGCCGAGGCAGCCGAGCCGGTTCGAGAAGAAGAGGAACACGGCGGGAGCCCTACCCGGGCGGTCAGTCGGCGATGTCGAAGGCGGCGGTCACCCGGGTCGGGTGGAGCCGGACGAGCAGCTCGCCGGGCACGCCGTTGCGAGCGCCGAACTCCTCGGCCCGGTCCTCGCCCATGTAGCGCCCGCCGATGATGGTGGCGAAGCGGCGGACCTCGGCCCGGTCCTCGGAAAGGGTGACCGTGCCGTCCACCTTCACGAAGGAGTACGGCGGGTGCTCGTCGTCGACGACCATCGACACGCGGCCCTCGCGGGACAGCGCCTTGCCCTTGCCGGTGTCCGCGCCCGTGTTGAAGACGATGTCGCCGCCGTCGAGCACGAACCAGATCGGGGCCACGTGCGGTGCCCCGTCCGCCGCCACCCACGCCACCTTGCCGGTGCGGGTGCCGGCGGACAGGAAGTCACGCACGGCTTGGTCGTCGAGCGATGCCATCGCCCTCGGGTCTAGCGGTTGCCGCGGTTGTGGGTCATCGGGCGGATGACCTTGCCGCTCTGCTTGCCGGCCTTGCCCGCCAGCTCGTGCGGCGGGGTCGCCGCGGTCACCTCGGGCATGCCGGGGCGATCGCGCTTGGGGGTCTTGGTCGGGTTCTTGGTGCCCTTGGGGGTCACGCGACCCGAGCCACGCTTGTTCTTGGCAGTCATCGAACTTCCTCTCGTCGTCGGCGCCGGACGGCCCGGCGCATGCCAGGGATGGAGTCGATTCACAGCCGCATGACCCTGACGGTACGCCTGCACCGCCCGGAGGGGAAGCGGGTTGCCGGTCAGTCGGTGTGGGAGTGGGCCCGCTGGCCGTCGCCGTCGAAGACCATGAGCAGCTCGGCGACACCGTCGACGGCGTCGATCGCGTGGGGGGTCATGGTCGAGAACTCGGCCGCCTCGCCGGCCTCGACCACCAGCTGGCGCTCGCCGAGGGTGAGCAGGATCCGGCCCTCCAGCACGTAGAGCCAGTCGTGGCCCGGGTGCACGCGGGGCTCGCCGCGCGGTGCGCCGGGCTCCAACCGCACCTTCATCGCGGTGGTCGAACCGGTCGGCCGGCTCAGCGGCCAGGTCGTCTCGCCCGGACGGTGGCTGGCGACCGGGCGGATGACGACGTCGGTGTCGGGGGACTCGACCTCGAGCAGGGAGTCGAGGTCGATCTGCAGGGCCCGGGCCAGCGGCACCAGCACGTCGAGGCCCACGGACCGCTTGCCCGTCTCCAACCGGCTGATCGTCGACGCGCTCAGGTTGGCCCGCTCGGCCAGCGCGTCGAGCGACCAGCCGAGCGACTGGCGCAGGCTCCGCAGCCGGGATCGCACGAGGGCATCGAGGTCGGTCGCATCGGCGGGCACCAGGCCAGGCTGGCACCTTCTTGCGAATCCCGCAAGAGGGGTTGTCCAGACTGCATGGCACTCGTACCTTCGCCGGCATGGACACCACCGCTCCGCACCACTGCGACGTCGCCGTCATCGGCGGTGGCGGCGCCGGCCTCGCTGCCGCCCTCCAGCTCGCCCGGTCCCGCCGGTCGGTCGTGGTCGTCGACGCCGGCGAGCCCCGCAACGCGCCGGCCAGCCACATGCACGGCTACCTCGGCCACGACGGCCTGCCGCCGGGCGAGCTGCTCGCCCTCGGGCGCGACGAGGTGCGCAGCTACGGCGGCACCATCCGCCCGGGGACCGCCACGTCGCTCGACCGGGGAGACGACGGCTTCCGGGTCGGCCTGGGCGACGGCACCGCCCTCCACGCCCGGCGGGTCGTGATGGCGACGGGGCTCATCGACGAGCTGCCCGACATCCCCGGCGTCGCCGAGCAGTGGGGTCGGGGTGTCCTGCACTGCCCCTACTGCCACGGCTGGGAGGTCCGGGACCAGGCCATCGTCGTGCTCGCCACCGGACCGAACGCCACCCACCAGGCGCTCCTGTTCCGCCAGCTCTCCGACCGGGTGACGGTCATCGTCCACGACGGTCCCGGTCCGGACGTCGAGGACCGCGCCCGGCTCACCGCCCGCGGCATCGTCGTCGAGCACGGTCCCGCGGCCGCCGTGGTGGGCGAGGTCGACGTCGTGCGGGCCGTTCGGCTCGCCGACGGACGCTCGATCGACGCCGATGCGGTGGTGGTGGCGCCGCGGTTCGTCGCCCGAACCGAGCTGCTCGCCGGGGTGGGCATCGAGCCGGTGCCGGCCCCCATGGGCATGGGGCTGATGGTCGAGACGGACGGCCGGGGCGCGACCTCCGTCCCCGGCATCTACGCCGCCGGCAACGTCGCCG
>DMTU01000042.1:0-258 GCA_003476595.1 Acidimicrobiaceae bacterium | reverse complement strand
CGCCGCCGGCAACGTCGCCGACGTGTCCAACCAGGTCCTGCAGGCCGCGGCTGAGGGCAGCCGGATCGGTGCGGTCATCAACGCCGACCTCGTCCAGGAGGACGTGGCCCGTGCCGCGGCAGCGATCGCCGGTGACGACGCCGGCAGCTGGGACGCCCGCTACGTCGGCCGGGGTCAGCGCATGTGGAGCGGCCACGCCAACGCGGCCTTCGTCGCCGAGGTCGAGGGGCTCCAGCCCGGGCGGGCGCTCGACGTCGG
>DMTU01000141.1:2989-7171 GCA_003476595.1 Acidimicrobiaceae bacterium | reverse complement strand
TGGCGGTGCCGACCTGCACGGCGGTCGCCCCGGCCCGGAGCATCTCGACCGCGTCCTCCAGCAGGTGCAGCACCTCCAGCAGGTAGATGCAGACCGTCGGCATCCCGACGGCGGCCAGGCGGACCTCGTCGAACGCGACCTCGATGAGGTCCTGGTGCCCGAGCCGCTCGGGGCGCAGCAGGAGGCGGTCCTCCTCCGTCGGGGTGGCGAGCCTGGGCGGGTGCAGCGCCAGCAGCTCGCGCAGGACGCTGCCGAGGTGGAAGATGGCGTCCTGCGCGGTGGTGGGGTCGTTGATCCCGGGTGACAGCGCCCGCAGCGCCACGTCGGCCAGCTGGCGGATGGCGTAGCCGACGTCCTGCTCGACGGTGCGGCTGTCGCCGGTGATGACGGCCCGGCGGGCCCGCCGGCACGACTCGTCCTCGTCGTCGGGACGCGGCCAGATGCGGCACAGGGGCGTGCCGGCGACGGCGTAGCGCCCGACCTCGATCTCGGCGCGCACGGTGCCCCCCGGTGGCCCGCTTGCGGCGAGGCCGCGGAAGTCGATGTCGCGCACCCAGCCGTCGCTGCCGTGGGTGACGAGGAGGTGGTCGTCGGGGGCCTCGGGCACCTGCTCGGGGTCGCTGCCGGTCTGGGGCTCGTCCGCCCACAGGTCCTTGGCCGCCGCGATGCCGTCCGACGTCGCCCGGGCGAGGATCCGGGACACGTCCATGGAGTGGGCGCTGTGGTTGATGAAGGCGACGATGGCCAGGATCGAGATCACGCCGAAGAGCAGCGCGAACCCCACCGAGATGCTCGGGATGACCGGGGTCCCGTCGTCCTCGAGCGGGCCCCGGACGGCCCGCAGCACGACCAGGCAGTAGGTGAACGTGCCGATGACGACGCCCATGACCTGCTTGGTGAACGGGTCGCGCAGCAGGCCGTGCACGACCCGGGGCGAGTACTGGCTCGACGCCAGCTGGATCACGAGCAGGGAGATGGAGAAGGCGATGCCGGCGAAGGTGATCGTCGCCGACGCGACCGTGCCGAGGATGGCGCGGGCGCTGTCGACCGTGGACGACAGGCCGAAGGGCAGCTCGGCCGTGCCCGCGACCAGCTGCTGGTCGAGCTCGACGGCGAGCACGCCGAGCAGCACCGCGGCGACCACCCACGCCATCGGGATGAAGAACAGGCTGTTGCGGAGCCGCTCCGACAGCGATGCGAGCCGAACGTCCATGTCCCATCGTTGCACCGTGGCCGCAGCCGATCCGGGAGGGATGGCAGGCTGGGCGCCGGACGAGGGAGGCGTGGCGTTGACACAGATCCAGATCGAGGCACCCGAGGAGGTGCGGGCCCGGCTGTGCCTGGCGCTCGACACCGACGACCTGGTCGAGGCGGGTCGGCGAGCCCGGGAGCTCGGACCGTGGTTCGGCACCCTCAAGGTCGGCCTCGAGCTGTTCTCCAGCGCCGGGCCCGCCGCCGTCAGCACCCTCCAGGGCCTCGGCCTCGACGTCTTCGTCGACCTCAAGCTCCACGACATCCCGACCACGGTGCGCAAGGCGGCGCGGGTGCTGGGCTCCCTCGGCGTCGCCCACGTGACCTTCCACGCCCATGGCGGCGTCGACATGCTCCGCGCCGGCGTCGAGGGCCTGCGAGAGGGCGCCGAGTCCGCGGGCGTCCCCGTTCCCCGCGCCCTGGCCGTGACGGTGCTGACCTCCGACGACACCGCCCCGCCCCACATCCTGCCCAAGCGGGTCGAGGCGGCGGCGAAGGCCGGGTGCGACGGGCTCGTCTGCGCGGTCGCCGACGTGGGCGAGGTGCGGGCGATCGTGCCCGACATCTTCGTGGTCACCACGGGCATCCGCACCACCGGCGACGATCCCCACGACCAGCGACGCACCGCGACCCCGGGCGAGGCCCTCGCCGCCGGCGTCGATCTGCTGGTCCTCGGGCGCACGATCACCCACGCCGAGGACCCGGCCTGCGCCGCCGCAGCGGTGGTCGACGACGCCCTGTCGTGAGCGGTGCGGCGGGGGGTGTCGTCTAGGGTCGCGCCATGCCCCAGCCCCCCTCTCTCACCCCGGAGCAGCGTCAGGCGGCGCTGGCCAAGGCCGCCGAGGCCCGCCGGGCCCGAGCCGAGCTGAAGGAACGCCTGAAGATGGGCTCGCTCCTGCTGTCCGAGCTGCTCGAGCAGGCGCCGGGCAACGAGACCATCGGCAAGATGAAGGTCCTCGCCGTGCTGGAGTCGCTCCCCGGCGTGGGCAAGGTGAAGGCCCGCCGCACGATGGAGGCCTTCGAGATCTCCGAGACCCGTCGCGTGCGGGGCCTGGGCGAGCAGCAGAAGCGCAAGCTGCTCGAGGAGTTCGGGTCCTGAGCGCCGCCGGCGCCCGCCCCGCCCCGCTGCTCGCCTCGTGAACATCGTCGTGTCCGGCCCCGGCGGGGTCGGGAAGGGCACCATCGTCGACCAGCTCCTGACCCGGCGCCCCGAGATCTGGCTGAGCCGGTCCTGGACCACTCGGGAGCGGCGGGCGGGCGAGGCCGAGGACGCCTACGTCTTCACCGACCGCGAGACCTTCGACGCCCACATCGAGGCCGGCGGCTTCCTGGAGTGGGTCGACTTCCTCGACTACCGCCAGGGCACCCCCGTCCCGGACCCGCCACCGGGCACCGACGTGCTCCTCGAGATCGACGTCGCCGGAGCCGAGGCCATCCGGGCCGTGGATCCCGATGCCCTGCTCGTCTTCGTCGACACCCCCGATCGGGACGCCCAGCGCCAGCGCCTCACCGGTCGCGGCGACAGCCCCGACCGCATCGAGGCCCGGATGCGCAAGGGCGACGAGGAGCGGGTGGCGGCCCGGCGCCTCGGGATGCACCACATCGTCAACGACGTGCTCCACGACGCCGTCGCCGAGCTCGAGGCCCTCATCGACGCCCACCGCGAGGCCTGAGGGTTCCTGCGTCGGCGCAGCCCGCTGCTAGCGTTGCTCGTTCGGCAACCCCTCGGAGGCAACATGTCCGGTCGTCACGACACGATGATGAACCCGCGGATCGAGGACCTCCTCGATCGCACGGATTCCAAGTTCCGTCTCGTCACGCTGGGCTCGACGCGCGCTCGCCAGATCAACGCGTACTTCAACGCCGTGGGCAGCGGTGGCCTGGGCTCCCAGGTCCCCCCGCAGGTCCCCTCCGTGGTGCGCAAGCCGCTCTCGATCGCCTTCGAGGAGATCGCGGCCGACAAGATCCTGCCGGTCTACGGCGAGGAGCTCGCCGCCAAGCGCGAGGCCGAGGCCGCCGAGGCCGCCGCCCGCATCGCTGCGGCCCAGGAACAGGACTAGTCGCTCCGCGCGCGGCCCGCCCATGCTCGCCGGGAAGCGCATCGTCCTCGGGGTGACCGGCGGGATCGCGGCCTACAAGGCCGTCGAGGTCTGCCGTCGCCTGGTCGACGCCGGTGCGCACGTCACACCGATCATGACCGACGGCGCCCGACACTTCGTCGGGGAGACCACGCTGTCCACGCTCGCCTCCGAGGCGGTCCGCACCTCGCTGTGGGAGATCGACCACGGCGCAGACGGCAGCCCGATCGCGCACACCCGCCTCGGCCAGACCGCGGACCTGGTCATCGTCGCGCCGGCCACCGCCCGGGTGATCTCGGACCTGCGCACCGGCCGCTCCGCCGACCTGTTGAGCGCCACCCTCATCGCCACCGCCGCGCCGGTGCTGCTGGCCCCGGCCATGCACACCGAGATGTGGGAGCACCCGGCTGTGCGGGAGAACCTCGAGGTGCTCGCCACCCGGGGCGTGCACGTCGTGCCGCCCGAGGAGGGTCGCCTGGCCGGTGGTGACTCCGGCGCCGGCCGACTCGCCGACCCGGCAACCATCATCGAAGCCGCCGAGAAGGTGCTGGCCGGCACCAGCGCCGACGCGGACCTGGCCGGACTCACCGTGCTCGTCACCGCCGGTGGCACCCGCGAGCCCATCGACCCGGTCCGCTTCATCGGCAACCGCTCGTCGGGCAAGCAGGGCTACGCCGTCGCCGACGAGGCCGCCTCCCGCGGCGCCCGGGTCACCCTCGTCACCACCGTCGACCGCCCGGCGGCCGCCGGGGTCGAGGTCGTGCGGGTGGACACGGCCGACGAGATGCACGCCGCCGTCGCCGAGCGGTCCCCGACGAGCGACGTGGTCGTGATGGCCGCGGCCGTCGCCGAC
>DMTU01000141.1:1879-2980 GCA_003476595.1 Acidimicrobiaceae bacterium | reverse complement strand
AGCCCACCGTCGACATCCTCGCCGCGCTCGGCGCCGCCAAGCCCGCCGGCCAGACGCTGGTCGGCTTCGCCGCCGAGACCGACGACCTGCGCGCCAACGCCGAGGCCAAGCTGTCGGCCAAGGGCGCCGACCTCATCGTCGCCAACGACGTGTCCGCCCCCGGCGCCGGCTTCGAGCACGACACCAACGAGGTCGTCCTGTTGTCCGCCGCCGGCGCCACCGAGGTGCCCCGGGCCGACAAGCGCCGGATCGCCAAGGCGGTGCTCGACGCCGTCACCACCCTCCGCACCCCGAATCCAGGGAGCCAGTCATGAAGAACGACTTCACCTTCACCTCCGAGTCCGTCTCGGAGGGCCATCCCGACAAGATGGCCGACCAGATCTCCGACGCCATCCTCGACGCCATCCTCGCCGAGGACCCGATGGCCCGCGTCGCCTGCGAGACCATGGTCACCACGGGCATGGCCATCGTGTCGGGTGAGATCACCACCACGGCCTACGTCGAGATCCCCGACATCGTCCGCAAGACGATCAACGGCATCGGCTACGACCGCGAGTCGATGGGCTTCGACGGCAACACGTGCGGCGTGATGACCACCATCGACCCGCAGAGCCCCGACATCGCCCAGGGCGTGGACAAGGCGTTCGAGACCCGCTCCGGCGAGCGCGACGACGAGCTCGACGACCAGGGTGCCGGCGACCAGGGGATGATGTTCGGCTACGCGTGCGACGAGAACGACGCGATGATGCCGACGCCGATCCACCTGGCCCACCGCCTCGCCGAGCGCCTGGCCGAGGTCCGCAAGGCCGGGATCCTCCCGTACCTGCGCCCCGACTCCAAGACCCAGGTCACCATCGACTACCGCGACGGGCGCCCGGCGGCCCTCGACACGGTGCTCATCTCGACCCAGCACGCACCCGGCCACGACGCCGACACGCTCATCAAGCCCGACCTGATCGAGCACGTCATCCGCCCGACGCTGCCCGAGGCCTTCGCCGGCGACGACTTCCGGGTGCTGGTCAACCCCACCGGCAAGTTCGAGCTCGGCGGCCCCCACGCCGACTGCGGCCTCACCGGTCGCAAGATCATCGTGGACACCTA
>DMTU01000141.1:0-1752 GCA_003476595.1 Acidimicrobiaceae bacterium | reverse complement strand
CCCCATGGCGGCGGCGCCTTCTCCGGCAAGGACCCGTCCAAGGTCGATCGCTCCGCGGCCTACGCCACCCGTTGGGTCGCGAAGAACCTGGTGGCCGCGGGCGCCGCCTCCCGCTGCGAGGTCCAGGTCGCCTACGCCATCGGCGTCGCCCACCCCATGTCGATCATGGTGGAGACCTTCGGCACCGAGAACGTCGACCCGGCCGCCATCGAGCAGGCCGTGCGCGACGTCTTCGACCTGCGCCCCGGCGCGATCCTGCGCGACCTCGACCTGCGCCGGCCGATCTACCGCAAGACCGCGGCCTACGGGCACTTCGGCCGCACCGGCGCCGACGGCGAGTTCCCGTGGGAGAACACCGACCGCGTCGACGACGTGAAGTCGGCGCTCGGTCTCTAGGCCGGCGCCGCACCACCGCTGAACACCGACGAACCCACCCTCTTCGGCGGCGACGAGCCGGAGCCACCGACCGAACCGACCCCCGCCCCGGCGGGGACGGTCGTGCGCGTCCTGCCCGACCAGACCGGCATCGCCAAGACCTTCGACTACCTCGTGCCCGAGGCCTGGGTGGGCCGGGTGCAGGTCGGCTCCCGGGTGCGGATCGCGCTCGGCCCCCGCCGGGTGGGCGCCTGGGTGACCGAGGTCGACGTCGACCCGCCCGCCGGCGTGACGCTGAAGCCGCTGGCCAAGCTTTCCGGCCACGGGCCGAGCGCGGAACTGATCGAGCTGGCCCGGTGGGCGCAGTGGCGGTGGGCGGCCAAGACGCCGGTGCCGTTCCTGCGCACCGCATCCCCGGAGCGCAACGTCGACGGCCTCCCGGCCCGGCCGGACCGCACCCACCCCGCCGCCGCCGTGGCCGACCCCGTGGTCGGCCCGCTCCTGGCCGACGCGCTCTCGGGCGGCCCGACCGTGCTGCGGCTCCCGCCCACCGCCGACCTGGCGGCGGTCGCCCAGGGCGCGGCGTCGCTCGGCGACGCGCTGGTGATCTGCCCGTCGCACCGGATGGCCCGGCACCTCGCGGTGCGGCTGCGGCGGGCCGGCCTGGCCGTCGCCCTCCACCCCGACGAGTGGGCCCGGGCGGCGGCCGGCGGCTGCACCGTGATCGGGACCCGGGCCGCGGCGTGGGCCCCCGTGCCGGACCTGGCCGCCGTCGTCGTCCTCGACGAGCACGACGAGGTGCACCAGGAGGAGCGGTCGCCGACCTGGCACGCCCGCGACGTCGTGGTCGAGCGCGCCCGGCGCCGCGGCGTGCCCTGCGTGCTCACCTCACCGATGCCCACCCTCGAGGCGCTGCGGTTCGCCCGCCTCGTCCGCGCCGACCGGGCCACCGAGCGCGCCGGCTGGCCCGCGGCGGTGGTGGTGGACCGCACCGAGGAGCCGCCGGGCCGCAACGCCCTGTTCTCCCCCCAGCTCGTCGACGTCGTCCGCAGCGGGGCCCGGGTGCTGTGCGTGCTCAACCAGAAGGGTCGGGCCGCGCTGCTCGGCTGCGCCGGGTGCGGCGAGATCGTGCGCTGCGACGCCTGCCACGCCGCGGTCGCCAAGCCCGGAGACGAGCTCATCTGCCGGCGCTGCGGGACGACCCGACCGGTGATCTGCGCGACCTGCGGCAGCATCGACCTCAAGGTCATCCGCATGGGCGTCAACCGGGTGGTCGAGGACCTGGAGGCCCTGAGCGGCGAGCGGGTCGTCGCCGTCACCGCGGAGACCCCGGCGGCCGAGGTCGACAGCGCCCGCCTCTACGTCGGCACCGAGGCG
>DMTU01000248.1:12048-12535 GCA_003476595.1 Acidimicrobiaceae bacterium | reverse complement strand
GCGTACACGGCATCGACCATGTTCTCGGCCACCGACTCGATGACCGCGGCCGCGACACCGGACTCGTCCAGCTCGGTCGGATCGCGCCCGACCAGCGATGGGAGGGCGGCCCGGGCGGCCTCGAGGTCGCCGGCTTCGAGGTGGGCGCCGATGCCGGCGGCGACCTCCCGCAGCTGGCGACCGGCAGTGGTCACCGAGACGGCGGCGGCGGTCGAGCCGAGGAGCCGGCCACCGACGGCGCCGATCCCCGCGCCTGCGGCGGTGTAGCGGATGCCGGCGCGACGGTCGTCGGCCCACAGCAGGTCCTCGACCTCGGTCATCAGCGCGCCGAAGCGGGCGACCGGGTGGGCTCGGTCCGGTACGGGCGGGACGACCTGGGCCAGGACCAGCCCGAGCGCGGTGCCCCGGGCCCGCCCCGCGAAGTCCGGTCGCCTCACGGTCGCGCCGCCAGGGCGAGCAGCGCGACGGTCTCGGCGAGCACGGCGCA
>DMTU01000248.1:10864-11971 GCA_003476595.1 Acidimicrobiaceae bacterium | reverse complement strand
CCCGCCGATGCGGCGCCGGGCGAGCAGGACGACGCCGGTCGCGGTGACGAGCAGGGCGCCGAGGGCGACGGCCCCGGTGGCCCCCTGCGCCACCACCAGCACGCCCGCGACCGGCACCAGCCACAGGGCCGTCCACCGGCGGGCGCCGGGCACCATCGCCGAGGCGAGCCCGGCGTCCCGGGCGTAGGGCACCGCTGCCGGGACGACGGCGAGCACCGTGCGGCTCGCCGCCCACACGGCGATGAGCGAGAGGGGCTCGACCAGATCAGTGGCGAGCGCCGCCCACCGGGCCAGCAGCACCACGGGGACGACGGCGAGGGCGAAGGCGCCCACGTCGGGGGCGGCCATCACCGCGAGGCGCCGGTCCCGTTCGAGGTGGGGGAGGAGCCCGTCGGCGGTGTCGGCCAGCCCGTCGGCGTGGAGCATCCCGGTGATGGCGAGGTCGGCGGCCACGACCAGCACGGCGGCGACGCCGGGTGACCACAGCTCGACCGACACGAGCCAGACCCCGGCGAGGGCGGCGCCGATGAGCGCGCCGACGACGGGGAAGAACAGGAACGTCGTGCGGTCCGGCGTCCGGGCTCCGCCGAACACCGTGAGGAACCCGAGGGCGCTCAGCACGGCAGGTCACCCGGCGCCGGCAGGCTGATCGCCCGGCCGGCCACGACGAGCAGGGCGTGGTCGGCCACGGCGGACACGGCCTGGTTGACCTTCCCGAGGGCATCGGCGAAGCGGCGACCGAGCGCCGTGGGTGCGTGCGGGGCGAGGCCGACCTCCTCGCTGACCACGATCGTCGTGCCGGCGCGCGCCCGCAGGGCGTCGACCAGTGGGCCCGGGTCCGGATCGAGGTCCGGGTGGCCGGTGACCCACGTCCCGAGGGAGTCGAGGAGCACGACGTCGTCGGTGCCTCGCAGGACGTCCGGGAGGTCGGTCGGGGTCGTGCACTCGATGGTCGTCCACGTGGGCGGGCGCCGGGCCCGGTGCGCCTCGATGCGGGCGGCGTGGTCCGCGTCGGCGGGATCGAGCTGGGCGGTGGCGACGTAGGTGACGGCACCCCCGGTCCCGGCGAGGCGCGCCGCCATCGACTCGGCGACGCCCGACTTGCCC
>DMTU01000248.1:10364-10731 GCA_003476595.1 Acidimicrobiaceae bacterium | reverse complement strand
CCCTCGCGGATGGCGGCGTGCACTGCCCGGCCGATGCGGGCGCCCCACGTGGATCGGGGCCCGGCGAAGGGCTCGACCGACACGCCGGGCGGCCAGACGATGGTGACGGCGTCGCTGGCCGTGCCGGTGCCCGGGACGTCGGCCTCCCGCAGCGCCTGGGCCTTGGCCTCGGTGGCCGTGATCACCGCGTTCACCGCGGCGGCGGCCGACAGGGCGACGGGCAGCTGCACGACGATGTTGATGGTGCCGGGTACCCAGCCGCCGTCGGCGCGGTGCCCGTGCGCACCGTCGACGTCGGCGGCCCAGGTCGGCTTGGTGACGCCGACCGAGGCGTCGACCACGACGTCGCCGTCCTCGGCCCGAACGG
>DMTU01000248.1:9434-10191 GCA_003476595.1 Acidimicrobiaceae bacterium | reverse complement strand
GCCGTCCTCGGCCCGAACGGTGCGGTGCACGTCGACCGCGGTGAGCATCGCGGCCCCGGTGCCGACCAGGCCGAGCCGGCCGGCGACGTCGCGAGCGTGGTCCTCGAGGTCGGTGCGGTCGTAGTCGCCCGGGACGCCGATGTTCACCAGCCAGTCGATCGCCGAGGTGCCGCCGCCGACCGGGGCCGACGAGAGCGTAGCCCGTGGGGTGTCGAACACCCAGCTGCACACGGCACGCGCCCCGGCGCCGGCGGGGAGATCCACGACGTCGGCCGGTGCGGCGCGGGCGACCGGACGACCGAGCTGGCTCACCAGCCCGGCTCCGAGCCTGGCGCGGCTGCGCTGGCGGCGAGGTCGCGCACCGCGTCGGTGTCCAGGTGCTCACCGATCCAGCCGGCCAGCCGGTCGTGCTGGGCCTCGAGCCGGTCGGCGAAGGGCGTCGGGTGCACTGCGAAGGTCCTGCCCCGTCGGTCGGCCACGTCGGAGAGGATGGCAGCGCGGATGCCGTCGGCGTCGAACAGGCCATGCAGGCTGGTCCCGCGCACGTTCCCGTCGGCCGACCGGGAGCCCTCGTGCTCCATGGGGCCATCGACGTCGATGGGGTCCAGCGCCAGCCACGGGTCGGTGGCGCGCACCCGCCCCAGGTGGATCTGGTAGCCGACGACGTCGTCCCCGTCGATGGTCCGGCCGGTGCGCCGGCGCACGACCTTGTCCGGCCCGAACACGGTCACCGCGTCCAGCACGCCGAGGCCGTCGA
>DMTU01000248.1:1009-9362 GCA_003476595.1 Acidimicrobiaceae bacterium | reverse complement strand
CCAGCACGCCGAGGCCGTCGACCGTGCCCGCCCCGGACTCGACGTCGTCGGTGATCTGCGACCCGAGGATCTGCTGCCCGGCGCAGATGCCGAGGACGTCGGTGCCGCGCTCCACGGCCGCGAGCAGTGCCGAGGCGAGGCCCGTCCGACCGAGCCAGCCCAGGTCGTCGACGGTCGCCCGGCTGCCGGGCACCACGACGAGGTCGGCGTCCGCCAGCTCGCCCGGCCGGCTGACCCATCGCACGATGACGTCGGGCTCGTCGACGAGGGGGTCGAGGTCGGACGGGTTGGCCAGGTGCGGGAGCTGCACGACGGCCACGCGCACCGGGTCGACCGAGCCGGGCCGGTCGGGATCGTGGGCTGTGCCGACGTCGAGGGAGTCCTCGGTGCCGAGCAGCGCGCCGGGCCCGAGGTGGGGCAGCACGCCGAGCACCGGCACGCCGGTGCGGGCCTCGATGTCGGCGAGGCCGTCGCCGAGGAGGGCGGGGTCGCCCCGGAAGCGGTTCAGGACGATGCCGCCGATGCAGCGGGCGAGGTGCGGGGGCACCAGGTCGATCGTGCCGTGGGCGGCGGCGAAGGCGCCGCCGCGCTCGATGTCGACCACCAGCACCGCCGGCAACCCAGCGGCGTGGGCGAGCGGGAGGTTGACCAGATCCCGGTCGAGCAGGTTGATCTCCGCTGCGCCGCCGGCACCTTCGGCCACCACCACGTCGAAGCGCTGGCGCAGCGAGGTGAGGGCGTCGAGCACGACCGGTCGCAGCTCGTCGGTCCGTGCACCCCACCCGGCAGCGTCGGTGGTCCCCACCTCCGTGCCGAGCACGACGACGTGGCTGCCGGTCGCGCTCGAGGGCTTCAGCAGGATCGGGTTCATGGCCGACTCGACGTCGACGCCGGCGGCGGCCGCCTGCATCGCCTGGGCCCGGCCGACCTCGCCGCCGTCGAGGGAGACCGCCGAGTGGTTCGACATGTTCTGGGCCTTGAACGGCGCCACCGTCGCACCGGCTCGGGCGAACCAGCGGCACAGGCCGGCCGTCACGGTCGACTTCCCGGCACCGCTCGTGGCGCCGATCACGAGCAGGGCCCCGTGGGGCGGCGCGCCCATCTAGTAGTCGATGCCCTTCATCGCCCGGATGCCCGACTGGTACGCGTGCTTGAGGACGCGCATCTCGGTGGCCGTGTCGGCCAGCTCGAGCAGCGTCGCGGGCGCGTCCCGGCCGGTGCAGACGACGTTGACCTTCGGGGACCGGTCCCGGATGGCGGCGACCACCTCGTCGGTGTCGAACCACCCCCAGTTCATCGGGTAGGTGATCTCGTCGAGCACGACGAGCCGGTGGGTGCCCGACCCGAGGAGCGCCGCCGCTCGGCTCCACGCCTCCTGCGCCACGGCTTCGTCGCGGCTCAGGTCCTCGCTGTCCCAGGTGAAGCCCTCGCCGATGGCGAACCACTCGACGCCGAGGTCACGGGCGACCTTCTCCTCGCCCGTGTTCCACTTCCCGGACTTGAGGAACTGGACGACCGCCACCGGCCAGCCGCGCGCGACGGAGCGGATCATGGTCCCGAACGCCGCGGTGGACTTGCCCTTGCCGTTTCCGGTGTTCACGAGGACCAGGGAGTCGGCGCGCCGCAGCTCCGGTGGCTCCTGGTGCTCGGTGGGCGGTGCGTCGGTCGGGGTGTCGCTCATCGGTGGTCCTCCTCGGTGGCGTGCGGTGCGAGCTCGGTGGTGGCGGGAGTCGCTGGCCGGCGGCGCTGCTCCTTGCGCCGACGGACGGTCACCGTCACCGAGCCGTCCTCTGTGTCGACGTCGCAGCTGGCCTCCACGCCCCAGTGGGCGCCGATCACGTCCGGCGTGAGGACCTCCGTGGGGGTGCCCGCGGCGACGAGGCGCCCGTCGGCCAGCACTGCGACGATGTCGGCGAACTGGCCGGCCACGGTGAGGTCGTGCACGGTCGTGACGATCGTCAGCTCGCGCTCGGTGCGGAGGTCGGCGATCAGCTCGAGCACCTCGAGCTGGTGGCCCACGTCGAGCGCCGCGGTCGGCTCGTCGAGGACGAGCACGGGCGTGTCCTGGACCAGGGCGCGAGCGAGCACCACGCGCTGGCGCTCTCCGCCCGAGAGCGTGTCCACGCGCCGGTCGGCGAAGTCCTCGAGCCCCAGGCGCTGCAGCACCGCAAGGGACCTGCGACGGTCCTGGAGCGACGACGCGCACCGGAGGCCCTGGTGGGGCGCCCGCCCGAGAAGGACGTAGTCGAACACCCGCATGCCGGGTGGGATCACCGGGTGCTGCGGGACGACTGCGAGCTGGCGGGCCCGGTCGCGCACGCTGAGGCCCCGCCCGTCGCGGCCGAGCAGCTCGACGTCGCCGGCGTGGTCGACCGTCCCTCCGAGCGTGCGCACCAGCGTGGTCTTGCCGGCGCCGTTCGGGCCGATCAGCGACAGCCACGCCCCGGTGGGGACGTCCAGGCTGACGTCGCTCACGACGGTGGACCCGCCGAGCTCGACGCCGACGTCGCGCCACGAGATGGCCGGGTGGGTGCTCATGCCATGGACCTCGAGCGGAGGATCCACAAGAAGAACGGGGCGCCCACGAAGGCGGTGATGACGCCGATCGGCAGCTCGGCGGGGGCCTGCACCGTGCGGGCGAGCACGTCGGCCAGCGCCAGGAAGGCGCCGCCGAACAGGAACGACAGCGGGATGACGCGGCGGTTGCTGACGCCGGCGACGAGGCGGACGCCGTGGGGGACCACGAGGCCCACGAAGCCGATCAGCCCGCTGACCGCGACCGCGGCGGCGGTCGCCAGCGAGGCGGCGACGAGGACCACCATGCGGATGCGGCGCGGGTGGAGGCCGAGGGCCCGGGCCTCGTCGTCGCCGACGGCGAGGACGTCGAGCGCCCCGACCGCCAGCACGAGCACGGCGCCGCAGATCAGCGCGTAGGGGAGGAGCAGCAGGACCTCGTCCCAGCCGCTGGTGGAGAGCCGCCCGAGGATCCAGGCGTAGACCTGGCGGAGGGTCTCGGCATGGCGTTGCTGCACGTAGGTCTGGGCCGCGGTGAAGAACGCGGCCACGGCGACGCCCGCCAGGATCAGCGTCGCCGGCCCGCCGGATCCGTCGCGCCGCACGCTGAGCGCCGCGGCCATCGCCACGGCCACGAGGGCGCCGATGAAGGCGAACATCGGGATGGCGTCGAAGGCGCCGACGCCGTCTCCGGCGCCGGTCACGATCGCCAGGGTGGCCCCCAGGCCCGCGCCGGCGGCGATGCCGAGCAGGTAGGGGTCGGCGAGCGGGTTGCGGAACACGCCCTGGTAGCCCGCACCCGAGCCGGCGAGCAGCGCACCCACGAGCAGGCCGAGCACGACGCGAGGGGTGCGGATCTCCCACACGATGGCGCGCTGCGTGGACGAGAGCCCCGAGTCGAGCGAGACGAGGGGCAGGTGGTCGAGCAGCTCGACTGCGACGCGGTGCAGGGGCAGCGAGACGGGCCCCGTGGCGATGCCGACGACCGTGGCGACGGCGACGGCGGCCAGTCCGGCCAGGAGCCACCTCGGGGACAGGTCCGTCGCGGCGGGAAGCGCCCCGACGATGTCGTCGCCGTCGGGCGGTTCGACGGGCGCGACCGACGGACCGGTGGCGAGGCCCGGACCGTCGGTCGCCGTCGTCATGACCGGCCGCTCAACCCGCGACGCCGGCGTCGACGTCTGCCGTGGCCTCGACGATCGCCTCGAGGAAGTCCACGATCCGCGGGCCCCAGCGCGAGGCGATGTCGTCGTCCAGCTCGACGACGTTCCCCTGCTGGACCGCTTGCATCTCGCCCCAGCCCGGACGCTCGGCCACGGTGCTGGCGTCCTGGCCGCAGCACTTGGTGTCGGCGAGGAAGATCAGGTCGGGATCGGCGTCGATCAGGAACTCCGCCGACAGCTGCGGGTAGCCGCCGGCGTCGGCCGCCCCGTCGGCGGCGTCGGCCACGTTCTCCAGGCCAGCGAGGTCGTAGATCTCGCCGATGAAGGTGTCGGAGGTGACGCTGTAGAGCGTGTCGTCCAGCTCGTGGTAGTAGGTCAGCGGTTCGTCCCGCTCGGGCACCTGGGCGACCAGCTCGTGGATGTCGGACTGCATGTCCGCGACCACCTCGGCTGCGTCGCCGACGTGGCCCGTCGCGGCGCCGACCACCTCGATCTGGGCGTAGGTGTCCTCGATGGTCATGGCCGACGGCAGCACGATCGTGGGGACGTCGACGGCCGCGAGGCCGGCGACGACGTCGTTGCGGTCACCGGACAGGATGACAAGGTCGGGGTCGTAGCCGATGATGGCCTCCACGTTGGGGTCGAACCCGGAGAGGTCGGTGACGGGGGCGTCCTCGGGGAAGTTGGAGAAGTCGTCGACGGCGACGACCTGCTCGCCGGCGCCGACGGCGAACAGCATCTCGGTCGCCGTGGGCGACAGCGAGACGATCGCCTGCGGTTCGGCCTCGATCGTGGAGTCGGTGCCGTCGACGGTGACCGTGACGGGGAACGAAGACTCCTCGGCACCGCCCTCGGTGCCCTCGGCGTCGTCGGTGGGCTCCGTGCTGTCGGCCGGGTCGCCGCTGGCGGCGACGCCGGAGTCGTCGTCGTCACCGCAGGCGGCGAGCACCAGGGCGAGCGCGGCGAGGACCGCCACGAGACGGGTTCGGATGGGGGAGCGCAATTCGGTACCTCCTGTCGTCGAGGATCCGGTCTGCTCGATCGACAGGGGTTGCCGGTCGAACCAACCCCTTGCCTCGAGGGTCACATGGTTCGCTCGGAGGAGGGTTCGACCGGACTCGCCCACGGCCCGGGGGCCATGGACATCACCGTTGCGGGTCAGTGCCGGGATCTCACCGGACTTCGTCACTCCACCGACCGATGACCATAGCCCGCTCCAGCGGCGGCCGGTCCAGTCCGGGCTCGGGGCCGCGGGGCGGTCGATAGGGTGAGCGGCCGATGCGACCGCTGGTCATGGGCGTCCTGAACGTCACCCCGGACTCCTTCTCCGACGGTGGCTCCTGGGCGGACCCCGACGCTGCGGTCCACCGGGGCCGCCAGCTGCTCTCGGAGGGCGCCGACATCATCGACGTCGGCGGGGAGTCCACCCGGCCGGGGGCCGAGCCGGTCGGCATCGACACCGAGCTCGCCCGCGTGGTGCCCACCGTCGAGGCGCTCGTCGGCGACGTCGCGGCCGCCGGGGCCCGGCTGTCGGTCGACACGCGCCACGCCGAGGTCGCCCGAGCGGCGCTGGCCGCCGGCGCCACCATCCTCAACGACGTCTCCGCGTCGCTCGAGCACGTCGCCGGCGAGGCCGGCGCCGGCTGGGTGGCCATGCACATGCTCGGCGAGCCGGGCACGATGCAGGACGACCCGCACTACGACGACGTCGTCGCCGAGGTGCGGGCGTTCCTCGTGGCCGCCGAGCAGCGGGGCCGGGACGCCGGGGTGGACGAGATCTGGATCGACCCCGGCATCGGCTTCGGCAAGACCTTCGCGCACAACTGGGCCCTGCTCGGCGCCCTCGCGACGCTGGTCGACACCGGCATCCCGGTGGCGATCGGGACGAGCCGCAAGGGCTTCCTGGGCGCGATCCTGGCCGAGGCCGACGGCACCGACGAACGGCCCGGACCGGAGGATCGCCTGGAGGGATCGATCACGACCGCCTGCTGGGCTGCCACCATGGGAGCCGCCATGATCCGAGTGCACGACGTCCGCGCCACGGTGGCCGCGCTCGGCGCGGTCGCCACGCCGCACGGCTCGGGAGGCGCCTGATGGCGCTGCGCGGCAAGTGGGCCCAGGGCATCGAGCCCCGGAACTTCACGTGGATCCTGCAGGGCAAGCTGGCCGTCTGCGAGCGCCCCGGCGGCTACGGGGCCAACCACCGCAAGGTCCGCCGTCAGGAGGAGATCATCTGGCTGCGCGAGCAGGGGTTCTCGATGGTGGTCTCGCTGGCCGTCTCCCCGCACAACCTGCACAACTACGACGAGATGGGCATGCCCTGGCGGCACCGCCCGTTCACGCGCAGCGACGACCAGGAGGCCTACCTCGCCCGCCTCTTCCCCGAGCTGCGCCAGCTGCTGCTCGAGGGCGGCAAGATCGTGCTGCACCAAGACGAGCTGGGGGACCGCCTCTGCGGCCTCATGGCTGCCTACGTGCTCTGGAACAACCTGGTCCCCGGTGGCCCGCAGGCCATCTCGGTCATCGAGCAGCTGCTCCACCGCCAGCTCGGCCCCGACGCCCGGAGCCTGGTCGCGCTCGTCCCCCGGCTCCCCGCCCCCGGCACCACCACCGTCTCGGTCGACCGACCCGACCCGCTCCCGGCCGTGGACCCCGACGAGGGCGCGTGAGCACCCCGTGACCGCCGGCGCCATCGAGATCCGGGGCCTGCGGGTCCTCGCCAACGTCGGCGTCCCCGAGGCCGAGCGGGTCCACGCCCAACCGCTCTCCATCGACCTCGAGCTCACGGTCGACCTGGAGGCCGCGGGGCGCTCCGACGACGTGGCCGACACCGTCGACTACGGCGCGGTGGCCATCGCCGTCGCCGACGCAGTGGCCGACGCGCCCGTGGCCCTGCTCGAGCGGGTCGCCTCGCTCGCCGCCGACGCCGTGCTCGACCTCGACCCCCGGACCGAGGCGGTCACCGTCACCATCACCAAGCTGCGCCCTCCCATCCCGCGCGACGTGGAGGCCACCGCGGTGCGGCTGCACCGCACCCGCCCGTGACCCGGGTGCTCCTCGGGCTGGGGTCCAACCTCGGCGACCGGCGGGCGCACCTGCGCGACGCCGTGTCCTCGCTTCCCGGGGTCACCGGGGTGTCCGACGTGTACGAGACCGACCCGGTCGGCGGCCCCGAGCAGGACCGCTACCTGAACATCGTGGTCGCCCTCGACCTGGCCATCGTGCCCGGCGGCGGTCCGTCCCGCCCGCCCGAGGACCTGTCGACCGACCGGACGCTCCCGCCGATCACGCCGCTGGAGCTGCTCGCCATCTGCCAGCGCATCGAGTCCGCGGCCGGCCGGGTGCGCGACGTCCGCTGGGGGCCCCGCACGCTCGATGTCGACGTGCTGTGGATCGACGGCATCGAGCTGGACGACCCGGATCTCACCGTGCCCCACCCCCGCATGTTCGAGCGCCGCTTCGTGCTCGCGCCGCTCTCGGAGCTCGCCCCCGACATCGTGCCCGAGGGCTGGGAGCGCGACGCCGAAGGGCAGGTCGACCACCTCGGGCCGCTATAGGAGCCGAGCCGCCAGGCGAGGCGACCCATGGGCACGGGCCCTCCGGCGGCGGAGCCGCCAGACCGAGGTCGGTGACGGGACCTGTCGACAGCTATCCTGAACCCTGACCGGCACCCGCACGGGGCTGGATCCACTGAGCCATCGGAGCGAGCATGACTGCTGTCGACGCGCGCATCATCGGCCCCGGGCGGGCCGGCGGCGCCCTGGCCACCGCGCTGTCCGGCGCGGGCTGGCGGGTCGACGGTCCCCTCGGTCGGGACCACGATCCGGCCACGGCGACGGCCGGCGCTCGCGTCGTGCTGCTCGCCGTCCCCGACGGGGACGTCGCCGGCCTCGCCGCCTCGCTGGCCCCCGGCGACGCGGTGGTCGCCCACGTCGCCGGATCGCTCGGGCTCGACGTGCTGGCGCCGCACCAGCGGGTCGCCTCGGTGCACCCGCTGGTGTCGCTGCCCGACGCGGACCTCGGTGCCCGCCGGCTCGCCGGCGCCTGGTTCGCCGTGGCCGGAGATCCGGTGGCGGCCGAGGTCGTGGACGCGCTCGGCGGACGGTCCGTGGCGGTCGCTGACGAGGACCGCACGACCTACCACGCCGCCGCGGCGGTCGCCGCCAACCACCTCGTCGCCCTGCTCGGCCAGGTCGAGCGCCTGGCCCGCCAGGTCGGCGTGCCGCTCGAGGCTTACCTCGACCTGGCCCGTGGCGCGTTCGACAACGTGGCCGAGGTCGGGCCGGCCGCGGCGCTCACCGGCCCGGTCGCCCGGGGCGACCGCGCCACCGTGGCCCGGCACCTCGCCGCCATCCCCGAGGACGAGCGCACGATCTACGCCGTGCTGGCCGAGGCCGCCCAGCGCCTGGTCGACGACGGCGTCGGGGTGCCGGCATGAGGCGGATCGCCACCGTCGCCGAGCTGCGGGCCGTGCTCGACGCCGAGCGGGCCGCGGGCCGCCGGGTCGGCTTCGTGCCCACCATGGGCTACCTGCACGAAGGCCACGTCTCCCTGATGCGAGCCGCCCGAGCCGAGGCCGACGTCGTCGTCACGTCGATCTTCGTGAACCCCCTCCAGTTCGCGGCCCACGAGGACCTCGACGACTACCCCCGCGACCTCGAGCGCGACGCGTCGCT
>DMTU01000248.1:448-870 GCA_003476595.1 Acidimicrobiaceae bacterium | reverse complement strand
GACCTCGAGCGCGACGCGTCGCTCGCCGAAGGCGCCGGCGTCGACCTGCTGTTCGTGCCGTCGGTCGCCGAGATGTACCCCGACCCGGTGCCCGGTGGCCTGCTCGCCACCACGGTCTCGGTCGCCGGCGTGTCCGAGCACATGGAGGGCGCGTCCCGGCCCACCCACTTCGCCGGCGTCGCCACCGTCGTGGCCAANNGCGAGAAGGACTTCCAGCAGCTGGCGGTGGTCCGACGCATGGTCGCCGACCTGTCCATGCCGGTCGAGGTCGTCGGCTGCGAGACCGTGCGGGAGGACGACGGCCTGGCCATGTCCAGCCGCAACGCCTACCTCTCGCCCGAGCAGCGGGCCGCCGCGCCGGTAGTGCACCGGGCCCTGCGCGCCGGCGCCGCCGCCGTCCTCGCCGGCGAGCGCGAGCCCGG
>DMTU01000248.1:0-217 GCA_003476595.1 Acidimicrobiaceae bacterium | reverse complement strand
CTCGCCGGCGAGCGCGAGCCCGGCGCCGTGCGCGCCGCGATCGCCGGCGTCGTCGCCCAGGAGCCCCTCGCCGAGCTCGACTACGCCGAGGTCGTCCGGGTCTCCGATCTCACCGTCCCGTCCGCCATCGACCCCACCGATGCGCTCGGTTTGCGCCTGCTGGCCGCCGTGCGCTTCGGTTCCACCCGTCTCATCGACAACCTGGGGGTGACCGCTC
>DMTU01000025.1:42457-52588 GCA_003476595.1 Acidimicrobiaceae bacterium | reverse complement strand
CCGCCGGTGTTGATGCACACCGAGCCGCGGCCGAGGAGCGAGATCTTGCCGTCAGCGTCGACCGTGGCGAAGTCGCCCGGGCAGCTGTAGCGCTGGCCGTCGATCCCGAGGAACGTGGCCGCGGTCTTCTCCGGGTCCTTGTCGTAGCCGATGGGCTGGCGGCCGCCGACGGCCAGACGACCGATCTCGTCCGAACCCGGCGCGATCGGCCGGTTGCTCTCGTCGATGACGATGGTCTCGGGGCTCAGCTCGAACTTCGCCGTCTCGGCGGTGGCGCCGGCGCCGGAGATGGAGGAGCCCATGCCGAGGGCCTCGGACGACGAGAAGGCGTCCATCAGCATCATCCCGGGGTGGTGGCGGAGCAGGCCCTCCTTGGTCTCCTTGCTCCACATGACGCCCGAGGACACCATCGCCAGCAGGCTGGAGAGGTCCCACCGGCCCTCGTTCTCGTCGAGGGTGCGCAGGATCGGCTTGCCGAACGCGTCGCCCACGAGGGCCACCCGGTTCACGCCTTCGCGCTCGATGGCGTCGAGCATCTCGACCGGGTCGAAGGTGCGGTTGGTGAGCGTGACCACCGAGCCGCCGGCGGACAGGGTGGACAGGCACGGGAAGTTGCCGGTGCCGTGCATCTGCGGGCAGGAAGCGGGCACCGGGCTCGGTGAACGTGCCCTTCAGGTCCTCGACCGAGCCGTCCTCGGCCAGCGGGTTGGTCCGGGTGGCGCTGAGCTTCACGGCGAGGTCGTCCTGGCGCCACATGACGCCCTTGGGCATGCCGGTGGTGCCGCCGGTGTAGCGCAGGTTGAGGTCGTCGCCGGTGCGGCCCCACTCGGGCGAGACGTCCTCGACGCCGACCGCGTCGCGGCCATCCGCACCGAGCTGGACCGCGTGCTCGAGACCACGCCCACCGGCCGCAACGCCCCCGCCTCGGGGTCATCCTCGAGTACGCCGCGGCCTGGCTGCGCCCGCAGGAGAACCACGTCGTCGGCGTGGCCCCCGAGGTGGTGGCGACGCTTCCCGGGCGGCTCCAGGAGCTGCTCGGGTACAACATCTTCCCGCCCTTCGTGGGCTACGTGGACGGCCGCCACCCGAAGCGGTTCCTGCCCGCCCCCTGACCATCAGCCGACGGTGTGCCCGCCGCCCCGGATGCCCTTCGACGCGTACATCGCCCCGTCGGCGCGGGCCACGAGGGCGTCGGCGTCGATGCGCTCGCCGCCGGGCGCCCAGGCCACGCCGACGCTGGCCGACACGGTGATGCGCTGGTGGCGGAAGCCGACGGGGTCCCGGAGGGACGAGGCGATGCGCTGGGCCAGCTCGGCCGCACCTTCCTCGGAGCCCAGGCCGGCGCACACGGCCACGAACTCGTCGCCGCCCATCCGGCCGACGGCATCGTGCTCCCGGACGGCGGACCGCAGGCGGGCTCCGACCGCCTGCAGGACCTCGTCGCCGGCGGCGTGGCCGTGGCCGTCGTTGACGACCTTGAAGTCGTCGACGTCCACGTAGACCACCGCCACGTCGGTCCCGGAGGCGAGGAAGGCCTCCAGTGCCTCGAGCACGCTGGCCCGGTTGAAGCAGCCGGTGAGGTCGTCCATCGTGGCCCGGCGCTCCAGCTCCTCCCGGAGGCGCACGGACTCCGTGACGTCGGTGAGGACGCCGACCGCACCGGTGACGGCACCGTCCACGGTCAAGGCCCGCAGGGCGAGCGTGCACCGCCGGATGTCGAGCGTGCCGAGCACCTGGATCTCGAGCTCGAGGTCCACGTCGGTGCCGGCCAGCACCGCGGCCAGCGCCCGGTCGAAGGCCATCTCGTCGCGCACGGTGCTGAGCATCGTGGCCTGGTCGTCGCCGGGCAGCGTGCCGAGGATCTCGTGCAAGCGGGCGTTGGCCAGCTGGAGCCGCTCGTCCGCGTCGATGTGGAACACGCCGACCGGCATCGACTCGGTCAGGCGGCGCAGCACCTGCTCGCTGGCGGCGAGGGCCTCCTGGGCGGCCACCTCCTCGCTGACGTCGACCATCTCGCACTCGACGTGGCCCGCCTCGTCGAGGAGGTTGCGGTTGGAGATGTCGAGCCAGAGCCAGCCGCCGTCGGCGCAGGCGTGGCGGAGGCGAGCACGGGTCGTGAGCCCCGGAGCGGACAGCATGTCCATCCACGCCGCGATGGCCTCGTCCTGGTCGTCGGGGTGGATGAACTCCAGCGAGCGCACGCCGACCATGGCCTCGACCCGCCACCCGAGCAGCTCGGAGACGTTGTGGTCGAGGTCGACCAGCACGGCGAGGCCGTCCTTGCGGGAGCGGACGACCTTGGCCTGCGAGCCCTCGGGGATCGGCGGTGACTCGGGCACCTCGACCCGACCGCCACCGTCGTCCACGGCGAACACCATGAAGTGGACGCCCAGCTCGTCGCGGGCGTCGATGAAGTGCATCCTCCCGGCGGTGTCGGTGTCCCGGAGGCGAGCATCGATCGTGACGTCGTCACCGGAGCGGGCCCGCTCCCAGGCTGCGATCACCGCGGCACGGTCGACACCGTCGACCAGGTCGGTGGCGGACCGCAACCCGGTGCGGTGGTGGTCGTCGCCGAGGTCCAGCCCCTCGGGTACGGGCACGAACAGCCCGTCGTCTCCCACCGCTGCCACGATCGCGCCCGGATGGTCGCGCAGCACCGCTGCGAGCTCCCGAGACGCGCTGCCGCCGTCGTCCTTCTCGTTCCCCACGGCGGGACACCGTAGGCGGACGCGACGAAGAGACCGGTGGCGGAGCGGTGCCGAGGCGGAACAGACTCGTCGCGATGACGACGGCGATCCGGCCCGACGACCTCGATCCGTTCCTGCGCGACGGGTTCGAGCGGCACCGCCGCGAGCTCACCGGGTACTGCTACCGGATGCTCGGCTCGCCGTCGGAGGCCGACGACGCCGTGCAGGACACGCTGCTGAAGGCGTGGCAGGCCTACGACCGCTTCGAGAGGCGATCGTCGCTGCGATCGTGGCTCCACCGCATCGCCCACAACGTGTGCATGGACATGCACCGCAGCCCCCAGCGCCGGGCCCGTCCGATGGAGATGGGCCCCGCCACCATGGTCGACGACGTCGTGCTCGGCGACTGGCGGGAGGAGACACTGTTCGTGCAGCCCGTGCGCGACGACCAGGTCCTCGACCTCGGTGCCGACCCGGCCGACGTCGCCGCGGCGCGGGAGTCGATCCGCCTCGCCTTCGTCGCCGCCCTCCAGCACCTGCCGGTCAAGCAGCGCTCGACCCTGATCCTGTGCGACGTGCTCCGGTGGCCGGCGGCCGAGGTCGCCGAGCTCCTGGAGACCTCGGTCGCCTCGGTCAACAGCGCGCTGCAGCGGGCCCGGGCCACGCTCGAGCAGCGCCGGAACGAGCCGCTCGATGCCCGGCTCGACCCGGAGCACGAGGACCTCCTGGCCCGGTACGTGGCGGCCTTCGAGCGCTACGACATCCCCGCCGTGGTCGCCCTCATGCGGGAGGACGCCGTGCTCTCCATGCCCCCGTGGGACACCTGGCTGGAGGGCCGCGACGAGGTCGGGGCGTGGATGCTCGGCCAGGGCATCGGGTGCAAGGACTCGGTCCTGGTGCCCATCGACGTCAACGGCACCGCCGGCTACGCCGCCTACAAGCCCGGCGACGACGGTCGCCGCCACCCGTGGGCCATCCAGGTCATCGAGGTCGCCGGCGGCCGCATCGTCGGCCACCACAACTTCATCGGCCCCGAGCTGTTCGCTCGCTTCGGCCTCCCCGACCACCTGCCCGGCTGAGCGCCCGGCGTATGGTCGCGCCGTGCTGGGGGCCCGAACGCGCGCTGCGCTGACCTCGATCGCGCTGGCGATCGCCCTGCTCGGGCCGCTGCTCGCGGTCGTGCCCGCCGCGCCGGCCGGCGCCGACACCGACGCCGCCCGGGCCTACGTCGAGGCGACGCACCGGCTCTTCCTCGGTCGCGGCCCGACCGGCGACGAGTCCTCCCGGTGGGCCGCCACCGTCGCCCTCGGCGACCGCGAGGCCCTGACCCGCGCGCTGGCCGCCTCCGACGAGTGGGCCGGCTCCCGCGTCGACCAGCTGTACCGATCGGTGCTCGGCCGTCCGTCCGAGCCAGCGGGCCGGGCCCACTGGGTCGGCCGCATCGCCGCGGGGCACACGCTCGAGGCCGTCGCCGCCTTCCTCTACGGCAGCGACGAGTACTACGGCCTCAGCGGGTCGACGCCCGCCGGCTTCGTGGACCGGGTGTACACCGGCGTCCTCGGCCGGGTCCCGGACGACGATGGCCGCCGGTACTGGGTGGGGCGCCTGGCCACCGGGGCCACCCGCGCCGACGTGGCCGCCGGCTTCTACGCCTCGATCGAGTCGCGCAGCGATCGGGTGACGGCCCTGTTCCACGCCGTCCTCGGCCGGGCGCCCGACCGCTCGGGCCACGACCACTGGGTCGAGCAGGTGCAGCGCCTCGGTGACGTGGCGCTCGCCTCCTTCCTCGCCGCCAGCGACGAGCAGTACCGGCGCACCACCGGCGAGGCCCCACCCCCGCCGCCCACGAGGGGCACCGGCACCGGGTTCCAGCCCTACGCCCGCGCCGGGGGCGTCGAGCTGGTGCACCCCGTCGCCCTCGTCGAGACGGTCGGCTTCCACGAGTCCGGTCACGACGGCGGCCGGCAGCAGGACGCGCTGGCCACCGCGGTGCGACCCCGCACCCTCCCCACCCGGTACCGGGGCACGGGCAGCCGCACGGCGGCCGACATCGTGGTCCCGCCCGACACCGCGGTGCGCTCCCCGGTGACCGGCACCGTGAAGTCCGCCGGCACCTACGTCCTCTACTGCCGCTACCGGGACGACAAGGTCGTCATCCGCCCCGACGGCGCCCCCGACTGGGAGGTGACGGTCCTGCACATCACCGGAGTGCAGGTGCGGGCCGGGGACCGGGTCCTCGCCGGCATCACCCCGCTCGCGCCGCGGGCCACCCCGCTGCCGTTCGAGTCGCAGGTCGACCGCTACACCGGGTCGCCCTCGTGGCCCCACGTGCACGTCGAGGTCCTCGACCCCCGGATCCCCGACCGCCCCTCCGGTGGTTGCTGACCCGAGACCCTGTACCGGCTCGGACCCGAGGGGGTAGACACCGCCCCATGACACGTTGGGTGTACGGGTTCGACGAGATCGATGCCGCGAGGGCGGCGGTGGACGACGACTGGGACCGGGTCCGCGGCCTCCTCGGCGGGAAGGGGGCGAACCTCGCAGACATGGCGTCGCTCGGCGTCCCCGTGCCCCCGGGCTTCACCATCACCACCGAGGCGTGCAACGCGTTCATCGCCGGCGACGGCGCCCTCCCCGACGGGCTGTGGGACGAGGTGCTCGCCGCCGTGCGCGCCATGGAGGAGGGCACCGGCAAGACCTACGGCGGCACCGACAACCCCCTGCTGGTGGCGGTGCGCTCCGGCGCGAAGTTCTCGATGCCCGGGATGATGGACACCGTCCTCAACGTCGGCCTCAACGACGAGGTCGCCGCCGCGATGATCGAGCGCACCGGCGACGAGCGCTTCGTGCTCGACTCCCACCGCCGGCTCGTGCAGATGTTCGCCACGGTGGTGCTCGGCATGGACGGCGACCCCTTCGAGGAGATCCTGCGCGAGCACCGCGGCACCCACGGCGTCATCAACGACGCCGACCTCCCACCCGAGGCCCTGCGGGCCACCGTCGACGCGTTCCGCGCCCACGTCCGGGCCCGTTCGGCGACGCCGTTCCCGGAGGACCCCTACGACCAGCTGCGCCTGGCCACCGAGGCCGTGTTCCACAGCTGGAACAGCCGCCGCGCCTTCGACTACCGGCGGGCGGCCAAGATCGCCGACGACCTCGGCACGGCCGTGAACGTGGTCGCCATGGTCTTCGGCAACACCGGGATGAACTCGGGCACCGGCGTGCTCATGTCCCGCAACCCGACCAGCGGCGAGCCCAAGCTCGAGGGCGACTACCTGCTCAACGCCCAGGGCGAGGACGTCGTCGCCGGCAACCGGGAGACCAAGCCGATCGAGCAGCTGGGCGAGGACCTGCCCGCCGCAGCCGAGGAGCTCGGCGCCATCGCCCGGCGCCTCGAGGAGCACTACCGCGAGATGCAGGACATGGAGTTCACCGTCGAGGACGGCACGCTCTGGCTGCTCCAGACCCGCACGGGCAAGCGCACCGCCCAGGCCGCCGTGCGCATCGCGGTCGACATGGCCGACGAGGGCCTCATCACCAAGGCCGAGGCCGTGGGCCGCGTCACGCCCGACCAGGTCGACTTCTTCCTCCACCCCCAGTTCTCGTCCGAGTCGCTCGCCGGCCTCACCGCCGTCGCCCAGGGGCTCAACGTCTCCCCCGGTGCCGCGGTCGGCGTCGTGGCCTTCGACCCGGACCTCGCCGAGCGGTGGGGACGGGAGGGGCGCGACGTCGTGCTCGTCCGCCACGAGACCAAGCCCGACGACGTGCACGGCATGCTCGCCGCCACCGGCATCCTCACCTCGAGCGGGGGTCGGACCAGCCACGCCGCCCTCGTCGCCCGCCAGTTCGGCAAGCCCGCCGTCACCGGTGCGTCCGCCATCGACATCGACATGTCGAGCCGCACCCTCACCGTCGGCAACGACACGCTCCACGAGGGCGAGTGGATCTCCATCGACGGCACGTCGGGGAACATCTACCTCGGCAAGGTCGAGACGGTGGCGCCCGACCTCGACAACGAGTGGCTCACCACCGTGCTCGGCTGGGCCGACGAGTTCCGCACCCTCGGCGTGCGGGCCAACTCCGACGAGCCCGAGGACGCGGCCCGGGCCCGGTCCTACGGCGCGGAGGGCATCGGCCTGTGCCGCACCGAGCACATGTTCTTCGACCCCGAACGCCTCCCGATCGTCCAGCGGATGATCACCGCCCCGAACCTGGCGGAGCGCAAGGAGGCGCTGGATGAGATGCGCGAGTTCCAGCGGGCCGACTTCGCCGGGCTGTTCGAGGCCATGGACGGGCTGCCCGTCATCCTGCGCCTGCTCGACCCGCCGCTGCACGAGTTCCTCCCGTCATGGGAGGAGCTGCACCGCCACCAGACCGACCTGCAGCTGCGCCTGGTCCGCGCCGCCGACCTCGAGACGGTCGAGCGCCTCGTGCGCGAGCTCTCCGAGGTCCACGAGATGCTCGGCCGGGTCGAGGCGCTGCGGGAGACGAACCCGATGCTCGGCCTGCGCGGCGTGCGCCTCGGCATCACGATGCCCGAGATCACCCGCATGCAGGCCCGGGCCGTCTTCGAGGCGGCCATCGAGGTGGCCGAGCGGGGCGGGGACCCCAGGCCCGAGATCATGGTCCCGCTCGTGAGCGAGGCCACCGAGCTCGCCCGGCAGCGCCAGCTCATCGACGAGGTGGCCGAGGCGGTCTTCGAGGAGGCCGGCCGCCGGGTCGAGTACCAGGTCGGCACGATGATCGAGGTGCCCCGCGCTGCGCTCACCAGCGAGGACATCGCCGAGCACGCCGACTTCCTCTCCTTCGGCACCAACGACCTGACCCAGACCACGTTCGCCATCAGCCGGGACGATGCCGAGCAGGCGTTCCTGCTGCAGTACCTGGCCGACAAGATCCTCACCGAGAACCCCTTCGCCAGCATCGACGCGAAGGGGGTGGGCCGGCTCATGGGCATCGCCCTCGACGGCGCCCGGTCGACCAAGCCGGCCATCGAGACCGGGGTGTGCGGCGAGCACGGCGGTGATCCCGCATCCATCGCCCTGTGCCACGAGATGGGCCTGACCTACGTCAGCTGCTCGGCGTACCGCATCCCCGTCGCCCGCCTGGCCGCGGCCCAGGCCGCCCTGGCCGCAGGTGCGTCGTGACCGGCACCGCACCGACCCCGCCCGGGTTCGAGACCGTCGAGGTCGCGGTCGACGGCGCCACCGGCTCCCTCTGGCTCGCCCGCCCCGACAAGCTGAACCCGCTGTCCACCCAGACGCTGCGCGAGCTGGAGGACGCCGCCCGCTGGTTCGACCAGCACCCCGACCTCAAGGTGGTCACGGTGGGCGGACGAGGTCGAGCGTTCAGCGCCGGCGCCGACCTGGGTGCGTTCACCGGGGAGGGCGGTCGAGGCGATCGCGAGCAGGGGTGGCGCACGGCGCGGGCCCTCGAGGAGATGCGCGCCGTCACCGTGGCCCGCATCCAGGGGTGGTGCGTCGGTGGCGGCCTCGTGGTCGCCGCGGCGTGCGACCTGCGGATCGCCACCACCACGGCCCGCTTCTCCATCCCCGAGATCGACCTCGGCATCCCGCTGGCCTGGGGCGGCATCCCCCGCCTGGTGCGCGAGATCGGCCCGGCCCGCACCAAGGAGCTGGTGATGACCGGCCGGGAGTTCTCCCCCGAGGAGGCGCTGGCGGCCGGGTTCCTGAACCGCATCGTCGACGACGAGGACCTCGACGACGCCGTGGCGACGCTGGTCGACCAGCTCGTCACCAAGCCCCAGCTCGGCCTGCTCGCCACCAAGGCCCACACCAACGCGGTCACGGAGTCCATGGTCGGCACCGGTCGCTCGTGGGCGGACGCCGACGGCCTCGAGGCCGGCCTGCGCGACCCCGAGGGCCGGGCCGTGCGTCAGGCGTACCTCGACCGCAAGGGCTGAGCACGCGCGAGCATCGGGACATGGCTGCCCTGACCTCGACCCGCGACGGCGACGTCGTCACCATCACCCTCACCGCGCCGGAGCGCCGCAACCCGCTGTCGACGTCGACGCTGCGCGAGCTCGGCTCGGCGCTCGACGAGGCCGCCGGGTCCGACGCCCTGGCCGTGGTGCTCGCCTCCACCGGGTCGGTGTGGAGCACCGGGCACGACCTGAAGGAGATGTCGACCCTCGACGAGGCCGGCCTCCGCGAGCTGTTCACGACCTGCACGCACGTGATGCGCACCATCGAGACCATGCCCCAGCCGGTGGTGGCCCGGGTGCACGCGCTCGCCACCGCGGCCGGGTGCCAGCTCGTCGCCAGCTGCGACCTCGCCGTCGCCGGCGCCTCGGCCCGCTTCGCCACCCCCGGCGGCAAGGGCGGCCTGTTCTGCCACACCCCGATGGTGGCCGTCGCCCGCAACGTCGGGCGCAAGCGCGCCCTGGAGATGGCCCTGTCGGGCGACGAGATCGACGCCTCCACCGCCGCCGACTGGGGCCTGGTCAACCAGGTGGTCCCCGACGACGAGCTCGACGGTGCGGTGGCCGAGCTCGTGCGCCGGGTGACGCGGGGGTCGCGGGCGTCCAAGGCGCTCGGCAAGCAGACGCTCTACTCGCAGATGGACCTGACCATGGACGAGGCCTACGACGTCGCCATCGATGTCATGGCCCGGAACGCCGCGACCGGCGACGGCGCCGAGGGGATCGCGGCATTCGCGGAGAAGCGCCCACCTCGGTTCGCGGGCTGAGGGCGCGCATCGGGCGTCCCGCACCGGTTTTTCGCCGTTCGACCCTCAGGTCGGCCCGCCGGTCGACCGATGATGGAGGCATGGAGCCCAGGGAACGCCGCGGTGTCGACGCGGCGCGTGCGCCCGGTCGCGCCTCCAACGTCTTCCTGCTCCTCGGCCTGTCCGCTGCCGCCCTGACCGTGGTGGCCGACGAACCGCTGCGCGGCTGGATGCTCGCCGCCGCCAGCCTGGCCGGTGCCGTGGCCGCCACCGTCGCCGTCCGACGGGACCCGGACCGCTCGAACCCGGCCTGGTACTTCATGGCCGGCGCCTGGATCCTCGTGCCCGCCTACGTGATCTGGTACCCGCTCGCCGTGGCGTGGGACCTCGAGCTCACCTCGCCGGCCCTCACCGACTGGCTCTTCCTCGGCGCGTACGGGCTGTTCCTCGTCGGGCTCAGCAAGGTCATCGGCCGACGGAGCACGACGGACCGCTGGATCGACGTCCTCGACACGCTGATCATCGGCGTGGGCTTCGGCGTCCTGGCCTGGATCATCTTCATCGGCCCGTACCTCGATGCCGACGACATGACCCTCGCCGCCCGGCTGGTGACCATCTCCTACACGGTGGTGAACCTGCTCCTCCTCGGCGCCATCGTGCGCATGATGGTGCAGGGCGGCATCTCCTCCCGAGGCGATCGCCTGCTGGCGGCATGGGTGCTGGCCCAGCTCGCCGCCGACCTGCTCTACGCGATGTC
>DMTU01000025.1:36908-42320 GCA_003476595.1 Acidimicrobiaceae bacterium | reverse complement strand
CTGCTGCACCCGACGACGATGGCGCCGCCGTCCGTGGACAACGACCGGTCGATCCGGGGGGCGCGCCGCTTCGCACTGGTGGTGCCCGCCGCCCTCATCGCCCCCTTCGCCCTCATGGCCCTCGGGCTGCGCGCCGGCAGCGCCGACATCGTCATCGTCTCGCTCCTCGCTGCCGCTCTGTTCGGCCTGGTGCTGTGGCGGGTGTGGCTGCTGTTCGTCGACGTGGAGGAGCACCGTCGCACCCAGGACAAGCTGACCCGATCCATCGAGCAGGAGCGCCGCCGGACGCTGGAGAACCAGCAGCTCCTCGCCTCGCTCAGCGAGCGCCAGCTGCTGACCGATCGCCTGTCGCGCATCCAGCGCAAGATCTCCACCCGGGCCCCGCTGCAGGAGGTGCTCGACGCCATCACCCAGGGCGCCGCCGACCTCGTCCACGCCGACGTCGCCGCCCTGCGCTTCATCGACGAGGACGACCCGGGCTACATGGTCATCGTCTCCTCCGTCGGCATCGACGAGGCCGTCGCCGACGAGGTGCGGCGGTCGCCCCTCGGGCGCGGTGTGGGCGGCCAGGCCATCGTCACCAACAAGCTGTGCATCCAGGACGCCTACACCGGCTGGGACAACGCCATCCCCCAGTTCGCCACGGGCGGCCTGCAGACCGCCCTCGCCACGCCGGTCCACCTCGGCGCCGAGCCCATCGGCAGCCTCGTCGTGGCCACCCACCGCGCCGACCGGCGCTACTCGACCGCAGAGCAGGACGCCCTCATCAGCTTCGCCGAGCACGTCAGCATCGCGCTGAACGACGCCCGCTCCGTACGGGCGATGAACGACGCGCTCGAGCAGGCCGTGCACCAGGCGATGCACGACGAGCTCACCGGGCTGCCCAACCGGGCCTGCTTCTACGACCGCGCCGAGCAGGCGCTGAAGGCGGCCACCCGGGCCGGCACGGCCACGGCCGTGCTGCTGTTCGACCTCGACCGGTTCAAGGAGATCAACGACACGCTCGGCCACCGCTACGGCGACCGGGTGCTGTGCGCGATCGAGCCGAGGCTGGCCCCGCTGCTGCGGGCGTCGGACACCATCGCCCGGCTCGGCGGTGACGAGTTCTGCGTGCTGCTCCCCGACGTGGCCGGCCTCGACGACGCGATGGACGTCGCCAACCGGCTGACCCGGGCCCTCGAGGAGCCCTTGGACGTGGACGGCATGACCCTGGTGGTGGAGGCCAGCTGCGGCGTCACGGTGGCGCCCGACCACGGGACCACCGCGGACCTGCTGCTCCAGCGGTCCGACATCGCCATGTACGCAGCCAAGCGCTCCCACCAGAGCGTGTCGGCCTACGAGGACGACCTCGACCGCAACACGCCGGACCGCCTCGCCCTACTCGGCGAGCTGCGCCACGCCGTGCTCCACGAGGAGCTGGTCGTGCACTTCCAGCCCCAGATCGACCTCGCCACCGGCGAGGTCGAGGGCGCCGAGGCCCTCGTGCGCTGGCAGCACCCCCGGCGGGGCCTGCTCGCCCCCGACGTCTTCGTCCCCCTGGCCGAGGACACCGGGTTCATCCACCAGCTCACGACCTGGGTGCTCGACGCGTCGCTGGCCCAGATGCGCCGCTGGATGGACGAGCCCGCCGGGAGCGGCATCGGCCCGGACTTCACCGTGGCGGTCAACCTGTCGACCCACAGCCTCCTCGACGACTGCTTCGCCACCGAGGTCAGCGTCGCCCTCGACCGGGCCGGCGTTCCGCCCGAGCGCCTCGCGCTCGAGATCACCGAGACGACCCTGATGGCCGATCCGGAGCGGGCGACCCGCGTGCTGACGACCCTCGCCGAACGGGGGGTGCGCTTCGCCATCGACGACTTCGGCACCGGCTACTCGTCGCTCGCGTCGCTGAAGGACCTCCCGGTCCACGACCTCAAGATCGACAAGTCCTTCGTGGCCGGGATGGACGATGGCTCCGACGACGCCGTGATCGTGCGCTCCGTGATCGACCTCGGCCACACACTCGGCCTGCGCACCATCGCCGAGGGTGCCGAGACCGAGGAGATGCTCGTCCGCCTGGCCGACCTGGGATGCGACAGCGCCCAGGGCTACGCCGTGGCCCGGCCGATGACCGCATGCGAGCTGGTCACCTGGATCCAGGCCCGCACCGAGGCCGGCGCCGCGGTCGCCTGAGCAGGCCGGGCCCGATCGGGCCTATGTTCGTCCCATGCCGCTGACCGGAGAGTACGAACCGAGCCCGTCGGACTGGGTGCGCGAGCAGGTGGAGACCTACGAGCGCACGAACGGCGAGGAGGGCAACACCCTCCTCGACACCGGGTTGCCGGTGATCATCGTGACCACGCGCGGCCACAAGACCGGCAAGCTCCGCAAGACGCCGCTGATGCGGGTCGAGCACGACGGCGAGTACGCCCTCGTCGCCTCCAAGGGCGGCGCGCCCGAGCACCCGGAGTGGTACCACAACCTGGTCGCCGACCCGACCGCCGTCATGATCCAGGACGGCCCGGAGCCCTGGGACGCCGTCGTGCGCCAGGTCGAGGGCGAGGAGCGGGCCGAGTGGTACGAGCGCGCCGTCGCCGCCTTCCCGCCCTATGCCGAGTACCAGGAGAAGACCGACCGGGAGATCCCGGTCTTCATCGCCAGCCGCCCCTGACGTCAGGGCTGGCTAGTGTGACGCCCGACACAGGTACGACCTGAAGGGGTGTCCTCCATGACCCGCACTCGAGCGAGCGTGACGCTGCTGCTGGCGGCCGCGATGGCCCTGGTCCTGGCCGTGCCCGTCGGCGCCGCGAAGGGCGAGAACGGCGGGGGCAACGGCGGGGGCAAGGGGGGCGGGAAACCGACCACCACAGCCCCGACCACGACGGCGCCGACGACGACCACCACCGAGCCCACGACCACGACGGCCGCGCCGACCACCACGGTGCCGGCCTCGGATCGGGATCCGATCCTGTTCGTGCACGGCTGGAACTCGAGCGGCAGCACCTGGGACACGATGGTCGGCCGCTTCCTCGACGACGGCTACGCCGCGGAGGAGCTGATGGCCTTCTCCTACAACACGTCTCAGTCCAACCGCACCACGGCGGCCGACATCGCCGACCGGGTCGCCACGCTCCTCACCCTCAACGAGGCGGACCAGGTCGACATCATCGCCCACTCGATGGGCAGCCTCTCGTCGCGCCACTACCTGAAGTTCCTCGGTGGCGCCGACGGCCCCGTCGACACCTGGGTCTCCCTCGGCGGACCCAACCACGGGACCGACACCGCCTACTTCTGCTGGACGACGGCGTGCACGGAGATGTGGCCGGGCTCGTCGTTCCTCGACGACCTGAACGCCGTGGACGAGTCCCCCGGCGAGGTCGTGCGCTACGCCACCTGGTGGTCACCGTGCGACGCGGTCATCAACCCCGACAGCAGCGTCCCGGTGGCCGGCGCCACCAACACCCGGACCGCCTGCATCGGGCACAGCGACCTGCACCAGGACGCCACCGTCTACGGCCAGGTCGCCGCCTTCATCGACTAGCAGGGTGCTGAAGAAGTCCCTGTAGGTGCTCGCGATCGGCGGCGGGCTTGGGTAGACCGCGGGCATGCGTGGCAAGCCTGATCAGCAGCTGGCGATGCTCTCCTCGTTGAGCACCGAGGATCTCATTCCGAAGGATCACCCGATCCGCAAGATCCGTCGGGTCGTCGACGAGGTCCTGGCCGAACTGGATGACGAGTTCGACTCGATGTACTCGAGGATCGGTCGACCGAGCGTGCCGCCCGAGCAGTTGTTGAAGGCCACGATCCTCATGGCGCTCTACACGGTGCGCTCGGAGCGGGCGTTCTGCGAGCGGCTCAACTACGACTTGTTGTTCAAGTGGTTCCTCGACCTGGCCATCGACGCCAAGTCCTTCGACCCGACCACGTTCACCAAGAACCGCGACCGACTCCTGGAGCACGAGATCGCCGATCGGTTCTTCGCCGCCGTCGTGAAGCAGGCGCAGCTGCGTCGCTACACGTCGTCGGAGCACTTCTCGGTCGACGGAACGTTGTTGCAGGCGTGGGCATCGCACAAAAGCTTCAAGCCCAAGGACGGCTCCGGCAACGAGCCGCCGCCCGGAGCGGGTCGGAACGCCGAGGTCGGCTGGCACGGCCAGAAGCGCTCCAACGCCACGCACGAGTCCACGACCGATCCCGACTCGAGGCTGTATCGCAAGAGCCACAACACCGCCGCGATGCTGTGCTACTCGGGGCACCTGTTGATGGAGAATCGCAACGCTCTCATCGTCGACGCCGAGCTGACCTTCGCCGACGGCTACGCAGAGCGGGCCACCGCGCTCGAGATGCTCGCCCGGCTCCCACCGATGTCTCGGCGGCGCACGGTTGCTGGCGACAAGGGCTACGACACCCGCGGGTTCGTCGCCGACGCCAGAGCGCTCGGCTTCACCCCGCACGTCGCCCAGAACAACACGCGCCAGCGTTCAGCGATCGACGGGCGTACCACCCGCCACGCCGGCCACGGGGTGAGCATGCGGATCCGGAAACGGATCGAGGAACCCTTCGGCTGGATGAAGACCGTCGGCGGCAGCCGCAAACTTCGCTACATCGGGCGAGAACGCAACCGGGCCTGGTTCAAGATCAACGCCGCCGTCTACAACCTGATCCGCATCACTGCACTCGACGCCGCCAGCACGTAGCAGCACCGCACGGCAACACCGCAGGCGGGCCGCCAACCCGCCAACCGGATCCCCCGATCACAACAGCGAACAGCGCTGGATTGAGCGCCTCGAAGCCGACCATGGCCTCAAACGGCCGTTCTTCCGCACCCTGCTAGCTCGCCGGACAGGAGAAGGCGAAGGAGCCGGCGACCGGCTCGGCGTCACCGGCCATCACCGCCATCATGTCGATGAAGGTGGCCTCCCCGCTGACCGTCTGGGCATCGGCGTCGATGGCGATCGCGGTGACATCGAGCTCGCTCGCGTCGACCCCGTCGGGGAGGTTGAAGCCGAAGATGTTGTCCTGACCGGTCTCCCACTGCTGGTAGGGCTCCTCGCTGCGGACCGTGACGCCGCCGGCGGTCTCCCAACCCTCGCTGGCATCGCGCTCCTGCCAGTCCTCGGGGGAGAAGTCGAAGGTCACCTCGATGTTCTCCGGGTCCTCGACGCTCTCCGCCACGCCGCCGAGGGCCCCGAACATCTCCAGGCAGCTGGTGACGGTGAGCTCGTGGCGGACGTCGCCGAGCTCGATGTAGCCGGTCCCACCCGGCTCGGCGGGAGCGGCCTCGTCCCCCTCGTCCGCCTCGTCTCCCTCGTCCGCTTCGGCTCCCGATGCCGCGGCGTCCGTCACCAGGTCGGCGTCGTCGGTCGCGGCGACGTCGTCATCGTCGTCCCCGCAGGCTGCGAGGAGCATCGAGGCGGCCACGAGGGCAGCGGC
>DMTU01000025.1:18464-36767 GCA_003476595.1 Acidimicrobiaceae bacterium | reverse complement strand
CGCTCACAGCGCACTGAAAGCGGGTGCGCCATCCTCCCCCCATGAGCGCTGCCCGACGGTCCCTGCCCGCCCTGCTCCTCACGTTGCTGGTGCTCGCCGCCGCCTGCGGCGACGACGACACCGAGGCGGCGACGGCTCCGGCCGACGCCGGTGGTTCGGCCGAGGTCGCAGAGGACGAGGACACCGGCACGGACGACGAGGGCGGCGCGACCGAGGAGGGTGCGGAGGACGGGCCCGCACCCTCCTCGGGGTCGAGCGGACGCCTCGAGCTCGGCGACGAGTCGTGGAACTTCTTCCTCGGCGACATGACCACGGCGATGTGCTCGGTCACCGACGGCTCGGCGCAGGTCCAGGACCTGCGGGCGTCCGACGGCAGCTGGGTCGCGGCGACGGTGGCCGGCGACGTGGTCGAGATCGTGCTGCGGGGACCGGACGGGAACCGGGCGTGGGTGACCGGCACCACGGGCGAGGCCGGGGGCGTCGACGTGGTCGTCAACGCGATGGACGGTGTGCTCACGGTCCAGGGCACCTGGGTGCGAGCCGATGACCCGGGGACCACCGAGGAGGGGGACCTCGTCGTGACCTGCTGACGGCTGGCGAGCGGCACCCGGGGGCGACCCGGAGCGGGCTCGCGTATGGGGCATGATCTGGGCCACTTGCGCGGCCCGGGCCGTGCGCCCACCGCTGCCCCCTCCCGTCGCCCCCGATGCCGCCATCCTCCCCATCCCCCACCCACGACGCACCTGACGAGCGCTGGACCGATGCCTTCGTCGGGCGGGACCAGGAGCTGGCCCAGGCGATCGAGCTGCTCGATCGGTCCCGCGACGGGGTCACCGTCTGCTTCCTCGCCGGTGACGCCGGGATGGGCAAGACCCGCCTCGCCCGTGAGCTCGAGGCCCGTGCGGTCGAGCGCGGCCACCGGGTGGTCTGGGGTCTGGGGTGGGCCGACACCGGCTCCCCGCCCTACTGGCCCTGGACCCAGGTGGTCCGCCAGCTGCTCGGGACCCGCAGCGGCACCGACCTCGCCGCGCTGGTGCTGGCCGAGGGCGCCGCCGCCGATCGCGCCGAGCTGTTCGACGCCACCGCCGGCATCATCGAGCAGGCCGCCACCCGCCGGCCGCTGGTGGTGGTGCTCGACGACCTCCACGTCGCCGACCCCCCGACGATCGCCCTCCTCGGGTTCGTGGCGACCCACCTGCGGGAGGTGCCGCTGCTCGTGGTCGCCACCATCCGCGACCGCGAGGTCCGCCAGCGGGCCGAGCTGGCCGACGCGCTGGGTCGGCTCGACCGCCACGCCACCACCATCAACCTCGAGGGCCTCGACGTCACCGCCGTCGGCCGCCTCGTCGGCAGCCGGTCCCGGGCCCGTGACCTCCACGCCGCCACCGGCGGCAACCCGATGTTCCTGGAGCAGGTCCAGCGGGGTGACGTCGACACCGCCGACACCCTGGTGTCGGTCCTGCAGGCCCGCGTCGCCCAGCTGCCGCCGGCGGTCGCCCGGACCGTCGCCACCGCTGCCCTCGTCGGCCCCGACCCGGCGCCGGACGCGCTCGCCACCGTCCTCGACCTCCCCGTCCACACCGTCCGGGAGCACCTGACCACCGCCGCCGCCCGCGGGCTGTTCGATCGCACCGACGCCCGCCCGGCCCATCCGCTCACGGCCGACGCGGCGCTGCGATCCCTGGCCGACGACGACCGCGAGGCGCTGCACGCGGCAGCGGCGGACCGCCTGCCGTCGGCCAGCCCGGCCGACCGGGCCCACCACCTGCTGCACGCCGGCCCGGCCCGCTGGCGAGATGCCGTGGACGCATGCGTGGAGGCGGCCGACGCCGCGCGCGCCTCGCACGCCCACGAGGACGCGGTCGGCCACCTCCAGCACGCCGTGGATCTGGCCCAGCGGCACGGGGCGGGTCCGGCCGTCCTCGCCGACCTCACCCTCGCCCTCGCCGGGTCGGTCGTGGAGGCGTCGGGCCGGGCCGACGCCGAGGACCTCTACCTGGCCGCGTGGGACCTGGCCGAGGCGGCCGACGATCCGTGGCTCATCGGACGAGCCGGCGCCCGGCACGGCACGCAGTACTACTTCGCCGGGGACATCACCCGCGCCGTGGCCGCGAACGCCCGGGCCGCCCTCGACCGCCTCGGCGACGGCGACACCGAGCTGCACGCCCGCTTGCACGCCACCCTGGCGGCGGCGAGCATCGTCGAGGCACCGGTCGAGGCCGTGGACCACGCCCGCTGCGCCGTGCAGATCGCCCGGCGGTGCGGCGACCCGGCGGCGACGGCGGCCGCGCTCGTGGCCGAGCAGGTGGCCGACCTCGGACCGGCGACGCTGCCCCACCGGCTGGAGACCGCCCGGGAGATCATCGCCCTCGCCGAGGAGGCGCGCCTGCCGGACCTGGCCGTCCACGGCCGCTTCCTGCTGATGGGGGCACTGCTCGAGCGCGGCGAGGTCGGTGAGCTCGACGCCCAGCTCCGCCAGCAGGACGCCCGCATCGACGAGTTCGCCTCGCCCCGCTTCGCCCGCCACGCCCTCTGGTTCCGCTGCACCCGGGCCATGCTCGACGGCGACGCCGACGCGGTCGAGGCCCTGGCCGACGAGTGCTTCCAGATCGCCGAGCGCCTCGGGGACCCCGACGGCATCGCCGTGTTCGGCGCCCAGTACGGCGTCGCCCGGTGGCTGCGCGGACTGGTGCTCGAGATGGAGGGGGCCTACGTCGACAGCGCGCGGGCCGACCCGGAGGAGCCGATGTGGCGGGGGGTGCTCGCCTGGATCTGGGGCGCCCACGGTCGCCGCGACGAGGCCCGAGGGGCGCTCGACCTCGTGCCGCCCGCGACCGAGCTGGCATCGGGCCAGTACACGCTGCTCACGCTCGTGACCGCGGCCGACGCCGCCTTGGCGGTGGACGACCAGGACCGCGCCGCCGAGCTGTGGGAGGCGCTGCTGCCGTACGCCGACCGGGTGGTGCCCATCGCCATGGGCGCCGCCTGCTGGGGCACCGTCGCCCACCGCCTCGGCGCCCTGGCCCTCCGCCTCGGCCACGTCGAGGAGGGCATGGCCCACCTCGAGCAGGCGATCTCGCTCTGCGCCCGCCTCGGCGCCCGCCCCTGGCTGGCCGAGGCCCAGCTGTCCCTCGCCGCCGCGCGCCTGGACGCCGGGGAGCCCGCATCGGGCCGGGTGCAGGAGCTGGTGGCCGAGGCGGAGGCCACCGTCGCCGCGCTCGGCCTCGGCGCCCTCGACGAGCAGCTCGACGCCGTCCGGGCGCGCCTCGACGGTCGCCCGGCTCCGGGGATCGAGGCACCGGACGCTGGCCACGAACCAGCACCCGTCGCCGCTCCGGCCCGCCCCCGCCTCGCCGTCCTCGGCACCTTCGAGGTGCTGGCGGCGGACGGGTCCACCCCCCGGTGGACGTCGCGCAAGGCCCGCCAGCTGCTGAAGATCCTCATCGCCCGCCGGGGTGCTCCCATCGCGCGCGACCACGTCATGCACCTCCTCTGGCCCGACCAGGACCCCGAGACGCTGCGGAACCGCCTGTCGGTGGCGCTCTCCACGGTGCGCCGCGCCCTCGACCCCACCCGGTCCTCGCCCGCGAGCCGCTTCGTCGCCGCCGAGTCCGACACGTTGCGCCTCGTGCTCGCGCACGTCGACCTCGACACCGAGCAGTTCCTGGCCGCGGCGCAGCGCGCCATCGACGCCCACCGGGTGGGCGAACCCAGCGCCCCGGCCGCCCTGCGCGATGCCATCGACCGCCACGGGGGCGACCCCCTGCCCGACGAGCCCTACGCCGAGTGGGCCGAGCCGCTGCGCCGAGAGCTCACCGGCCTGCTGCTCGCGACGCTGCGCTGCCACGCCGAGTCGACGGTCGCCGCCGGCGACCACGTCGGGGCGGCCGCGGCCTTCCGACGGCTCCTGGAGGTCGATCCCTACGACGAACCGGCCCACCTCGGTCTGATCGAGACGCTGCGATCGCTCGGCGCCCACGGGCAGGCCGAAGCCGCCCAGCGCCGATACCGGGACGCCATGGCCGAGCTCGGCCTGCCGGCGGGAGGCTGAGCGGCCGCCCGCGGTCGGGTCAGCCGACCTCCAGCACCACCTCGGAGCCGTCGGCGGGCACCTCGACCGAGCCGAGGACCTCGACGACCTCGATCCCGGCGAAGGGATCCTCAGGGTCGACGGCTCGGCCGCGGATGGCCTCGGCGGTGACCGGCCCGCCGGCGGTCACCACCAAGGAGATCTCGGCACTGTCGATGAACCCGGTGAACAGCATCTGGGTGGGTTCCTCCTTGAGGGTGAACTCCTGGTCCATCTCCACCTGGTCGACACCCTCGGCGACGGCGACGGTCTCGAGCGCCACGACGGTGCCCGGCTCCCCCGTCAGCTGCCAGCCGAGGGCGACATCGTCGACGGCCTCGTCCCCGTCAGCACCGTCCCCCTCAGCACCGCCGTCGGCGAGATCCACCTCGCCGGCGTCGCCCTGATCGTCGACGAGTGCGTCATCGGAGGACGCCGCCGCACCGTCGTCGTCGTCTCCGCAGCCGGCGAGCACCAGGGCCAGGCCGGCCAGCATCGCGAGCACCCAGCGGGGCAGGAACGAGGTGGTGCGCATGCCCTGACCGTACGGACGGCCCTGTGAGGATCCTGAAAGCGGCGTTCAGCCCTGGTCCGGGCCCGGCGGCAGGTTGCGCTCGAGCTCGTCGAGGAAGGGCGCGGCCGTCCCGTCCGAGGGGGCACGCCAGTCGCCGCGGGGCGACAGGGCGCCGCCGCCGGACACCTTGGGGCCGTTCGGCATGGCCGAGCGCTTGAACTGGCTGAAGCCGAAGAAGCGCCACAGGAACTCGCGCAGCCACTGGCGGATGATGTCGAGGTCGTACGCGTTGCGCTTGTCCTCGGGGAAGCCGTCGGGCCAGCGACCCGCGTCGGCGTCCCGCCAGGCGTGCCAGGCGAGGAAGGCCACCTTCGACGGGGCCAGGCCCTGGCGGGCGATGTGGTGCAGGAAGAAGTCGTGCAGCTCGTAGGGGCCGATCTGGTCCTCGGTGCTCTGCAGCTCGGGATCATCGGACCCTGCCTCCTCGTTGGGCAGATCCTCGTGGCTCGGCACGAGCTCGGGGGAGATGACCGTGTCGAGGATCGACAGCAGGATGCGGTCGGTCTCGGGGTCCCACTGCTCGGTGCGCACCGTCCAGCGGATCAGGTGCTGGATCAGCGTCTTCGGCACCCCGCTGTTCACGTTGTAGTGGCTCATCTGGTCGCCGACGCCGTAGGTGCACCAGCCGAGCGCCAGCTCGGAGAGGTCGCCGGTGCCGAGCACGAAGCCCCGGTTGTCGTTGGCCAGGCGGAACAGGTAGTCGGTGCGCAGGCCGGCCTGGACGTTCTCGAACGCGATGTCGTACACCGGCTCGCCGCTGGCGAAGGGGTGGTCCATGTCGGCCAGCATCTGGCGGGCCGCGGGGCGGATGTCGATCTCCTGGCCGGTGACGCCGAGGGCTTCCATGAGCGCCCAGGCGTTGGACTTGGTCGAGTCGCTGGTGGCGAACCCGGGCATCGTGTACCCGAGGATGCCGCTGCGGTCGAGGCCCATCCGGTCGAAGGCCTTGGCCGCGACGATGAGGGCGTGGGTCGAGTCCAGCCCGCCGGACACACCGATCACGACGTGCTCGGCCTTGATCGCCCGGAAGCGGGTGACGAGGCCCTCGACCTGGATGTTGAACGCCTCGTAGCAGTCCTGGTCGAGGCGCTCGGGCTCGTCGGGCACGAACGGGAACCGGGCCAGCGGGCGCAGGAGCGGGGTGAGCTCCTCGGTCGGGGCACGGCGGGCGTGGTCGAAGGTGACCACCCGGAAGCGCTCCTCGGGGTGGCCGGCGGCGACGGCCGCGTCGTTGAACGTGCCGTTGCGCATCCGCTCGAGGCGGATCCGGGCGGCGTCGACGTCGGCCACGACCATGTCGGGCTCCATGGCGAAGCGGTCGGAGTGGGCCAGCTCCTCCCCGAGCTCGTAGATCAGGCCCTGGCCGTCCCAGGCCAGATCGGTGGTGCTCTCCCCCGGCCCGGCGGCCGAGTACACGTAGGCCGACTGGGTGCGCATCGACTGCGACGCGCACAGCAGGGCGCGGTCGCGTGCCTTGCCGATGACGATGTTGGAGGCGGACAGGTTGGTGCAGATCAGCGCACCGGCCAGGGCACCGATGGACGACGGCGGCGTGGCGGCCCAGTAGTCCTCGCAGATCTCGACGTGGAGGTCGAGGCCGTCGTGGTCGGACGCGACGAAGCGCAGGTCGGTGCCGAAGGGGACGGTGTCGCCGCCGGCCACGATCTCGGCTCCGACGATGCCGGCGCCGGGGGCGAACCAGCGCTTCTCGTAGTACTCCCGGTAGTTCGGCAGGTAGCTCTTCGGCACGACGCCGAGCACCCGTCCGCGGGAGATGACCGCCGCGCAGTTGTACAGGCGGCCGTTGCGGGGCAGGGGCAGGCCGACGAGCAGCACGGGCTGCAGCTCGGCTGACTCCTCCACGACCCGACGCAGCGCGCGGTCGACGGCGACGTGCATCCCGCCCTGCAGGTGGAGGTCGTCGACGGCGTAGGAGGACAGGCCGAGCTCGGGGTAGACGACGAGGTCGACGCCCTCGTCGTGGGCCCGCCGGGCCAGGTCCAGGTGGAACCCGGCGTTGCACTCGGGGTCGCCGACGGCGACGCCCGGCGTGGCGGCAGCCACCCGCACGAAGCCGTGCGTGGCGGGGTCGTGGAACGGGTGGGGGGTGCTCACAGGACCGACTCGATCATCTGGAGGGCGACGCGCATGGACTCGATCCTGACCGGTCCGCGCCCGATCGCGCCGAACCGTTCCTCCCGGTGGGCGGTGGGGCCGTCCCGTCGGGCGCACGCGAAGTGCACCAGGCCGGGCTCGGGGCCGTCGTCGGCGTAGCCGGTGGTGGACACCGCGATGTCCGCCTTGGAGTTGGCCAGGGCCCCCTCGGCCATGGCGACCGCCACCTCCTCGCTGACGGCGCCGCACCGGTCGATGTCGGCCTGGGCCAGGCCGAGCAGCTCGCACTTGGCCGGGTCGCTGTAGACCACGAAGCCCCGCTCGAACACGCCGCTCAGGTCCTGGACGTCGGTGAGGATCGAGGCGAGCATGCCGCCGGTGCAGCTCTCGGCCGTGGCCAGCGACAGCTCGGCGGCCGCGACCCGCTCGAGCACGGCCCGGACCAGGTCCTCGACGTCGTCGGGCAGCACCGGCGAGTAGGACTCGGTGGTGCCGGCACGCTGGTTTGTTCCTGCATCGGTCACGTGGCAACCGATACCCAGGTCACTCCGGCCTCGCAACCACCGGCTTCTCGATGGGCGGCGGGTCGTTGGTGACCCGGGGCCGGCGGCGCACCTTGTAGGTGGCGGTGACCAGCCGGGTCCAGATGCGATCGCAGTCGAGGATCACGCCACCACCTCCGGGACGAGCCGGAACGAACGGGCCTCGGGCAGGTCCACCGTCACCGAGCCCCCCTCCACCGAACTGGCAGTGCTGTCGTCACACTCGAGGCGGTAGGCCCGACCCGGTTCGAGGTTCGTGAACGCCAGCGGCAGCGCCGCGACCGGTCCGCGACGAGGCTCCAGGTGGAGGTCGAGGGACTCCCCGTCGTCGGAGCGGGCCAGCACGACGAGCACGTCGTCCCAGGCGGTGTCGTCGAGCACCGGGCCGACCGGCGGGACGTAGCCACGCTGGTTCAGGTCGGCCGGGCCGAGAGGCGTGGACCAGCGCACGATCATGTGGCCGCCCAGGGCGGAGGAGCCGGCCGCGAGCGGGCGCTCGGGCCAGCGCTGCCCGGTGGCGCACTGGCGGGCCGCGCCGTCCATGGCCGCCTCGGCGAGGGCGCCGTCGCCGACGAGGTTCGCCCCGCCGATGACCTTGTTCCAGCCCGGCAGTGCGCTGGAGCGGGTGCGGTGCCGCTCGGGCTCCTCGGGCATCTCGAGGTCCAGGGTGCCCTCGCTGACCATCGCCGAGAGCCCGGCCATCGCCGGGCCGGCGGAGCGCAGGTCGAGGGCCCGGGCGCGGGCGCCGTGTGCAGGGAGGACGTCGGCGAAGCGGCCGGTGCCGTTGGCCGTGTAGTGGCCGCCGGGGACCTCGCCGGTGTCCCAGGACAGACCGACGTGGTTGGAGCGGATGTGGGCGTAGGTGCCGTCGGGGGTGAGGTACTCCTGCTCGAGCGTGCGCTGCCAGGAGTCGCGGTTGGCGTCCCACAGCTCGGTGCCGTGGAGCCGGTCGTGGCCGTACATGGACTGGGCGCCCATGACGTTGCAGACCGTGAAGGACCACCCCGGCTCGCACGGGTAGAAGCCGAGGTCGCTGCGCTCGTAGTTGGCGTGCACCGCCTCGATGATCGAGTGGTGGTCGTAGGGGAACTCCCGGCCGTCGGACCACACGAAGGTCAGCGAGCCGGCCTCGTCGAAGCGGTGGTCGCCCGTGGCGGCCTCGTACATGTTCAGCACGTCGCCGAGGAACGCCGAGAACATGATGTTGTCCCGCACGATGGGGTCGGGGTTGGCGTCGAGGTTGCCGAGCAGGTTGAGCGTGCGCCAGTAGCGCCACACGCGCAGGTCGGTGTGCTTCTCGACCAGCTTGGCCAGCGCCTCGGTCACCTGGCGGGGGGCGTTGGGGAGGTGGTTGGCGGCGTAGAGGCTGAGCGCCCAGCAGTAGGCGTTGAGCTGGTAGCGCAGCTGGGTGCCACCGTGGAACTGCTCGCCCCAGTCGAGGCCCTTCAGGCCGTCGTCGGGCTGGTGGGCGAGGTCGTAGCACCAGCGCAGCAGCTCGGCGTCCATGGCGTTCGGGTCGCGGACGATGGGCGTGCGCTCGGGGAGCTCGACCGTGGACAGGTACTCGTTGAGCTCGGCGACCTTGGCTCGCTTGGTGCGGAAGCGGCGCTCGAACTTCCACACCGCGGCGGCCACCACCGCGACCGCGAGCAGGTACACGACGGGGACGGCCCAGCCCCACGTCGTGCCTCGGTCGATGACGAGGCGCGGGCCGTCGACGAGGGCCCAGCCGACCGCGGCGCTGCCGAGCCACACGAGCGGGATCGCGGCGTGGAAGCTCAGGCCCCACCACAGCACGAGCGCGACCACGGCGAGCGCGGCGGTGACGAGGAACGCGACCGGACGGGCCAGGTACAGGAAGCCGCCGCCGGGGAGGGTGAGGGAGAGGCCCACCGCTCGGGCGGCATCGGTGGCGACCCCGAAGGTGAGGGCCGCGCCCGCGACCTGGACCAGGGCGAGCGCGACCAGCAGCCGGGTGAGGAGGCGACGGCTGACCGGTCCGAGCCGGGGCGGGTCGGGGTCGAGCAGCGGGATGCCGTTGGGCGCGGTGGTCGGTGCGGGGCGGGCCTGGGTGGCGGTCATCGACGAGCTCCTCGGATGGCGACGGCCGGACGGTCGAGCGTGACCTGCGGGCGACCGGTCACGCGGTGGTAGGCGCGCACGAGGCGGGTCCAGGCCTTGGCGCAGTTCACGAACATCGAGATCACGACGCAGCTCCGATCGGCTCCAGGCGGAGCCGGGTGCCGCCCGTGGCGGCGAGGGTGACGGGGGCGGTGGCGGTGCCGTCGGGACCGGCCACGAGCTCCGTTCCGTGGCCGCTGCCAGATTCCAGGGATGATCAGCCGGGGGCGTGGGCCTGGTGGTCGTCGGGGTCGTCGCGGCGGACGGCTTCGTCCTTGCTGACGCCCTCGGCGGGGACGTCGTCGTCGTCGAAGTAGGCGGGGACGTCGTCCTTGTCGACCACGTCCAGGCCGGGGTTGTCGGGAAGCCGATCGCGGATCCGGTCGACCCGGTCCTGGATCTCGTCGAGCTCGGCGTCGGTCTCGTCGGTGGCCATGGGTGCCTCCTGGGGTGGTGGGGCGTGCTGCCCCGGTCCCTTCCCGCGGGACCGGGGCGACATGCCCGCCCGGAGGCGGCCCGCCCTCAGCGGGCTTCGTCGATGATGCGATTGAACGTGGGGCTCGGCCGCATGGCCTCGTCGAGCACGGCCCGGTCCGCGAAGTAGTACCCGCCGGTGTCGACGGGGCTGCCCTGCGCGCCGTTGAGCTCGTCGAGGATGGTCTGCTCGTGCTCGGCCAGCGCCTGGGCCAGGGGAGCGAAGCGAGCGGCCAGGTCGGCGTCCGCCGTCTGCTCGGCGAGCGCCTCGGCCCAGTACCGGGCCAGGTAGTAGTGGCTGCCGCGGTTGTCGAGCTCGCCGACCTTGCGGGACGGGCCCTTGCCGTTCTGGAGCAGCGCGCCGGTGGCGGCGTCGAGCGTGTCGGCCAGCACCTGGGCGCGGGGCTTGTCGAAGCGCTCGGCCAGGTGCTCGAAGGACACCGCGAGGGCCAGGAACTCGCCGAGGGAGTCCCAGCGGAGGTGGTTCTCCTTCACGAACTGCTGGACGTGCTTGGGGGCCGAGCCGCCGGCACCGGTCTCGAACAGCCCGCCGCCGTTCATCAGCGGCACGATGGACAGCATCTTGGCGCTGGTGCCGACCTCGAGGATGGGGAACAGGTCGGTGAGGTAGTCGCGCAGGACGTTGCCGGTGACCGAGATGGTCTCCTCGCCCCGACGGATCCGCTCGAGCGAGTAGGTGGTGGCCGATGCCGGGTCCATGATCTCGATGTCGAGACCGTGGGTGTCGAGGTCCTCGAGGTAGCGGTGGACCTTGCGGATCAGCTGCTCGTCGTGGGCCCGGTGGTTGTCGAGCCAGAACACGGCGGGGGAGCCGGTGGCGCGGGCCCGGTTGACCGCCAGCTTCACCCAGTCCTGGATGGCGGCGTCCTTCACCGTGCACATGCGCCAGATGTCGCCGGCCTCGACCCGGTGCTCCATCAGCTGGGTGCCGGAGGCGTCGAGCACCCGCACCACGCCGTCGGCGGGGACCTCGAAGGTCTTGTCGTGGCTGCCGTACTCCTCGGCCTTCTGGGCCATGAGCCCGACGTTGGGCACGGTGCCCATCGTGCGCGGGTCGAGGGCCCCGTGGGCCTTGTGGTCGTCGATGACGGCCTGGTACACGCCGGCGTAGGACGAGTCCGGGATCGTGGCCTTGGTGTCCTGCAGCTCGCCGGCCGGGTTCCACATCTTCCCGGAGTCCCGGATCATCGGCGGCATGGAGGCGTCGATGATGACGTCGGAGGGCACGTGCAGGTTGGTGATGCCGCGGTCGGAGTCGACCATGGCGATGTCGGGGCCGGCCTCGAGCGCAGCGGCGATGCCGGTCTGCACGGCGAGCTTGGTGTCGGTGTCGAGCTGCTCGACGGCGGCGAGCACGTCGCCGAGGCCGTCGCGGGGGTTGGCGCCGGCGGCGCGCAGCGCGTCGCCGTGCTCGGCGAACACGTCGGCGAAGAACACCTCGACGGCGTGGCCGAAGATGATGGGGTCGGAGACCTTCATCATCGTGGCCTTCAGGTGCAGCGAGAAGAGGATGTCCTTCGCGTCGGCGTCGGCGATCTGGTCGGCCAGGAAGGACCGCAGCTGGGCGGCGCTCATGAACGTGCCGTCGACGACCTCGCCGGCCAGCACCGAGATGCCGTCCTTGAGGACGGTCTCCTCACCGGAGCTCGACACGTGCACGATGCGCAGCGTGGTGTCGGCGTCGATGGTGACCGACTGCTCGTTGCTGCGGAAGTCGCCGGTGCTCATGGTGGCGACGTGGGTCTTGGAGTCCGGCGACCACTCGCCCATGCGGTGCGGGTACTTGCGGGCGAACTCCTTCACGGCCTTGGGGGCGCGGCGGTCGGAGTTGCCCTCGCGCAGCACCGGGTTCACCGCGCTGCCCTTGACCGAGTCGTAGCGGTCGCGGGTGGCGCGCTCCTCGTCGGTCTGGGGGTCCTCGGGGTAGTCGGGGAGCGCGTAGCCCTTGTCCTGCAGCTCCTTGATCGCCGCCTTCATCTGGGGGATCGACGCCGAGATGTTGGGCAGCTTGATGATGTTGGCCTCGGGCGTCTTGGCCAGCTGCCCCAGCTCGCCGAGGGCGTCGGGGACGCGCTGGTCGTCGGTGAGCGCATCGGGGAACACCGCGAGGATGCGGGCCGCGAGGGAGATGTCGCGGGTCTCGACCTCGACCCCGGCTGCGCTGGCGAAGGTCTCGATGACCGGCAGGAGCGAGTGCGTGGCCAGCGCCGGCGCCTCGTCGGTGTAGGTGTAGATGATCTTCGGGGTGGCGTTGCTCATGGGCTCTTCCGTCGATGGACGTCTGGGTGCAGCCGAGCGGCCGCAACGTGTGAGGAGGCTACCCATCCCCTCCAGGGACGATGCCACCACGAGCGGCCCCCGGAGTGGCAGTGTCGGGACCGGTGGCACGCCAGCAGGGACCCCAGCGCGAGGGCATCGCGCTCGACGACGGCACGTGGGTCGACGTGGGCCGCGACGGGAAGTGGCGCCCGTCGGCTGGCGAACGGGTGCGGGCGGGGGTCATCCTCGGCGTCTTCCTCGGGCTGCTGGCCATGCTCGCGCTCGTGTTCACCGTCGGGGACGACGACGACCGGGACCAGGACCTCGCCTCCGCCGACGACACGACCACCACCACCGAGGAGCCGGTGCTCACCACGACCACCACGCTCCCGCCGGATCCGTCGTCGGTGGGCGGGGAGCCGGCGTCGATCCACTGCGTGGGCGACGACCGCGGCGGGGCGGAGCTGCGCGAGCGGGATTCGACGGCGGTGCTGGTGCTCAACGCCACCAGCCGGACCGGGCACGCCGCGGACATCGTGGAGCGCCTCGAGGAGATCGGCTACGCCACCACGGTGCCGGGCAACGCCGGCCGGCTCAGGATCTCCTCGTTCGCCTACGTCCCCGGGTACTGCGCCGAGGCGGAGCGCGCCGCGTTCGAGCTCGGCCTCACGGAGGCCACGTTCGAACCGGTGGACGCGGACGCCCTGTCCGTCCCGCTCGGGCGGGCCCGGATCGTGGCGACGGTGGGTTCCGACTCGCTCTAGTGCTCGCGCACGGCTCCGAGGAAGGAGCGGGTGCGCTCCTCCCGGGGCTCGTCGAGGATCTGGGCGGGCGGGCCCTCCTCCACGACCGCACCGGCATCGAACATCACGACGCGGTCGGCGACCTCGCGGGCGAAGCCCATCTCGTGGGTGACCAGCATCATCGTGGTCTTGCCCTCCTCGGCGATGCGGCGCAGCACCTCGAGCACGTCGCCGACGAGCTCGGGGTCGAGCGCGGAGGTCACCTCGTCGAAGAGCATCACCCGGGGCTCGTTGGCCAGCGACCGGGCGATGGCGACGCGCTGCTTCTGGCCGCCGGAGAGCTGCCCCGGGGTCTGGTTGGCCGCGTGGGCGAGGCCGACGCTGTCGAGCAGCTCCATGCCCCGGGCCCGGGCCTCGTCACGGGACTTCCCGTGCACCTTCACCGGCGCCAGCATGATGTTCTCCAGCGCGGTCATGTGCGGGAACAGGTTGAAGTGCTGGAACACCATGCCGATGTCGGAGCGGACCGAGCGGATGTGCTTCTCGCTGGCCGGCTTGAGCCCGTTGCCGTGGGGCTGGTGGTAGAGGTGCCGGCCACCGACCTGGATCGTGCCGGCGTCGGGGCGCTCGAGGGTCATGATCACGCGCAGGATCGTGGTCTTGCCCGACCCGGAGGGGCCGATGATGACGACCCGCTCGCCGGGTTCGACGTCGAGGTCGAGCTCGGCGAGCACCTTGTTGGGCCCGAAGGCCTTGTCGACGCCGCGCATGCGGACGGCGGCCGCGCCCTTGGCGGAGATGTCCCGGTCGGTGGCCGTGGTCTCAGGTGCGCTCATATGCGATCTTCCTCTCGAGTCGGCGGACGGCCCAGGCGGCCGGGATGCTCACCAGCAGGAAGCCCACGCCGGCGAGGATGTAGGGCTCGGTGGGGCGGAAGTCGGAGCCCCGCACGGTGTTGGCGAAGAACAACAGCTCTGGTACGCCGACGATGAAGCCGAGGGGCGCGTCCTTGAACGCAGCCACCAGGAAGTTGCCGAGCGAGGGCAAGACGTTGGGGATCGCCTGGGGCAGGATCACCCGCAGCCACTTCGTGGTGGGGCCCAGGTTGAGGGCGGTGGCCGCCTCCCACTGGCCGGGCGGCACGCTGTTGATGCCGGCCCGGTACGCCTCGGAGCAGTAGGTGGCGTAGTGGATGCCGAGGACGACCACCAGGATGGTGATCGGAGACCACGTCAGGGAGTCCGATGCCCGCACGTACGCCTGCGCGAAGAACAGCTGCACCAGCAGCGGCGTGGACCGGATGAACTCGATGAACGCGACGAAGGGCCAGCGCACGAACCGGTTCCCCGACCGGCGACCCAGGGCGAGCAGCAGGCCGAGCACGGCGGCCATGCGGGAGCGGGCCTGGGGTTCGGCCGGGTAGCGGCGCAGCGCCTGGTAGCCGAGCAGCAGCACGAAGAGGATGGCGGTGGAGGTGAGGCGGGCGTCCCACACCCAGTACACGCCCCACGTGGGCCGGCCCCACACCGCGCCGGTGATCAGGCCGAGCCCGGTGAGGACGGTGGCGATCTCGGCGGCGGAGGCAGCGAGCACGTCCCAGCCGTCGGTGCGCTTGCGGAGCCACATGAACGAGGCGAACGCGCACAGGAACACGGCGACGTACATCCACGTGACCGCGGGCACGTGCACGTAGATGAGGCGCACGGAGTCCTGCTGCACGACGTCGGGTGGGGAGGCGACCAGCCCGAGCCAGCCGACGAGCACCACGCCGACGGCGGACAGTGCGCCGAGCACACGGGTGAGCGGCGAAGCCGTGCTCGTGGCGGGCGCAGCCGGCGGCGAGGCCTCGGTGGGGGTGGTTGTCACGTCTCCTCCAGGAGCGTGCCGAAGAAGGTCATGCCGAGCATCGTGTAGAGCACGGCGAACACCGCCAGCAGCCCGCACCACGACCAGCCGTCACCGACGCCGTTGCCGAGCGCCGATTCCGACGCCCGGGTGGCCCCGAGCAGGACCGGTGCGAGGACCGGGAGCAGGAGGAGCGGTACCAGCGTGTCACGCACGGCCAGTCCCGCAGCAAGTACGCCGTACAGGGTACCGGCCGCGGCGATCCCCACGGTCGCGGCCAGGCAGGTCGCGAGCAGGAGCAGCGGGCCCTGCAGGTCGGCCGAGTAGAGCACCACGACGCCGACGCCGAGCACCGCCTCGAGCAGCAGGAGCTGGACGGCGATGGCTGCGGCCTTGCCCAGGAACCAGGCGGCCGGGTCGAGGCCGGAGAGCCGCATCGCCTCGCGGACGCCCGGTGCGGCTTCGAGGGCGAACGCCCGTTGGACCGCGAGCAGGCCGGCGAAGAGGGTGGCGACCCAGTAGAGGCCGGCGGTGGCGCGGGTGAGGATGCCCCGGTCGGGGTCGAGCGCGAACGCGAACAGCACGAGCACCAGGACGGCGAAGGGCACCATCTGGCCGATCCCGACCCGGGACCGCCACTCGATGCGGAGGTCCTTGCCGGCGACGAGGCGGGCGTCAGCCAGCACGCTCGGCCCCGATCGGTCGGGCCGNNGCGGGTGGCCAGGCCCTCGGCCCGGTCGAGCTCGTGGCTGGCGAACAGCACGGTGGCGCCGGCAGCCGCGGCGTCGCGGACGAGGCGGTCGACCAGGTCCCGCCCGGCCCGGTCCAGGCCGGCATGGGGTTCGTCGAGCAGCCACAGCTCGGGGCGGCGGGCGAGCAGGGCGGCGAGTGCGGTCCGGCGCTTCTGGCCGGCGGACAGGCGAGCGGCGGGCACGGTGGCGAGGCGGCCGTCGAGCTCGCAGCGGGCGAGGGCGGATCGGGCGTCGTCCAGGTCGGCGCCGGCGGCCCGGGCCCAGAACCGCACGTTGTCCTCGACCGTCAGGTCGGCGTACAGCCCGTCCTGGTGGCTGAGCATCCCGACGCGCCGGCGGACCGATCGCGGTGCCGCCACGAGGTCCTCCCCGAGGACCTCCACCGTGCCCTGCACGACCCGGGCCAGACCGGCGCAGGTGCGCAGCAACGTGGTCTTGCCGGCCCCGTTCGGGCCCCGCAGCAGCACGATCTCGCCCCGCGCCACGTCCAGATCCACGCCGGCGAGGGCGGGGAAGCGGTCGAGCAGGACGACGGCGTCGCGCATGCGCACCGCCGAGCCGACCGCAGGGGGGCGTGCATCGGCCACCGCCCAACGGTACCGACGGGCCGAGAAGCCGACCAAGGCACGGCCAGCCGGCTCCCCTACGCTCACCGCGATGCGGCTCGCCAAGGTGCTCAGCGGCGTCGGCCGGACCCTGATCTGGTCGGGCGCCATCGTGCTCCTCTTCGTCGCCTACCAGCTGTGGGGCACCGGCCTCGCCCACGCCCAGGCCCAGGACGACCTGGCCGACGACTTCGCCGCGCTCCTCGAGACGACGACCACCACGGCGTCGACCACCACCACGACCGAGCCCGAGGAGGAGCCGGCGACCACGACGACGACGACCACCACCGCGCCCCTGCCGCCGCCCGCCGACGGCGAGGCGGTCGCCCGGATCGTCATCCCCAGGATCGGGGTGGACGAGATCGTGGTCGAGGGCGTGAGCCGCGACGACCTGAAGAAGGGGCCGGGCCACTACCCGCAGACGCCGATGCCCGGCCAGCCGGGCAACTCGGCCATCGCCGGGCACCGCACCACCTACGGCCAGCCCTTCCACCGGGTGGACGAGCTCGCCCCGGGCGACGAGATCATCGTCACCACCCTCCAGGGCGAGTTCCGCTACGAGGTCTCCGGCACCGAGATCGTGCTCCCCAGCCAGGTGGAGGTCATCGACGACCAGGGCGACGACCGCCTGACGCTGACGTCGTGCCACCCCAAGTACTCGGCCCGCCAGCGCATCATCGTCTCCGCGCTCCTGGTCGACGAGCCCGCCCCGGCCACCCCGACCCGGCCCGAGGTCGAGGCCCCCGAGGAGCTCGCCGACGAGGACGTCGACGACGTCGAGGACGACCAGGACGGCGGCGACGATGAGGGCGCAGGCGAGGTCGACGACGAGGTCGAGCAGGCGGGCGTCCCCGTGGACCTCGAGAGCCTGGACGGGGTCGACGAGCGCACCGCCGGACCCGCCGTGCTGTGGGGGTCGGTGACGGCGGCGATCTGGCTCGCCTTCTACGCCCTGTCCCGCCTCTGGCGCCGGTGGCCGGCCTACGTGCTGGGTGCGCCGGTGTTCGCCGTCAGCCTGTTCGTGTTCTTCGGGGCCTTCTCCGAGCTCCTGCCCGCCAACTACTGACCAACGACCGACCCGGTACGGTCCGGCCCATGCCAGGCCGCCATCGGGGAGTCGTCGCGCTCGGTTCCCTCGTGCTCGGCACCGCGTCGCTCCTCGGGGCGTGCGACGGCGACGAGGACGGCGCCGGCGGCGCACCCGAGAGCCCGGCCCCGTCGACGGTGCAGGAGGGCCCGGTGGCGGCCACCGCGGTGGCCGTGGGCGACTGCCTCAACGGCGTGGTCATCGGGGCCGCCGAGCGAGCCACCATCTCCTCGGCCGACGTGGTGTCCTGCGACCGGGCCCACGGTCTGGAGGTCTACGCGACCTTCACGCTCCAGCCCGAGGACTTCGACCTGACCGACGTGGCCGAGTACCCGGGTCCCGCCCGGATCGTGCGGGCCGCCGACGAGCGCTGCGCCGAGCGGATCGAGCAGGTGGTGGAGGACCCCGGCGCGTTCGGCCTCATCGCCCTGTGGCCCTCCCAGGAGTCCTGGGCCGCGGGCGATCGGACCGTGGCGTGCGCCGTGTTCTCGCCCGACGGCTCGACCTTCGAGAGCCGCCAGATCTGACCGCTACGCGCCGCGGAACTGCGGGGCGCGCTTGTCCTGGAAGGCCCGGATGCCCTCGAGGCGGTCCTCGCTGGTCCAGACGCGGTCGAAGGCGGCTTCGACGTCGGGGTCCGAGACCTCCCGACCGGAGAGCCGATCGAGGGCCAGCTTCTGCCCGGCGACCGACAGCGGGGCCAGCGCAGCGATCTCGACAGCCCAGGCGATCGCCGCCGCCGTGTCCCCGGCCCGCTGGGCGAACCCGGTGCGCAGCGCCGCCTCGGCATCGATCGTGTCCGCGGCCAGCAGCACGGCCCGGGCGGGTCCGTGGCCGGCGAGCAGGGCCAGCTTCTCGATGGTCCAGTGGTCGACCATCAGCCCGAGCTTCGCCGACGGGATCCCGAACCGGGCGTCCGGTCCCACTACCCGGAGGTCGCACGACAGCGCCAGCTGCATCCCGGCCCCCATCGCCGGTCCGTGGACGGCGGCGATGGTGCAGATCGGCAGGCCGCTCAGCGCGTCGAGCGTCGAGCGGACCAGCGCGGCCGCCGCTCGGTCCTCGACGTGGGTGAGGTCGGCGCCGGCGCAGAACG
>DMTU01000025.1:17865-18299 GCA_003476595.1 Acidimicrobiaceae bacterium | reverse complement strand
GAGGTCGGCGCCGGCGCAGAACGCCGAGCCCGCGCCGGCGAGGACCAGCGCCCGTGCGTCGCCGACACCCTCGAACGCGGCGCGCAGGCCGTCCAGGTGCTCGGCGTCGACGGCGTTGCGTCGGTCGGGCCGGTCGATCGTGCAGACCAGCACCTCGTCGTGTCGCTCGGTCCGGATCATCGTCGCATCTTGGCAGGTGCCCCCGGGCGGCCTGGCTACCCTCGCCCGGTGCGCCACCGGCTCCTCGTGCTCGCCCTCGCGCTGGCGCTCGCGGGGTGCGGTGACGACGAACCCAGCGCCGAGGAGCGCCGGGCCGAGGTCGTCGACCAGCTCGCCGAGGACCTCCGGGCCGAGACCGACGGAGCGCTCTCCGTCGAGGACGAGGACGACTACGCCGCCCTGCTCGGCCGACAGCTCGACTGGTTGCTCGCCGA
>DMTU01000025.1:14194-17744 GCA_003476595.1 Acidimicrobiaceae bacterium | reverse complement strand
GAGGCGGCCGAGTGCGTCGCGGCCGAGCTGGTCGACACCGTCGGTGAGGAGCGCTTCGACGAGGTGGCCGCCGCTGCCGGCGGCGACGGCGACCCGGCACTGCGGGACCAGGTGGTCGACGTCTTCGCGTCCTGCGACGCGCTCGACCCGGTCCGGGACGGCGGGTGAACCGGGGGTTACCGTTTGGGCCGTGCTGACCGTATTGCTCGCCGCCGTGGTCGGCGTCGTGGTCGGTGCGCTCCGCCGTCCGCTCGGCGCCCACCTCACCGACCCGCGGGTGGTCGCACCCGGCATCGCCGTCGTTGCCGTCGTCGTGCACCTGTCGCTCGGCCTGCTCGGCGGCAGCGTGGCCGGTCCGCTGCTCGGTCTGTCCCTGTTCCTGCTCACCGGCTTCGCCCTGCTCAACCTGCACCTCATCGGCATGGGGGTGCTCAGCATCGGCCTGACAGCGAACGCCGCCGTCGTGCTGGTCAACGGGGCCATGCCGGTCCGGGCCAGCGCGGTGGTCAGCGCCGGCGTGGCCCGGCCCGGCGAGCTCGTCCTCGTCGACCTCGGCGCCGGCCGCCGCTTCGAGGCGACGGGCGACTGGCTGCCCGTGCTCGGCGACGTCATCCCGGTCGAGGCGCTGGGCGCGGTGATGTCCTTCGGTGACCTGATCGTGCTGGCCGGCATCGGGGCGGTGGCGGCCGATCTGGTGCGCTACGCGAGGCGCCCGCGCCCGGGCTCAGCCCGACTCGCCCGCCGGGGCCGGTTCGCGGCGCAGCTCGTCGGCGAGCACGGCGTCGACCGGGAGTCGCTCCGGGTCGGCGATGGCCCCCTGCACGGCGAGGAACTGCACGGTGGCGGGGACGTCGTGGACGCGAAAGACGGTCTCGGGCACCGCGGTCGCCACCGCGCCGACGGCCGCGAGGGTGCCGGCGTCGCGCCGGCGGGGCGTCGTGGACGTGATGGCGCCGATGAAGTCCTTGCGGGACAGGGCCAGCAGCAGCGGCCGGCCGAGCTCGCCCATGCGGGCGATCCCGTGGACGAGGTCGAGGGACTGGCGCGGCGTCTTGGCGAAGTCGACACCCGGGTCGAAGAGCACCTGCTCACGTGACACGCCGGCCGCCTCGAGGCGGTCGATCGTCCGATGACCGAAGTCGAGGACGTCCTCCACGACGTCGCCGTACAGGTCGCCCTCGAGGATCTTGACCTTCGGCGGACCGACCGTGTGCATCAGCACGAAGCCGGCGCCCCACTCGGCGACGACGTCGGCCAGCTCGGGGTGGTGCAGGGCGGAGACGTCGTTGATGACGTCGGCCCCGGCCCGCAGGCAGGCGTCGGCCACGGCCGGCTTGTAGGTGTCGATCGACAGGAGCCCGTCGATGCCCGCGGCCCGCACGGCTTCGATCAGGGGCACCAGGCGGGCGGTCTCCTCCTCCACGGCCAGCTCCGGCGTCTTGGTGTTGGCCGACTGCCCGCCGAGGTCGACGAGGAGCGCCCCCGCGTCGAGCTGGGCGCGCACCTGGGCGACCTGCTCGTCGAGGGAGGTGCCGCCGTCGCCGGAGAAGGACTCCGGGCTGGCGTTGACGATGCCCATCGCCGCGGGCGCGTCGATGGCGAGGGTGCGGCGGCGGGTGCGGAAGGTCGGGTCCACCCGACCGACCCTAGAGAGGTCAGGCCGCGCCGGAGCGGTTGATGGCGGACTCCTCGGTGCCCAGGTAGGACTCGATCACGGCGGGGTGCGAGAGCACCTCGTCGGGGGTGCCGGTGGCGATGACGGCGCCGGTCTCGAGGGCGATGAGCTGGTCGCAGATGCTGGACAGCAGCGGCATGTCGTGCTCGATCACCAGGATCGAGCAACCGGTGCGCTCCCGAACCCGGAGGAGCAGCGGGCCGAGGGCCTCGGTCTCCTTCTGCGCCACGCCGCCGGAGGGCTCGTCGAGCTCGCCGGCACCGTTGTGGCCGATCAGACCGATGATCTCGCCGTCGCGCAGGTCGAGGTCGACGCTGTCCACGGCGGTGATGCCGCCGAAGCGCTTGGTGACGCCGCGGCACTGCAGCACGGCTCGGGCGTCCTCCGCGATGGTGGACGCCCGCGTCGGCTCGGCCTTCGGCGCGGCGTCGCCGGTGTCGGCCTCGTCGGCGTTGGAGCCGGCGATGAACACCGAGCGCAGGATGTCGGGACGGTCGAGCAGCTCGGGGGTCGGGCCGGTGAAGCGGAACTCGCCCTTCTCCATGAACACGGCCCGCTCGGCCAGGTTGAGCACCACGTTGACCGACTGCTCCACCACGATGATGGTGGTGCCCCGACGGTGGATCTCGTCGACCACCTCGAGCAGCCGGGCCACGATGGTGGGCGCCAGGCCGAGGGAGAGCTCGTCATCATGAGCAGCTCGGGGCTGGTCATGAGCGCCCCACCGAGGGCGAGCATCTGCTGCTCGCCGCCGGACAGGTCGCCGGCGAGCTGGCCGGAGCGCTCGGAGAGGATCGGGAACAGGTCCAGGACCTCGGCCTTGGCCTCCTTCACCCGCTGGGGGTCGTCGCGGATGAGCCACGAGGCGAGCCGCAGGTTCTCGGCCACGGTGAGGGTCGGGAAGATGCCCTCGCCCATGAGCTCGACGGTGCCGGCCTTGGGAGCCTTGAGGCCGCAGATGGCCTTGAGGAGGGTGGACCTGCCGGCGCCGTTGGTGCCGAGCAGGGCCACGACCTCGCCCCGCTTCACCTACAGGTCGACGCCGAAGAGGATCTGCACCGGCCCGTAGCTCACGTCGATGCCCCGAGCACCGCAGGATCGTCTCGGTGTCGGCCTCCGGCGCGGTCGTCCGGCCGTTGGTCGCGACCGCCGAGGGTGCGGGCTTCGGCGATGGCGATGGTGTTCTGGTGCCCGGCGAGGGACGTGCCGTAGGTGATCCCGAAGCTCGGGCGTCCGCTGCGGGGATCGACCTTGACCCCCTGGGCGTAGGCGTTGCCGAGGCCGGGCTCGACACCCGTCCACCGGGGCAGAAATCTGACCGCCGGTAACACGGGCGCCGGCCTCGGTCGCGATCGCCGCGGTGTGGGACCATTCCTGCCGTGCCCGATCCCGCTCGTCCCGACCGGAGCGACCCCGTGCTCGAGCGTCGGCGACGCATCGCCGGGCTCGTCCGCACGGGCCAGCGCCTCGGCTACGGGCTGTTCGGCCTGGCCATCGTGCTCTTCGCCGCCGGCCTCGTCGTGGGCTTCGGCGGGGCCGTGACCCCGGGGATCGTGGCCGCGATCGTCATCGGATCGATCGTGCTCGCGCCGGCGATCGTGTTCGGGTACGCGGTGAAGGCGGCCGAGCGGGAGGACCGCGAGCAGGGCCGCACCACGCTGGGGCGGCCCGAGTAGGCGAAGGGTCGCCGCTACCAGCCGCGCTCGCCGGCGCGGGGCGGCAGGATCTGCTGGAAGCGGCGCCGACGGGCCTTCACCGCGAGGAGGTCGGCGGCGAGCCGGGACGCCGGCAGCGGGCGGATCGGCTGGGCCGGGCGCCGCGTCGTGGCGGCGGGAGCGCTGTTGCGGCGGGGCACGACCGAGGATTCGCCCGGGC
>DMTU01000025.1:10960-14016 GCA_003476595.1 Acidimicrobiaceae bacterium | reverse complement strand
ACGACCGAGGATTCGCCCGGGCCGCCCCGCACTCCTTCCCCCAGCGTCGAGGAATTCCCGGGGACCACGGCGACGTGGGATGTGCCTCGGCGGCGGCGACGGTGGTAGCCACGTCCCATGTCGTCCCGGCTCCCCGCGGCCCGCCGGCGGGAACAGCTCCTCGAGGTGGCCCTCCACGTGTTCGCCGCACGTGGCTTCCACCAGACCTCGATGAACGACGTGGCCGAGGCCGCGGGCGTGACCAAGCCCGTGCTGTACCAGCACTTCACGTCCAAGCGCGCCCTGTACCTGGAGCTGCTGGAGCTGGTCAGCCTCCGCCTGATGGCGGCGATCGACGAGGCCACGAGCGCGGCCGCCGGGCCCCGCGAGCAGGTCGAGCGAGGTCTCCGGGCCTACTTCCGGTTCGTGGTCGACTCGCCCGACGAGTACCAGCTGATGTTCGGTGGCGGCACCCGACGGGACGTCGAGTTCGCCCAGGAGGCGGCGCGCCTCGAGCGCAGCATCGCCGAGGTGATCGCCGACCTCATCACCGTCGACGGCCTGGCCGAGCACGAGCGGGTCCTGCTCGCCCACGGCATCGTCGGCCTCGCCGAGGGCGCCACGCGCCACTGGCTGGGCGACGACCTCGACCTGGACGCGGACGAGATCACCGATCGCGTCGCCGACCTGGCCTGGCGCGGCCTGCGGGGGATCCGCAGCGAGCCACGGTGAGCGGCGCGGCCGATCCGGACGGGCCGGACGGGCCCGGCGATGTCGGCGTCGGACCCCATCCCCAGCCCTGGCCCGACGACCCCCGCCTCGACCCCGAGCTCCTGGCCGGCGGCGACCGGCGCAACGTGGTCGACCGCTACCGGTACTGGCGCCTCGAGGCCATCGTCGCCGACCTCGACCGGCGCCGGCACCCGTTCCACGTCGCGGTGGAGAACCTCCAGCACGACCTGAACATCGGCACCGTCGTCCGGAACGCCAACGCGTTCCTCGCCGAGGCCGTGCACATCGTCGGGCGGCGCCGGTGGAACCGACGGGGCGCGATGGTCACCGACCGCTACCAGCACGTCCAGCACCACCCCGACGTGGACGCCCTCGGCGAGTGGGCCGCGGGGCACGACCTGCCCATCGTGGGCATCGACAACCTGCCCGGCAGCGTGCCGCTCGAGCAGGTCGCGCTCCCCCGGCGGTGCGTGCTGCTCTTCGGCCAGGAGGGCCCGGGCCTGTCGGACGCGGCCCGGGAGCACCTCGACCTGGTGTGCTCCATCGCCATGTTCGGCTCCACCCGGTCGATCAACGCCGGCGTGGCCTCGGGCATCGCCATGCACGCCTGGATCCGGCAGCACGCCCTCGGCGAGGATGCCCGTCCATGACCGTGCCACCCATGACCACGGCGGACGTCGATGCGCTGCGCACCCGCCTGTCGAACTGGGACCGCTGGGGTGCCGACGACCAGCTGGGGGCGCTGAACCTCATCCGTGCCGAGCACCGCGCCGCTGCGGCGGCGACCGTGCGGCGGGGTCGCACCGTGTCCTGCGCCCGGCCCCTGCCGACCGTGCCGGCGCCGGAGAACCCCTCGCCCGCCGAGCACCACATGATCGGCACCCACACCGAGGGCTACGGCGCCGACTGGATCGGGGTCGCGTCCCACGGGTACGCGACCAGCCACCTCGACGCGCTGTGCCACATCTTCTGGGACGGCCGGACCTACAACGGCCATCCCACCGAGGTCGTCACGGCCCACGGGGCCGAGCAGCTCGGCGTGCACCACCTGCGCGACGGCGTCGTCGGCCGGGGAGTGCTGCTCGACATCCCGCCGGTCCGGGGGGTCGAGGCCCTCGAGCCGGGCACCCCGATCACGGTGGAGGACCTGGAGGCGGCGGAGGCCCGGGCCGGGCTCACCGTCGGCACCGGCGACATCCTGCTCGTGCGCACGGGCCGCTGGACCTGGCACCGCGAGCACGGCGGCTGGAACCCTCGTGAGCAGCTGGCCGGGCTGCACGCGTCGTGCCTGCCGTGGGTCCACGAGCGCGAGGTGGCGATGCTGGGCTCCGACGGGGTCAGCGACGTCCACCCGTCCCACGTCGAGCCCACCGACGGCGTCCCGACCCGGTTGCCGGTCCACACCGTCGGCATCGTGGCGATGGGCCTGCACCTGCTCGACAACCTCGACCTCGACGACCTCGCCGCCGCGTGCGCCGAGGAGGGGCGGTGGGCGTTCCTGCTCACCGTGGCCCCGCTCATCGTGGTCGGGGGCACGGCATCTCCCGTCAACCCCATCGCCGTCCTGTAGTGCTCATCCTCCTCCCGCCCTCCGAGGGCAAGGCCGTCGGCTCGCGGGGCGCACCACTCGGCCTCGACCGGCTCTCCTTCCCCGAGCTCAGCGCCACCCGCCGGCAGGTGCTCGACGCCCTGGTCGCCGCCTCGGGAAGGGCCGACGCCCTCGCCGTGCTCGGCGCGCCGAAGGGCGCCGCCGATCGGGTCGCGGCCAACACCGAGCTGTGGACGGCCCCGACGCTGCGGGTCGCCGACCTCTACACGGGCGTGCTCTACGACGCCCTGGACCTGGCGTCGCTCGATCCGGCCGCCAAGCGGCGCGCCACCCGCCGCCTGGTCGTCGTCTCGGCCCTGTTCGGCGCCCTCCACCCGAACGACCGGGTCCCGTCGTACCGACTGTCGATGGGCGTCGACCTCCCCGGGGTGGGTCCCCTGGCCCGGGCGTGGCGGGAACCGCTCGGGGAGGTCCTCCCGGCCGCAGCGGGACGGGGCGTCGTCGTGGACCTGCGCTCGTCCACCTACGCCGCGGCCTGGAAGCCGGCCGGCGACCTCGCCGAGCGGACCGTGGCCGTCCACGTCGTCCGGGACGGCGCCGGCGGGCGCACGGCGGTGAGCCACATGGCCAAGCACACGCGGGGCCTCGTCGCCCGGGAGCTGCTGGCCTCCGGCGCCGACCCGCGCACGCCGGACGAGCTGGTCGAGGCCCTCGGGTCGGCGTTCGCCGTCAGCATCGACGAGGCGACGCCCGGTCGACCCCGCCGGCTCGAGGTCGTCGAACCCGGCTGACCCCG
>DMTU01000025.1:9349-10861 GCA_003476595.1 Acidimicrobiaceae bacterium | reverse complement strand
GACCCCGTTCCGGGTCGCGGTGTACGCCTCGGTGGCGGGTGTCGCATCCCGGATCCTCGGATCGGCTGGTAGGAAGACCCGGTGGACGGAGTCGACACGGTGCCGCCGATGGATGCCCGCCAGCGGGCGCAGGACCTCGCCCGCATGCGCGACGAGGTCTTCGACATCGTCGTGATCGGCGGCGGCGTCACGGGTGCGGGCGTGGCGCTCGATGCCGCGACCCGAGGGCTGTCGGTCGCCCTCGTCGAGCAGCGCGACTTCGCCGCGGGCACGTCGAGCCGGTCGTCCAAGCTCTTCCACGGGGGCCTCCGCTACCTCGAGCAGCTCGAGCTCGGCCTGGTGACCGAGGCGCTCCAGGAGCGGAACCTCATGCTCAACCGGCTGTGCCCGCACCTGGCCCGGCCGGTCACGTTCCTCTACCCGCTCACCCACCGGGTCTGGGAGCGGGCCTACGTCGGCGCCGGCATCGCGCTGTACGACGCGCTCGCCGCGTTCGGGTCCAACCCGCTCCCCCGCCACCGGCACCTGTCGAAGCGTGCGGCCCGGCGGCTGGTCCCGTCGTTGCGCGACGACGTGCTCACCGGCGCCATCACCTACTCCGATGCCCAGGTCGACGACGCCCGGCACACCATGAGCCTGGTGCGCACCGCCCACCACCACGGCGCCGCGGTGGCCGCGTCGGTGCAGGTGGTCGACCTCCTGCGCGAGGACGGGCGGGTCACGGGTGTCCGGGCGCGCGACGTCGAGACGGACGACGAGCTCGACATCCGCGGCCGCCAGACGGTCAACGCCACCGGCGTGTGGACCGACGAGATCCAGGACATGGCCGGTGGCGCCGCCCTGCGGGTGCGGGCATCGAAGGGCGTGCACCTCGTCGTGCCCCGCGACCGCATCGACGCCGGCGCCGGGTTGATCTGTCGCACCCCCACGTCGGTGCTGTTCGTGATCCCGTGGGGGGACTTCTGGCTGGTCGGCACCACCGACACCGACTGGAACCTCGACCTGGCCCGGCCGGCGGCCAGCGCGGCGGACCTGGACTACCTGCTCGGGCAGGCCAACCGGTGGCTGCGCCCGGCCCTGACGCACGCCGACATCGTCGGCGTGTACGCCGGGTTGCGTCCGCTGCTGCACGGGGAGTCGGACAGCACGTCCAAGCTCAGCCGGGAGCACGCCGTCACCACCGTCGCCCCGGGGCTGCTGTCCGTGGCCGGCGGCAAGTACACGACCTACCGGGTGATGGCGGCCGACGCCGTCGACGCCGCGGTGGCCGCCATGGGGGTCGACGCCCCGGCCTCGTGCACGGAGTCGGTGCCGCTGGTGGGCGCCACCGGATACCAGGCGATGCGCAACCGCCGGGACCAGCTCGCGGCCGAGTCGGGGCTCCCCGTCGATCGGATCGACCGCCTGCTCGGGCGCTACGGCTCCGAGCTCCCGGTGCTGCTCGAGCTGCTCCGCACCGACCCGGCCATGGCCGAGTGCCTGCCCGGCACCGACGACTACCTGGCGGCCGAG
>DMTU01000025.1:8388-9207 GCA_003476595.1 Acidimicrobiaceae bacterium | reverse complement strand
CTTCGCCGTGGACCACGAAGGTGCGTTGCACCTCGACGACGTGCTGACCCGTCGCACCCGCCTCTCGATCGAGTCGCCCGACCGGGGCGTCAGCGCAGCGCGCGTGGTCGCCGCGATCATGGCCGACGCCCTCGGCTGGGACGAAGCCACCGTCGCCCGTGAGATCGACAGCTACGACAAGCGCGTCGAGGCCGAGCGGGAGAGCCAGCAGGCCGTCGACGACCGCACGGCGGATGCCCGACGGCTCGGTGCCGAGGACGTCCGCGGCACCCTGGGCTGACCCGGTTCAGTCGCCGGGCGACGTGGCGATGACGGCCGATCGCTGCGGACCGTCGCCGCGCACGGGCGCTTCCACGTTCACGTCGTCGTCGACCATGTCGTCGACCTCGGTCACGACCCGTTCGACCACGTCCTCGGCGAGGCCGGGCATGGAGCGCTCACGGCCCCGGAGCCACACGGTGAGCTTCACCTTGTTGCCCTTGGTGAGGAAGTCGGCCACCTTGCGGGTCTTGGTGGCGAAGTCGTGGTCACCGATGTTGGGGCGGTACTTCATCTCCTTGACGCCGCCGCCGCTGCGCTTCTTCTTCGACCGGGCCTTCACCGACTGCTCGTACTCGTACTTGCCGTGGTCCATGATCCGGACCACCGGCGGGCGGGCCTCCGGGGCGACCTCGACCAGGTCCAGCCCGGCCCGGCGGGAAGCCTCGAGCGCGGCCGGCAGCGGCATCTCGCCCACCTGCTCCCCGGTCTCATCGATCAAGCGGACCCGCTCGGCGCGGATGTCGCCGTTGATGCGGTGCTTGCTCTCAGGGCGGCGGG
>DMTU01000025.1:7717-8319 GCA_003476595.1 Acidimicrobiaceae bacterium | reverse complement strand
TGCTCTCAGGGCGGCGGGCGAAGGGCGTGCGACGTGCGATGGTTCGTTCTCCTCGTGGTGGTGCGTCAGGGATGGGTCGCGCCGGAGGCGCACCCGGGTTCCTTCCACGAGACCGTCGCGCACAGAACCCGGGACCTCAACCCCCTTCGACGATGCGGCGCAGCGCCGGCCAGGCCGCGGCGAACCCGGCGTGCACCGGGAGCCCGTCGACCTCGTCGAGGCGGAACCAACCCACGGCGTCGGTCTCGAAGTTGGCGCTGAAGCCGAAGCGGCCGTCCACCTCGACCACGACCGTGGTGTAGGACCAGTCGTCGGCCGGAGCGAAGACGTACTCGCCGATGAAGCGATGCCCCGGGATCTCCCCGACCTCCTCGCTCGCCTCCCGCAGGGCCGCCTCCGCCGGGGTCTCCCCCTCGTCGAGGGCCCCGCCGGACACCGACCAGGTGCCGCCCTCGTGGGCCCACTGCGAGCGCTTCTGCAGCAGCACGTGGACGCCGTCGGCCTCCCGGTGCACGAACAGCACGCCGGCCGCCCCGAAGCGGCCCCACCGGACGTGGCCGTCGCTGCAGCGGACGAAGCCGTCGCCGCTGCCCCTCATGGGG
>DMTU01000025.1:7285-7482 GCA_003476595.1 Acidimicrobiaceae bacterium | reverse complement strand
GCCCGTCGCCCCACCACCTCGTGGGGGATGTCGTGCCCAACGGCCCGCTCGGCGGCCGCGAGCACCTCGAGGACCGACGAGCCCGTGCCGGTACCGACGTTCACGGCCCGGCAGCCCTCGACGCGGGGCAGGGCCCGCAGGGCGGCGAGGTGGGCGTCGGCCAGGTCGACCACGTGGATGTAGTCGCGGATGCAGGT
>DMTU01000025.1:404-7155 GCA_003476595.1 Acidimicrobiaceae bacterium | reverse complement strand
TCGTAGTCGTCGCCGAACACCCGCAGCCGGTCGTGGCGTCCCACCGCGACCTGCATGATGAAGGGCATCAGGTTGTTGGGGATGCCGGCCGGGTCCTCCCCGATGCGGCCGCTGGCGTGCGCGCCGACCGGGTTGAAGTAGCGCAGCAGCGCGATGCGCCACGGCCGTCGCCCCTCGAGCGCACCCGCGGCGGCGACGTCGCGCAGGAGCTCCTCGATGAAGAGCTTCGTGCGGCCGTAGGGGTTGATGGCGCCGACCGGGGCGGCCTCGGTGATCGGCACCTCGTCGGGCTCGCCGTAGACGGTGCAGCTGGAGGAGAAGACCAGGTCCCGCACCCCGGCCGCCTCCATCGCCTTCACCAGGTTCGTGGTGCCGACCAGGTTGTGGTCGTAGTAGGCGAGGGGTTGCTCGACGGACTCCCCCACCGCCTTGCGGCCGGCGAAGTGGATCACGGAGTCCACCGGGTCGTCCCGCAGGAGCGCCTCGATCGCGGCGCCGTCGCGAAGGTCGAGCACGTGGAACGTGAGGCGGGGATCGTCGGCGGCGAGGCCGGCGAGCTCGCGCACCCGGTCGATGGCGACGGGCGAGGCGTTGTCGAGGTTGTCGACCACGACCACCCGCGATCCGGCCTCGAGCAGCTGCACGCAGGTGTGGGAGCCGATGTAGCCGGCGCCCCCCGTGACGAGGACGGTGCCGGTGGGCGCGGGGTCGACCATGGCGGCCGAGCCTACGGCTGCTGCGCGAGCGCTCCGTGGTGGGTGCGGGACCGGACGAGGAGCAGCCCGAGCAGGGCCGCAGCGACGCCGGTGAGGACGAAGTGGACCGGGCCGAGGCCGTCGCGCACCCCGGTCACGCCGAGCCAGGCCAGGACCATGCCGGCGAACGGGCTCAGCACGAGCACCCGCCGGGCGCTGTAGTCCATCTGCCCCCGGGCGACCTGGGCGAACTCGAGGCCGGCGGCGATCGTCAGCGCGAGCACCAGGCCGAAGTCTCCCGCCTGGAGGGAGTCTCGCCAGGGCGACAGCAGCAGCGCCACGGCCGGGACGAAGCCGACGAACATCGCCAGGCACCGGCGGCACACGTGCGCCCGCCCGACGCGTACGCAGCGGTCGGCCTCGTGCTCGGAGTGGTGCGACAGCCAGACGGGGTGCAGCGACGTGCTCACCTCACCCCCATCGGCACCAGCACCGCCCCACTGAAGCGTTCTGGCCTACGGATTCCCTCGCATGCGAGGGGGTCCGTAGGCCAGAACGTGGGGTCAATCGAGCTTGTCGTGGAGGAACTCGGTGACCTTGGGCCAGATCTCGGCGACCTTCTCGGGCTGCTGGGTGCCGAGCGCGTTGTGCGGCGCCATGAAGGCGTGGCCGGTGCCCTCGTGGACGGTGATCTCGACGTCCTTGCCGAGGCTCAACAGGTGGGCCTCGAGCGCCGCGGCCTGGTCCGGCGGGAAGAAGTCGTCGTGCTCGGCCATGTGGCCCTGGATCGACGCCTCGATCTTCGACAGGTCGGCGGGGCCGTCCTCGATGGGCGGGAAGCCGTAGAAGGGCACGGCCGCCTTCACCTTGTCCGGGCGCTCGGCGGCGAGCACGAACGTGAGCATGCCGCCCATGCAGAACCCGACCACGCCGATGCCGTCGCCGGTGGTGGCCTGGTGGTCGGCGAGGAAGTCCACGGCGCCGCTCATGTCCCGGGCGGCCCGGTCGATGGGCAGGCTCTGCATGAGCTCGCCGGCCTTGTCCATCTCGTCGTGGGCAGCCAGCTCGCCGTGGTACAGGTCGGGCGCCAGCGCGACGAAGCCGGCCGCCGCCAGGCGATCGGCCATCTCCTTGGTGCCCGAGTCGAGGCCCCACCACTCCTGGACCACGATCACGCCCGGGCCGGTGCCCGCCTCGGGCAGGACCAGGTAGCCCCGTGCGTCGTTGCCGTTGCTCGCGAACTCAACCATCTCAGCCATGGGTCGGAACCTACCCCCGATCGGAAATCTCGTGGATCGGTCACCACCGGTGGGACGTATCCACGAGATTTTCCCTGGGGTGGCGGGGCAGGATCCGGTCGTGCAGATCGCCATCGCCCTGTTCCCCCGCCTCACCGCGCTCGACGCCATCGGCCCCTACGAGGTGCTCCAGCGCCTGCCCGACGCCACCGTGACCTTCGTCGGCGAGCGGACCGGCGAGGTGCGCAGCGAGAACGGCTTCCTCGGGCTCCGCGTCGATGCCACCTGCGACGACGTGCCGGACCCCGACGTCGTGGTCGTGCCGGGCGGCGTGGGCACCCGGGCGTTGATGGCCGAGGGATCCGCCATCCACGACTGGCTCCGCACCGCCCACGAGACCAGCCGCTACACCACCTCGGTGTGCACCGGGTCGCTCGTGCTCGGCGCCGCCGGCCTGCTCGACGGCCTCACCGCCACCACGCACTGGAGCGCCTACGAGATCCTGCGCAAGACCGGCGCCGAGCCCACCGGCCAGCGCGTGGTCGAGCACCTCGACCGGCGCATCATCACCGCCGCCGGCGTGTCCGCGGGCATCGACATGGCGCTGCGCCTCGCCGAGCTGCTGGTGGACGCCGACGCGGCCCGGGCGATGCAGCTCATGATCGAGTACGACCCGCAGCCGCCGTTCGACGCCGGGAGCGTGGAGAAGGCCGGCGACGCGGTGATGGCCCGGCTGACGGAGTACTCGGCCACCAAGGACTGACTGCTCGGAACCACCCTGCGCCGTTCCGCAGCGGCTGCCAGAAGGTCAGGCGTCGGGCGGGCCGCTGCGGTCCGACGGCGACACGACGACCACGATGGTGGCGCCGCAGCGGCGCAGCAGGCGCTCCACGGTGTGGCCGAGGAACAGTCGACCGTCGACGTCGCGCCGGGTGGCGCCCACGATGACCAGGTCGGTCTCGTGCAGCTCGACCAGCTGGAGGATGCCGGCGGCCGTGGACTCGGCGTCGGTGATCGCGGTGATGGCGCGGGCCCCGACGGTGGCGGCCCGGGCGGCGGCGTCGTCGAGCATCTGCTGACCGGCGATGCGCGTGCTGTCCCCGCCCCGGTGGAGCACGTCGGGACCGCCCCACCGGCGGGTCCGGCGGGTGGCGTCGTCGTCGGGCTCCTCGCCGCCGTCGTGGTGGACGACGTGGGTGAGGATCGCCTCGGTGCCGATCGCCCCGCTGATGGCCAGGCCGACCTCCTGAGCCGCGATCGACGACGGCGTCCCCGTGACCGGGATCAGGACCCGCCCGTAGGCCGGTGGCAGGCGGCTGGTGACGTCGAGGCCGCGCCGCACGACGGTGACGGGCACCGGGCTGCGCAGGGCGAGCTCCTCCGCGATGGGCGAGAGGACGCGGTCGCCGTCGGGGGACGACGTGCCGATGACGGCCGTGCCGTACCCGAGCCGCAGCTCCTCGACGAGCGCGTCGACGACGTCGTCGTCGCCGAGGAGGCGTCGCTCCACGCTGCGCAGGTGCAGCACGTCCTCGAGCACCCGCAGGTTCGGCGCGTCGCCGGTGGCGTCGACGGTGGCGAGGGTGACCCCGACCTCCTTGGGCCAGGCGAGGTCGACCAGCTGGGCCGCCATGATCGAGTTCATGCCGCCCCGGGTGGGGATCAGCACCGGCTCGTCGCGCACGATGATGTTGGCGGCGAGCGTCTCCTCGCGCAGGAGGCGCTCCTGCTCCTCGTCCGTGCCGGCCCAGCCGGACAGCACCCGGCGCAGCAGGGGCGGTGCCGCCATGGAGGTCGCCAGCGCCATGAGCACGATGACGGTGTAGGACGCCTGGTTCAGCACGCCCAGCGACAGACCGACCGTGGCGATGACGATCTCGAGGGCGCCGCGGGCGTTGAGGCCGATGCCGAGGGCCGCGCCCTCCCGGTTGGGCAGGCCGGCGATCTTGGCGGCGGCCAGGGAGCCGGCGAACTTGGCCAGGCTGGCGGCGGCGAGGACGATGCCGGCCCAGAGCAGCACCTCCGGGTCGCCGAGCAGGCCGAGGTCGACGCGCAGGCCGGCGGTGGCGAAGAAGACGGGGGCGAGGAAGGTCGTGGTCAGCGACTCGACCGGCTCGATGACCTTGTGGCTGCGCAGGCGGCTGCGACCGAGGAGGACGCCGGCGACGAACGCGCCGAGCACCGCCTCCACGCCGAGCAGCTGGCGGCGCGTCGTGCCGTGGCGGAGCACCCGCAGGCCGCCGGCGTTGGTGGCGACCGTGCCGCCGATGGTGGCGGAGTCCCGCGCCGCCAGGTCGACGCCGTAGCGCCAGCCGGCATCCGCCGCCGCCCGCTGCACCGCGGCCAGGGTCTCCCCGGCGCCGGCGGTGAGCTGCCCGGCGTCGGTGTCGACCTCGGTGATGCCGGCCAGGCGCGAGGTGGAGAGCACCACCTCCCCGGCGAGGGGCACGCCGCCACCCACCAGGCCGGTGTTGCCGCCCTGGGGGACGAGCGCGATCCGGTCCCGGCGGCAGGCGGCGACGACCTCGGCCACCTCGTCGGTCGACCCGGGTCGCACCACCGCAGGCGAGGACCCGACGAAGCCGCCGGTCCAGTCCACGACGTGGGAGGCCACGACGTCGGGATCCACGAGCACGTGCTCGTCGCCGACGACGGACCGCAGGGCGCGCAGCATCGAGCGCAGTCGGTGGTCCTCCACCTGCCAAGTGTGCCCGGTACGGTCCGCCGGCGTGCCCGCCCCGCTCGTGCCGTTCCACACCCTGCGCGCCCGCAAGGGCATGGTCTGCAGCGTCGACCACCTCGCGTCCGGTGCCGGCATCGGCGTGCTCCGGGCCGGCGGCAACGCCGTCGACGCCGCCATCGCCACCAGCGCGGCGCTCGCCGTCACCACCCAGCACATGTGCGGGATGGGCGGCGACCTGTTCGCACTGGTCCACCACGCCGACGGCCAGGACCCGACCTGCCTGAACGCCAGCGGCCGGGCCGGGTCGGGTGCGGATGCCGGACAGCTCCGCGACGAGGGCCACGCCCGCATGCCCACCGACGAGGACATCCGGGCCGTCACCGTGCCCGGCTGCGTCGACGGCTGGGTGACGCTGCACGAGCGCCACGGGCGCCTGCCGCTCGCCGACGTGCTCGAGCCGGCCCGGGTCCTGGCCGAGGAGGGCTTCCCCGCCTCTCCCCTGCTCTCCTTCATGGTGCCCCTCATCGAGCGGGTGGACGGCGCCGACGACTACACCCGCCAACCGGTGCACGAGGGCACGGTGATCCGCCGGCCCGGTGCGGCCCGCACACTGGCCGCGATCGCAGCGGACGGGCGCGACGCCTTCTACGAGGGCGAGTTCGGCGAGGGGTTGCGCCGGATCGGCGGCGGGCTGTTCACCGCCGACGACCTGGCCCGTGCCCAGGCCGACTGGGTGGCGCCGCTCGGCGTCGACCTCTGGGGGCACCGGGCCTGGACGGTGCCGCCGAACAGCCAGGGCTACCTCAGCCTCGCCGCGGCCCGCATCGCCGAGCTGATCGGCCTGGGCCACGACCTCGAGCACCGCCCGGGGAGCCCGGAGTGGGCCCACCTGCTGGTCGAGGCCGCCCGCCTCGCCGGCCACGATCGCCTCGACGTGCTCCACGACGAAGCCGACGGCGACGTGCTGCTCGCCGACGAGCGCCTCGGCCCGCGGGCCGGTCGCTTCGACCCGGACCACCGCACCGCACCCCGCGCCCCCGGCGGCGACGGCGACACCATCTACCTGTGCGCCGCCGACGGCGAGGGCCAGGCCGTCTCGCTCATCCAGTCCAACGCGAGGGGCTGGGGCGTCCACCTCGCCGTGCCCGAGGTCGGCATCTTCCTGCACAACCGGGGACAGGGCTTCTCCCTCGAGCCCGGGCACCCGGCCGAGTACCGGCCCGGCCGACGGCCGCCCCACACGTTGGCCCCCGCCCTCATCCAGCGAGCCGACGGCAGCCTGCGCGCCGTGCTCGGCACGATGGGCGGCGACACCCAGCCCCAGGTCGTGCTCCAGCTCCTGGCCCGGCTGCTCGTCGCCGACCAGGACCCGGCCCGCTGCATCGGCGCGGCGCGGTGGCGCCTCGGCGACGGCGGCTTCGACACCTGGGATGGCGAGGGCCCCGGCCTCGTCGGCGTCGAGCGCGGCGCACCGGAGGCCTGGGTCGACGGCCTGCGCCGGCGGGGCCACGAGGTGTCGGTGCAGGACCCGTGGAACAGCGGCTACGGCCACGCCCACCTGATCGAGCGCGCCGAGGACGGCACGCTGGCGGGCGCAGCCGACCCCCGCGCCCTCACGGGCGCGACGGCCACCTGGTGATCCAGGACCGGCGCGGATGCGTCACGCCCTCGCGCGGTTCGCTCTGGCGGCTTCGCCGCCGAGGGCCCGTGTCTCTGGGTCGCCTCGCCTGCCGGCTCGGCTCCTGCTGATCAGCCCGCGGATCAGCTGGGGTCGGTGAAGGACGGGTCCCGCTTCTCGAAGCCCGACATCACGGCCTCGACCTGGTTGGGGCTCCCGATCAGCGCACCGATCTCGCGTCGCTCGTCGGCGAACTGCTGCTCGATCGGCACCAACCCGGACTGGTTCAGCAGGCGCTTGGCCGCCCGCACCGCGTCGGGGCTCTTGCCGGCGATCTCGGCAGCGAGCGCCTTGGCCTCGGCGAGCGGGTCGGCGGCGACGCGGGTGGCGAGGCCGATGCGCACGGCCTCCTCGCCCTCGACCATGCGGCCGGTGAACGTGAGCTCCTTGGCGACGTCGAGGCCGACCAGGCGCCGCAGCATCCAGGTGCCGGTCATGTCGGGCACCAGGCCCCACT
>DMTU01000025.1:0-247 GCA_003476595.1 Acidimicrobiaceae bacterium | reverse complement strand
GTCGGGCACCAGGCCCCACTTGACCTCGAGGACGCTCATGCGGGCGTCGGGGGCGATGATCCGGATGTCGGCACCAAGGGCGATCTGGATGCCACCGCCCAGGGCCACGCCGTGGATGGCGGCGATGACGGGCACCGGCACCTCCTGCCAGACGTGCGCGACCTGCTGGCCCAGGTGGGTGATGCGATCGCCGGTCTCGCCGATGGCGCCCATCGACGCCGTGTCGCCGTCGTCGGCCTTGGGCCCG
>DMTU01000079.1:22660-29102 GCA_003476595.1 Acidimicrobiaceae bacterium | reverse complement strand
ATCGCTGAGACCACCCACGGCCACGCCAGGACCATTGCAGCCTCGCTGAAGGCCGCAGGCCTGGACGTGCTGCACACCAGCTTCTTCGACACCGTGACCGTCTCGGTCCCCGGCAAGGCCGCGCAGATCATCGCTGCCGCCGACGCCAAGGGCATCAACCTGCGCGCCATCGACGCGGACACCGTCGGCATCTCAGCCGATGAAGCCACGACGGCGGCCATCGTCGCCGACGTCGTCGCCGCCTTCGGTGCGACGGTGACCGAGCCTGCCGCAGGCACGGACACCGCCTTCGCCATGGATGCCGCCGTCGAGCGCACCTCCGACTACCTGCAGCACCCGGTCTTCAACACGCACCGCTCCGAGACCCAGCTGCTGCGCTACATCCGCCGGCTCTCGGACCGCGACCTGGCCCTGGACCGCACCATGATCCCGCTGGGTTCGTGCACCATGAAGCTGAACGCCACGGCCGAGATGGAAGCCATCTCCTGGCCGGAGTTCGCCTCCATCCACCCCTTCGCCCCGGAATCCCAGACCGCCGGCTGGCGCGAACTGATCGAGGACCTCGAAGCCCAGCTGACCGAGATCACCGGCTACGACCAGGTCTCCATCCAGCCCAACGCCGGGTCTCAGGGCGAACTCGCCGGCCTGCTGGCCATCCGCGGCTACCACCTCTCCCGCGGCGACGCCCAGCGCAACATCTGCCTGATCCCTGCCTCCGCGCACGGCACCAACGCCGCCTCTGCGGTCCTTGCCGGGATGAAGGTTGTTGTCGTGGCCACCGCCGCCGACGGCACGATCGACCACGCCGACCTGCAGGCCAAGATCGAGCTGCACAGGGACGCGCTGTCCGCGATCATGATCACCTACCCCTCCACCCACGGGGTGTTCGACGCCGACGTCCGCGAGGTCTGCGACGCCATCCACGCAGCCGGCGGCCAGGTCTACATCGATGGCGCCAACCTCAACGCCCTCGTCGGACTGGCCCAGCCGGGCATGTTCGGCGGCGACGTCTCGCACCTGAACCTGCACAAGACCTTCTGCATCCCGCACGGCGGCGGCGGCCCCGGCGTCGGACCGGTCGCGGCCAAGGCCCACCTGGCACCGTTCATGCCGGGCAACGCAGCGGATCCCGCCAACGGCGAAAGCGGCACCCCGATCTCCGCCTCGCGCTACGGCTCGGCCGGCGTGCTGCCGATCTCCTGGGCCTACGTGAAGCTCATGGGCGGCCAGGGCCTCACCGAGGCCACCAAGTCCGCCCTGCTCGCGGCCAACTACATCGCGGCCCGCCTGAACGACTTCTTCCCGGTGCTGTACACCGGCGAAGGCGGACTCGTGGCGCACGAATGCATCCTGGACCTGCGCGAACTCACCGCCAAGACCGGCGTGACCGCCGAGGACGTCGCCAAGCGCCTCATCGACTACGGCTTCCACGCACCCACCCTCGCGTTCCCGGTGGCCGGCACCCTGATGGTCGAGCCCACCGAGTCCGAGCCCAAGGCCGAGCTCGACCGGTTCTGCGACGCGATGCTGGCGATCGCGGACGAGATCGCCGAGATCGAGTCCGGGGCGGTCGCCCACGACGACTCGGCCCTCGCCCACGCCCCCCACACCGCCGAGGACCTCCTCGTCGCCGAGTGGGACCGCGCCTACACCCGTGAGCAGGCGGCGTACCCGGTCGACGGGCTCCGCCAGGCCAAGTACTGGCCGCCCGTGAGCCGCATCGACGGAGCGGCCGGGGATCGCAACCTGGTGTGCGCGTGCCCGCCGCCGGAGGCGTTCGCGGAGGGCTGAGAGCGCAATCGTCGGGGCCGGGACGGCTCGGTTAGCCTGGCAACCCGCTATGGCCACCCGGATCGACATCGAACTCACCAGCCGCCAGGACGAGGGCAAGACCTTCACCTGGCGGGCCGCGGGGGCCCGCCAGCCCAAGGGTGCGGCCGATGCGTCGCTGTTCCCGGAGAGCGCCGAGGTGGGTGACGAGTTCCGCGTCGACACCGAGATGGACGTCGACGGCATCCGGGTCACGCAGGTGATCCCGCCGAAGGGCAAGGAGCCCAAGAAGGTCGAGACCCTCGAGCTCATCACCCGCGACGACGAGCCGCTGGTGACCGAGGTCCGCGCCGAGCGCGGCCGGGGCCGAGGCGATCGTGGTGACCGCGGTCCTCGCCGGGGTGGCGGTGGCCGCGACGGCGGTCGTGGCCGCAAGGACGGTGACCGTGGCCCTCGTGGTGAGGGTGGCGACCGTGGCCCTCGCGGTGAGGGCGGGCGCCGGGGCGGCAACGACCGTCCCCGCACGCCGGCCAAGCCCAAGCTGCCCCCGAAGCCCAAGCCGCCGCGCCTCAAGGCCGGCAAGGCGCACCGCAACGCCCTCATCGACTCCCTCCCCGAGGAGCAGAAGGCCGTCGCCCAGGAGCTGCTCCGCGGCGGTCTGCAGGCGGTGCGCACCGGGCTCGAGAAGCAGAACGAGCAGCGCAAGGTCGAGGGCCAGGACCCCATCGACGAGGGGCCCATCGTCACCCTCGCCGAGGAGCTGCTGGTGAAGGTCCGCGCCGCCGAGTGGCGCGACCGGGCCGAGGCCGCCCTGGAGCAGTCCGAGACCGTCGACCTGCGGGACCTGCGCTCGGTGGTCACCGCGTCCGATGGCGCGGCCAAGGACGACGAGACCCGTGCCCTCGCGGCCAAGGTGCGCACCGCACTCAACGAGCGCCTCGACGCCGACCAGCAGGCCTGGGTGGCCGAGGTCGTGGAGATGCTCGACGACGACCGCGTCGTCCGGGCCCTGCACCTGTCCTCCCGGCCGCCCAAGGCCGGCGCGCCGCTCCCCGCCCCCGTCGCCCTGCGCCTCGTCGAGGCCGCCAACGCGTCGATGAGCAGCGAGACCTCACCGGACCGGTGGAGCTACATCCTCGAGGCCCTGGCCCACTCCCCCGTGCGTCGCCAGGTCGTGCCCGTGTCGCTGCCCGGCACCGTCTCCGACGAGCTGAAGGCCACCATCGCCCGCCACGGCAGCCGCCTGCCGGAGATCGCGCAGATCTTCGGCGTCGAGCCCGACCCGAAGGCCGGCCGGGACGCCAACCGGCGCAAGCGCCGCAGCGGCGGCAAGCCCAAGAAGGATGCCAAGCCCGGCGACGCCAAGGCCGACCAGCCCAAGGCCGACGAATCGAAGGCTGAGGAGCCCAAGGTCGACGAGCCCAAGGCTGAGGAGCCCCAGGTCGAGGAGCAGGCGGTCCCCGAGGCCGTCGAGCAGGCGCCCACCGAGGCACCCGCTCCGGAGATCCCCGCCGCGGAGGCGCTCGAGGCGGAGCAGGCCACCGCCGACGGTGGCTCCAGCGACGACGCCGGCGAGGACACCACCAGCTGATCCGATCGGCGCCGATGGGCGCCGACGGGAGCACATGCGGTCCTTCGCCGCCGATCGGCGGCGGAGGCACCGAGCGTCAGCGGGATTCGGTGCGGGAGGTCCGCGCCTGGCTCTGCCGGCCCCGGAACTCGCCGGTGGAGGCGTCCTCGTCCCAGCGGGCACCGCACGACGTGCACACGCAGGAGTCGACCCGCAACGACGCCAGGTACAGGCGGTCGATCTCGTAGGAATCGCAGTAGGGGCACTGCAGCCGCCCCTGACCCGGATCGCTGGACACGGCCGCAGGGTACCGAACCCGCGTCGGTGCGCATGGACCGTCGGCGCGGGAGCGTCGCTACTGTGCCCCCATGATCGAGTACGAGACCCGTGGCAACGTCGCCATCATCACCATCGACCGCCCCGAGGCGCGCAACGCCGTCAACGGCGACGTGGCCGAGGGCATCGAGGCCGCCATCGACCGCATGGAGGCCGACGACGAGATCTGGATCGGCGTCCTGACCCACGAGGGCCCGGTCTTCTGCGCCGGCGCCGACCTGAAGGCGATCAACAGCGGCGACGCGGCCCGGCTCAACACCCCCACCGGCGGCTTCGGCGGCATCACCGCGAAGGCCCGCACCAAGCCGATCATCGCCGCCTGCAACGGCCCCGCCTACGCCGGCGGCTGCGAGATCGTCCTGGCCTGCGACCTGCTGGTCGCCACCCCGGACGTGACCTTCAGCGTGCCCGAGGTCAAGCGCAACCTCGTGGCTGCCGCCGGGGCCCTGTTCCGGCTGCCCGCCGCGCTGCCCAAGAACGTCGCCATGGAGATGCTCCTCACCGGGGATCCGATCGACGCCGAGCGGGCCCACGCCCTCGGGTTCGTGAACCGGATGGCCGAGTCGGGCAAGGCCGTCGACGTCGCCGTCGAGCTCGCCGCCCAGATCAGCGAGAACGCCCCGCTCGCCGTGCGCAAGAGCCGCGAGGTGGCGCTGCAGTCCTTCGACACCGACGAGGAGGCCTTCGCCGCCTCCGGACGGGCGATCGCCGAGGTGATGGCCAGCGAGGACACCAAGGAGGGCCTGTCGGCCTTCATCGAGAAGCGCAAGCCGGAGTGGAAGGGCCGCTAGACGCGACGCCACGACTGCCAGTTTCCGATCGCCACGCCTGCGGGGGCGGGGCCCGGATCAGGTGATCGTGGCGAGGATGCCGTGGTCGTGGAGGAACTCGGCGAGGCCCTCGACCAGCGGCCACTCGGCCACCTCGCTGAGCGCCACCCACGCCACCTCGGCCGCGTCGTCACCGGCGGTCGGGGTGGCGTCGGGCTCGAGCAACGTGACGTGGTGGTCGAGGATCACGTAGTGGCGGCCCTCGATGAAGCGCTCGACGACGCCGACGAGGGGCCCGCACACGCCTTCGAGCCCGGTCTCCTCCAGCAGCTCGCGGACCACGGCCTCGGCGAGGAGCTCGCCCGGTTCGACCACGCCCCCGGGCAGCGACCACTGGCCGATCGCCACGCCCCGGCCGCGGCGGATCAGCAGCAGGCGGTCGCCGTCGACGACGACGGCCCCGACGGCCACCTCCGGGCCGCTCGTCGTGGCGGCGGTGGCCCTCACGACGGCGCGTCGGGATGGGGTTCGAGGGAGCGGTGCACGACGATGGCCCGGGCCACCAGGCCGAAGGACTCGAAGAAGTTCTTCGTGTGACGGTCGCCCGGCAGGGCCAGCGAGTCCACGCCGAAGCAGCCCTGCTCGGTCGCCCACGCGATCAGCGCGTCCATGACCTCCTCGCCCACCGAGACGCCTCGGGCGCCCTCGAGGGTGAACAGGTCGGAGATCACGCCGAGGATCGAGCCGTCGCGGAGGTGCTCGAGCCGCAGCACGCCGTAGCCGATGATCGTGTCGTCGATGGTGCCCACGACGACGAAGGCGTCGGGGTCCTCGAGGTCGGCGCGCAGCGAGTCGCCGGGCGGGAGCGGGCGGGCCTGCTGCCGGCGCCAGACCGCACCACCCCGGTTCGGCGTGAGCTCCTCGATGACAGCCGTGGCCAGGGTGACCAGGGCGGGGAGGTCGTCGGCCGTGGCCGGCCGGGCGGAGACGTCCACGCCTAGGGCTTCTGGAGCTGCTGGACCCGGTTGAGGATGGTCTTGCGTCCCCGGGTGGCGGCCTCGTAGCTGCGCACGGCCTCGAGCTCGGCGGCGGAGAGCCCCTGCAGGCGGCTCACGACCTGGCTGGCCGAGAGGCTGTCGTAGTCGGGGATGGCGAGGCCGGCGACGTCGGGGGCGGTGGTGGCGGCCGGACCGGCCTGCTTCGCCGCGGCCTTCTTCGCCGCGGCCTTCTTCGCCGCGGCCTTCTTCGTCGCCGTCTTCTTCGTGGCCGTCTTCTTCTTGGTGGCGGCCGGCTTCTTCGGGGCGGGCGCCTTGGCGCTGCCCTCCTTGGCCGCCGGCGCGGACGGCTTGTCGGGCACCGGGGTCGGCGCCGGTGCCGGCGGCGGGCCGTCGACGACGCCGAGGCCGCGGAGGAGGTCGACCACCGGACCATCGAGCGTCGCGGCGCGCTTGTTGACCTCGGTGCGACCCATCTGGACGGCGAACTGGCCCATCATCCGGGCGTTCGTCACCTGGTTGCGGCCGTTCTGGATCAGCTTCGGCAGCCGGGCCGGACCGTCGAACAGCAGCCCGATCGGGGCGTACACGAAGGCGTCGAGCGCCTGGTCGACGGCGTCTTCGAGGGGGGTCTTGTCAGCGGTCACGGTCGGCCATGTTCGCGGTCGGGTCCGTGGTCGCGCCAGTTCATCCCTATTGCGCAGCTGCGGGGCGTGCCGTGTGGCTGTGGACCACGAGGACGTCGCAGGGCGCGTGGTGCAGCACGCTGCTGGCCACGCTGCCGAGGAGGAAGCGGCTGCTGCCGGTGAGGCCCACCGAGCCGACCACGATGAGGTCGGCGTCGAAGGTGTCGGCCGCCTCGAGCAGCTCGTCGGCTGGCTCGCCCTCGAGGGCCTGCACGACGACGTCGCCGACGCCGTGCTCGGCGGCCACGGTCCGGGCGTGGCGGGCGTGGCGCTCGGCCTCGTTGGGGTCCGCCATCATCCAGCGGACGTCGGCGG
>DMTU01000079.1:17736-22487 GCA_003476595.1 Acidimicrobiaceae bacterium | reverse complement strand
CGGGCGCCCGCTCGTCCGGCGTGGTGTCGGTGCGCTCGTACGCGGTCACGATCACCAGCCGGGCCTGGTCGGCGGCGGCCAGGTCGACCGAGTGCTCGACGGCCCGCTCGGCGGAGGCCGAGCCGTCGGTGCCGACCACGATCGTGCGGTAGGTCATGGCCTCGTGCTCAGACGCAGTCGACGCACAGGTCGGTCTCACCCTCGGCGAGCTGGCCCATCGGCTTCAGGATGAAGCAGGACTGGCAGAGGAACTCGTCCTCGCGACGGGGCTGGATCTTTCCCGCCGGTGCGGCCTTGCCGGTGTCGCCGTCGTCCTCCTCCTCGTCCTCGTCCTCGTCGTCGGTGGCGGCGATGCGGTCCTTGAGGATCTCGTCCAGGTCGGCCTCGACGTCGTCGGGGTCGGCGTCCTCGTCCTCGTCCTCCTCGTCGTCCTCGCCACGTCGGCGGGCGCGACGGGGCTCGTCGCCCTCGGCGTCGGGCGCGGCCTCCTCGTCGTCGGCGACGGTGTCGTCGTCGACGACGTCGACCACGTCATCGTCATCGTCCTCGGCTTCGAAGTCCTCACCGAGGTCGTCGGCTTCGAGGTCCTCGTCGAGGTCCTCGTCGAGATCTTCGGTCTCGAGGTCGTCGTCGACCACGTCTTCTTCTTCGTCAGCCATTGGCGCTCCAACGGGTGTGGCGTCGGCGGCGGATCATAGACAGCGTCCGTCGCCAGGGAGGGTTGCCGGGTCGCGGGAACCTATCGGCAGCGGGCCGGGATTCCACAACAGCGGACCGGACCGTGCTCAACCGTCCGCCGAAGTGGGCGGTGCGGGGGTCTCGAGGTCCGCCCCGGACGGCGGCACCGACCCGGCGAGGTCGCCGGCGGAGGCGATGTCGAGCACGTTGTCGACCAGCCACTCCCCGTCGACGCGGACCATGGCCAGCTGCAGGTACCGGTCGGATTCGGTGCGCCCCTGCTCGCCGCCACGGACCTCGCGGTCGTACACGACGACGACCTCGACCCCGCCCCGCTCGACCTCGCCGACGAAGATGTCGGTGACCTGGGTGACGGCGTCGAGCTCGCTCTCGGCGATGAGCGTGCGGAGGCCGGACTCGACCTCCTCGACCTCCTCGGCGAAGCCGCCGGTGCTGAGCGCGAGCACGTCCTCCTTCCACGTGTCGAGCTGGTCGTGCTCGAAGGTGAGGAAGCGCTCGGCGAAGCGGCCGGACGCGAGGCGGACCTCCTGGTCCTCCCCGCCGCCGCCGTCGGTGCCGTCGCCGGATGCGAGGGCGAAGACGGCCAGGACCGCCAGGGCGCCGGCGACCAGCACGGCGATGACGAAGGCCCCAGCGGGCACCGTGCGGCGCTCGTTCGGGCGATCGGGCCGGGGGTCTGCCTGCTGTTCGAGGTCCACGGCGGTCATGCTCGCGCACCTCGCCGGGCCAGCAGGCCCAGCACCAGCCCGCTGACGAGGAACACGCCCAGGGCCGCGGCAGATCGGTCGGGGGCGGTCGTGGTGGAGAAGGGCACCGCGGCCAGCGCCTGCCCCTCCACCGGCGCCTCGGCGGCCAGTGCCCCGCCGTCGGGGGCCGACACCAGGGGCGACGTGCACACCGGGATCTCCGGCACGGCCGGCAGCTCCGTCGGGGGCACGTACTGCTGGGCGGGGTTGGCGGTGTCCACCAGGATGCTGACCCGCACCCAGAGCCCGTCCGGGCCGTCGTCCCGGGTGAGCCAGACGTACTCGAACCCGGTGGGCCCGTTGTCCAGGGTGTTGGCGAGGTGGCCCAGGTTCTCGTCGGTGGTGGTGACGTCGATGACCGAATCAAGGTCGTGGAGCACGCAGTCGAGGTCCTGCTTCACGTCGCCGACCAGGTCTGCGGTGGTCTCCAGGAGCTCGGTGCCCCGGTCGAGCAGGATCCGGGTGTCGGGCTCGACGTTGCGGAGCGACTCCCCCACCGCGGCGAGGTCGCTGATCGCCGAGGAGAGCGAGGCCCGGCGTTCGGTGACGGTGCGGGTCAGCCGGGTGCTGTTGGCGCTGAGGCTGTCGAGGAGGTCGGCCTTCTCGGCGAAGGTCGCCAGCAGGGCATCGGAGTCGACGGTGAGGTCGCGCAGCGCCTCGCCTCGCCCGTCCAGCGCCACGGCGAGCTCGTGGATGAGCGTGCGGGTGGCCTCGGGTTCGACCGAGCCGAGCACCCGTGACGCCGAGCGGAGCAGCTCGGAGAACTCGAGGGGCACCGAGGTGCGATCGAGGGGGATCACGTCCCCGGCCTCGAGGTACGGACCTCCGCCGTCGTAGTCCTCCGGGGGCTCGAAGTCGATGTAGGGCTCGCCGATCGCGGACTTGCGGAAGATGCGGGCCTTGGACCCGGCGGGGATCTGCTTGCCGCGATCGATGCTCATCGTGATGCGCACCTTGCCGTCGACGGACTCGACCGAGCGCACCGCACCGTGGTTCACGCCGAGGTAGGCGACCTCGGAGTTGCTGGTCACGCCGGCGGTCGCGGCGAACTCGCCGGAGATCTCGTACGGGCGCTCGATGAAGTCGAAGCTGACGATGTTGTTGACCGCCCACCACAGCATGAGGACGAAGACGCCGACGAAGGCGACGAGGTTGATGGCGACCCGGCGGGACATCAGGCCTCCACCTCGGCGAGCAGGAACACCTGGGCGAAGTCGTCTGCGACGGCCTTGGGGAGCTGGTCGGCGAAGCCGGCCACCCACCGGAGCAGCTCGGCGACCTGGGCCTGGTTGCGGTCGACCTCGGCGAGGATGGCGTCCACCTGCTTGATCTGGGTGTCGACCTCGGCGAGGTAGGGCTCGAAGACGTTGTCGTTCTGGACCCGGGCCAGTCGGGTCAGCTCCCGGATGGCGTCGATGGCGACGTCGCGGTTGTCGGCCAGCACCGTGGCGGTCTCGGCCAGGTTGCCCAGCAGCTCGTCCAGGTCGCCGGAGGACGACGCCAGCGTGGCGGTGGCCCCGTCGAGCGCGTCGATGATGCGCACCAGCTCGTCGGTCTGGTCGGCCAGGGTGCCCGACACGGTGGAGAGGTCCTCGACCAGGGAGGTCAGCTCGGTGGTCCGGCCGCCGAAGCCGACGGCACCGGTCTCGATCAGGGTGGCCACGTCGGAGGACACGACCGCGCCGAGGATCTCGACGGCCTGCTCGGTGACGAACTCGAGCTCGGGTGCCGTGGCGGTCTCGGCGATCACGTCGCCGTCCACCAGGTCCGTGCCGGCCATGGGGTCGTCCTCGTCCAGGGGTCGCAGCTCGATGAACTTCTCCCCGAGCAGCGAGGTGGTGCGCAGCAGGGCCCGGGACTCCACCGGCACGAAGACGTCGTCCTTGATCGACATGGTGATCTCGGCCTGGTAGTCGTCGGTGAGCTCGATGTCGACGATGGAGCCGATGCGCACGTCGGCGACCTGCACCGAGTGGCCGACCACCAGGTCGCCGACGTCGTCGAACACGGCGCTGATCTCTCTCGAGCCCCGGATCGTGCCGGGGAGGCTGCAGGCGCTGGCGAGCAGCGAGGCGACGACGAGGACGGCGGCGCGGCGCACGGTGGTGCGGCTCATGATCGAACCCCCAGGAACGTGCCGAGGAAGCGGTCGAGCAGGCTGCGCTCCCCTGCCGCCCCGTCCTCGGAGGCGGCGGCCGGGGCGACCGTGTCGGACCCCAGCAGGGCGAGCACGTCGTCGATGGGCGTCGTCGGCTCGGGGAGCTCGGCCTCGACGGCACCGGTGCGCTCCCCGTCGAGGGGCGCCAGGTCGCCGGTGGCGCAGTTGACGTCGACGGGCAGGCACGGGAACGGGAGGCCCACGGCATCGAACAGCGGTGCCAGCGCCTCCTCGACCAGGGGGGAGAAGCTGTTGCGCAGGTTCAGCGACCGGCTGACCGGGTTGTAGGCGCCGATGAAGCCGTCGATCTGCTGGGACCCGCCCTGGACGAGCGCGTCGACGCCGTCGAGGTTCTGCTCGATGCTCTCGGTGAGGCGCCGCAGGATCTGGACGTCGGTGCGGAGGCGGACGGCGTGCTCGGACACGAGGTCGAGCCCGTCACCGGAGAGGCTGGCCAGGCCGGAGATGAGCGCCTCGATCTCGCCCCGCTCCTCGGCCAGGACGTCGGCCACGACGGCGAAGTCGTCGAGGACCTGGGCGAGCTGGCTCTCCCGCGTGAGCAGGGTCGAGGTGAAGTCGTCGAAGCGCTCGGCGATGCGGATCACGGCGTCGTCGTCGTCCTCGATGTTGCCGACGAGGTCGGACAGCTCGTCGAGGGCGGAGCCGAGCTGCTGGCCCTGGCCGTCGAGCGACGCCGCCGCGTTGTCGATGAGCCGGCCGGCGCCGTTGGGGTCGAGGGCGTCGAGGAACTCCTTCAGCGAGGCCAGTGCCTCGTCGGGCTCCACCGGGATGACGGTGTCGTCGATCGCGATCTCGTGCCCGTCCGGGGCCTGCTGATCGCCCTGCTGGAACGGCGGGAACAGCTGGATGCGCCGCTCACCGATCAGCGACTGGGGCGCGATGGCGGCGCGCACGTCGACCGGGAGGGGGATGTCGCTGTCGACGGCCATGGTCACCTTCACGCGGTCGCCCATGATCTCGATGTCGGAGACCTCGCCGGCGGGGAGGCCGAGCACCTGCACCGCACCGGACTCGTAGAGCGACACCGCACGGGGGAAGTAGGCCACGACCTCGTAGGTCTCGCCGCCGCCGACCAGGCCGCACCCGGACAGTGCGAGCACGGCCGCCAGCAGACTTGCCACCAGGCG
>DMTU01000079.1:16547-17483 GCA_003476595.1 Acidimicrobiaceae bacterium | reverse complement strand
GCGACTCATTCGTCCACCCCCAGCAGGACCGAGTACACGTCCTGGAGGCCTTCGAGGACGTCGGGACCGAGGCCGCGGACGAAGATGTCCTGCCACGGCCCGTGCCCGCCGCCACGCGACTGCTGGAGGATGCCGGGCCCGAGCCAGGCCAGGGCCCGGTCGATGTCGTCCTGCTCGGCCGCGACCACGTCGAGGGTGGGCGCCAGGGAGTCGAGGGCGGAGTCGAGCCGCTGCTTGTTCGTGGAGATGAGCCGGTCCAGCTCCTGGACCGTGTCGGCCGACTCCCCGAGGGCGACGGCCAGGTCGTTGCGGCGGGCGACGATGAGCTGGAGGATCTGCTGGGACGAGTCCAGCAGCATCAGGATCTCGTCGTCCTTGTCGGCCAGGGTCGCGCTGAGGCGATCGGCCTGCTCCAGTAGCGCCTCGAACTCGGCCTCGCGCTGGTTCACCGCCGCGCCGACCCGGTTGATGCCCTCGACGAGGTCCTCGACCGTGCCGGCCTTGCCCTCGGAGATGTCGGCCAGGTCGACGAGCAGGGCGTTCAGCGCATCGGTGTCCAGCTCCTGGACGCCTACGGTGGCCTCGCGGGTCAGCTCGAACAGGTCGAAGGGCACGGTGGTGCGCTCGACCGGGATCACCCGTTGCTCCTCGGGCAGCTCAGACATGGCGACGTCGCCCTCCATGGGGTCCAGGATCCGGACCTCCTTGGCGCCGAGGAGCGAGGACAGTGCGATCTCGGCTCGGGCGCCGTCGCGGATCTCGATGCCCTCGTCGACGACCCACTCGACCGTCACCGCACCGATGTCGCGGTCCACGTCGAGGTCGGTGACGCGACCGACCTTCACCCCGGCGAGCTTGATGTCGTCGCCGGCGCGCAAGCCGGAGGCGTCGGTGAAGACGGCCTCCATCGGGTAGGCGTCCTCCAGCAGGTTGAGC
>DMTU01000079.1:10115-16456 GCA_003476595.1 Acidimicrobiaceae bacterium | reverse complement strand
CTCCAGCAGGTTGAGCGTGCCGACCAGGAAGGCGAAGCCCGTGGCGCCGCCCAGGAGCAGCACCGAGATGATGCCCACGATGTAGGGGTTGCGGTCCCGGAACGACTTCATCGGGTGCCTCCGACGAGCGAGAGGACGGCGGCGCCGCCGCTGCGGCGGTCGGGCGTGTAGGCCACGGGCTGGCGGGTCGCCGAGTTGCCGACGATGGCATCGAGCCCGGGCACGATCGGCGTGGGACAGGGTGGCGGCAGGGCGGTGACGCACAGGATGGTCTGGTTCAGGAACTCGCCGTTCCGGGAGGACAGGAACGCGGCACGTCCGTTGTCGTCGAGGCGGTCCAGGGCCAGCTGCACCGAGCCGAGCTCGCCTTCCACGGTGCCGAGCGTGTTGTCCAGGTTGGCCACGATGCGGTCCAGCTCGTCCCGGTTGGTTGCGAGCAGGCCCGACAGGTCGCGGTTGAACGCCCCCATCTCGACGATGGCGCTGTCGAGCAGCTGGGTGTTGTCGCTGAAGGTGCGGGCCAGCGCGGCCAGGTTGTCCAGCATCGTCTCGATCTGGGCGTCGCGATCGGCGATCGTGCGCGACACGACCTCGAGGTTCTCGATCAGGTTGCCGATGGCCTCGTCGCGCTCGCCGAGGCCCTTGACCACGGTGGCGAGGTCGTGGAGGGCCTGGCTGATGTCGGCCTCGTTGCCCTCGAGGGCGGAGGTGACGGTCTCCAGGAACTCGTTGACCTGGCCCTCGTCGATGGTGGCCACGACCGGACCGAGGCGGTTGAACAGCTCGCCCAGGTCGATCACGTTGGTGGTCTCGGTGACGACGTCGCCGTCCTCGAAGGTCGTGGGGGCGTCGCCCGGGAACAGGTAGACGTAGCGCTGCCCGATGAGGTTGCGCCACCGGATGGCCGCAGCCGAGTCCGAGGGCAGCTGGTGGTCGCTGTCGATCTCCATCCGGACCAGGGCCTTGCCGGCCTCGACCCGGACCCCGGTCACCTTGCCGACCGGGACGCCGGCCACCTTGACGTTGTCGTCCACGAGCAGGCCCGTGACGTCGTCGAAGGAGGCGGCCAGGGTGTGGGTGTCCGGGCCGCGTCCGATGAGGCCGCCGAAGGTCGTGTTGCCGATGGTGGCGGCCAGGTACACGGTGAACAGGAGGCACACGGCGACGAACAGGCCGAACTTGATGGCGGTGCGGGTCATCGGTCGTCACCTCCCGTGAGCAGGTCGAGCAGGCCGCCGCCGCCCTCGTTGCTGTCGGGGTCGGGATCGTTGTCGCTGCCGGAGCCTCCGAGGAGGTCGTCCAGGGTCTCGAGCGGGTCGACCGGGAGCTCGGGCAGCTGGCCGTCGAGCAGCTCCTCGAGCGGCGTCTTGGGATCGTCGTCGGGCGGGGGCGTCTCGTGACCCTCGATGAGGCCCGACACGCTCACCACGGCCTTGACCGCAGCCATCAGCGTGCCGTCGCCGACGTCGATGCGGACGGCCTCGGTGAGCGTGCGCGTGTACCGAGTGACGCCGACGAGCAGCGGCTGGATCTGGCTGCGCCGGTCGAACACGGTCTGCAGCGCCCGGGAGCCGTCGGTGAGCGCGTTGGACGTGAACGACTCGTTGGCCTCCAGCAGGTCGGCGACGTCGGTGGCGAGCCGGGCCGCCTGGGTGAGGGCGTCGTCGAGCTGCTCGCTGCGGGCGTTGAGCGTGGGCAGCGCGACGTTGAGGTCCCGCGCGCCGGCGACGAGGTCGGGGGCGATGATCTCGAGCTCCTCGGCCAGCAGGGCGAGGTCGCTCGTGAACTGGCGGAACTCGGCGTCGTTGGACGCGCCCAGCTCGGCGAGGGTGGCGCCGTTCACGATCGAGCGGTTGATGTTGGGCCCGAGGCCGCGACCGGCGGTGGCCAGCTCGTCGAGGACGACGGCCAGCTCGGCGGGGTTCACGGCCTCGAGGACCGGGTAGGCGTCGGTCAGGACCTGCTCGAGCTCGAAGCCGCCCAAGGTGTCGACGATCTCGTCGCCGTCGTCGAGGTAGGGGCCGTCGAGCTCGTCCTCGCCCGGGAGGATGTCGACGAACTTCTCGCCGAACAGCGTCTTGGGCCGGATCACGGCCTGAGCGGTCTCGGGGATCTGGGTGCTGTCCTCGATCCGCAGCCGGATGAGGGCCCGGTTGTCGACCAACCGGATGCTCGACACCTCCCCCACGTTCACGCCGCGGATCTTCACGTCGCTGCCCGACAGCAGGCCCTGGCCGGCGGCGGCGAAGGTGCCGCGCAGCTCGTAGCCGCCGTCGAAGGCCCCGAAGCTGGCCTTGATGCCGATGGCGATGAGGCTCACCAGGATCAGCAGGCCGACGGCGCCGGAGATCACGTTGCGGTTGCGCTCGGTGGTCAGCGTCATGGCGTCATCCGGTCAGGCTCACGGTGTTGCCGCCGCCCCAGAAGATGAGGGAGAGCACGAGGTTGAACACCACCACGGCCACGATCGAGAGCCGGATGGCCCGGCCGACCGCCACGCCCACGCCGGCGGGGCCACCGCTGGCGTAGAACCCGTAGTAGCAGTGGATGAGGGCGACGATGACGGCGAAGATGGCGGCCTTGACCAGGCTGTAGAAGATGTCGATCGGGGGCAGGTAGAGGCGGAAGTAGTAGTCGTAGACCCCCGGCGAGAGCCCGAAGAACTCGGTGGTGACGAGCTTGGTGGCGAAGAAGCTGGCGAACAGCGCGATCAGGTACAGGGGGATGATGGCGACGAGGGCGGCGAGCACGCGGGTGCCGACCAGGTAGCTGATCGGACGGACCGACATGACCTCGAGGGCGTCGATCTCCTCGGAGATGCGCATGGCCCCGAGCTCGGCGGTGAAGCCGGCGCCGACCTGCGCGGCGAACGCGACGCCGGCGATGAGCGGGGTGACCTCGCGGGTGTTGGCGAAGGAGCCGACCAGGCCGGTGAAGGCCTCGGCGCCGATCTGCTCCAGGCCGGCGTAGCCCTGCAGGCCCACGTTGGCGCCGGTGAAGAACGACATCGAGAAGATGACGAAGACCATGCCGGCGCCCACGATGAGGGCGCCCGCCCCCACCGTGATGTCCGACACCAGGTTGAAGACGACGTTCTTGTACTTCAGGCGCAGGATCAGCGTGGTCAGCACGTCCCACAGCACGCGCCCGTAGAACGACAGCTGCTTGCCCATGTCCTCGAACCCGTTGCCCACGGAGTGGCCGAGGTCCTGGACGGGTCTGGTGAGCTTGGTGACTGCTGCCATCGGGGATCCGTTCAGAACTTCGGCGGCACGAGCGCGAAGTAGAGGGACGTCATGACGAGGTTGGTGAAGAAGATGAGGATGAACGTGATGACCACGCCCTGGTTGACGGCATCCCCCACGCCCTTGGGCCCACCCTTGGCGTAGATGCCCTTGTAGCAGGACACCGTCGCGGCGATGAACCCGAAGACGACGGCCTTGAACAGCGACGAGTACAGGTCGGGCAGCTGGACGAGGGAGGTGAAGCCCTGGAAGTAGGCGCCGGGGGTCACCTTCTGGATCACCACGTTGAAGAAGTAGCCGCCGGAGATGCCGGCCATGGACACGAGCGAGACCATGAACAGCCCGACGGTGGCGGCGGCGTAGAGCCGCGGCGTCACCAGCCGGTGCACCGGGTTGATGGCCATGACCTCCATGGCGGCGAGCTCGTCGCGGATCTTGCGGGAGCCGAGGTCGGCGGTCATGGCAGACCCGCCGGCGCCGGCGATCAGCAGCGCGGTGGCCACGGGGGCGGCCTCGCGCACGATGGCCAGCACCATGGCGGCGCCCGTGGTGGATTCGGCGCCGAGCTGGCGGGAGAAGGTGCCGACGTGCAGGGCGATCACCGCGCCGAAGGGGATGCTGATCAGCACGACCGGGATCGAGCACACCTTGGCGATGAACCAGCACTGGCCGAGGTACTCGCGCCACCACGACTTGAAGTCCCACGTGCGGCGGAAGCCCTCGAGGGAGATCGCGAACATGTTCCCCGTCTCGCGGACGACGAACTGCACCTTGCCGATCATCGGATCGTCCAGACCACGTCGAACCGCCTCAGACCGTCATCACGCCGTAGTCGTCGACGTCGCGCCCGTCGGCCTCGAGCCGCCGGCGCTCGCGCTCCATCAGCTCCTTCTCGACGTCCGTGCGCTCGTCGGCGAGCTCGTCCATGCCGATCGGGCCCATGGCCCGACCGGCGAGGAACTGGCGGATGAGCGGGTTGTCCGTGGTCCGCATCTCGGCCTTGGCGGCGAACTTCACCAGCTTGGCCTGGTACAGCACGGCGATGTAGTCCGAGGTCCGCATCACCGAGGCGATGTTGTGCGTGATGATGAGGAAGGTGGCGCCGGTCTCCTCCTGGATCTTCTTGACCAGCTCGTCCAGGTAGGACACGCGCACCGGGTCGAGGCCGGAGTCGGGCTCGTCGAAGAGGATGATCTCGGGGTCCATCGCCAGCGCCCGGGCCAGGCCGGCGCGCTTCTTCATGCCGCCGGAGACCTCACCGGGGTACTTCTTCATGTGGTCGAGCAGGCCGACGAGGCTCGCCTTCTCGAGCACGATCTCCTTGATCTCCTTCTCCGACTTCTTCGTGTGCTCGCGGAGCGGGAAGGCGATGTTGTCGAACATGTTCATGGAGCCGAAGAGAGCGCCGTCCTGGAACAGGACGCCGAACTTGCGACGGACCCGGTACAGGTCCTTCTCCCCCATCGAGACCGTCTCCTCGCCGTCGACCCAGATCTCGCCGTTGTCGGGGCGCAGGAGGCCGATGACGTTCTTCAGCAGCACCGACTTGCCCGTGCCCGACGGGCCCATCACCGCGGAGATCCTGCCGCGGGGGATGTCGAAGGAGATGTCCTGCAGGACGGTGTGCGATCCGAAGCTCTTCGTCACGTTGCGCAGCGAGATCGCAGCATCCACGGGGGGTACCTCAGGGGTTCGGCGTGTGTACCAAGGGGGACGGTCGAACGGAGTTCGATCCGACCCAGCCTTCGCCGTCAGGCGGCCGGTTCCCTGCCCATGCCCGCGAGCGGACCCGGTGCGCTCAGCAGGAGCTGTAGAGCAGCGGGAACGGGTTCACCGCGGAGCCGCTCGGGTGCACCTCGAAGTGCAGGTGCGGGCGGCTGCCACGGGCGTTGCCCGTGTCGCCGACCGTGCCGATGACGTCGCCGGCGTTGACCTGGCCGGTCTTGCCGAAGGCGTCGAGGTGGCTGCCGTACATCTTGGTGCCGGACGAGGTCGTGAGCCGGAACTGCTTGCCACCGATGCTGCCGGTGGCGATCTCCACCAGCCCGCTCGCCGGGGCCCGCACCGGGGTGCCCCGAGGGGCGAACAGGTCGGTGCCGGCGTGCGAGCGGCCTCCGCTGCGGGGGAAGCCCCAGTCGTTGAAGAAGGTGCTACCCGGCACGGGGCAGACGAAGCCGCCGCCGCCCGAGCCGGTGGACCCGGGGATGGTGAGGGTCTGGCCGATGCGGATGCGGTTCGGGTTCGTGATGCCGTTCGCCTTCGCGATCGAGCTCGCGGACACGCCGTAGCGCCCGGCGATGGAGCCCAGCGTCTGGCCGGACTGCACGACGTGGGTGCCGCCCGGGGTGCTGGTGGACCCGCCGATGGCCGGCAGGGAGCCCGGGTTGAACAGCACCAGGCGGGTCGTGGCGTAGATCTTGCCGTCGACCAGGCCGTTCCAGGCGACGAGGTCGGCCGTGCGGATGCCGTACCGGCCCGCGATGCCGGCGATGGTGTCGCCGTACTGGACCGTGTGGCGCTGCCCGGCGAGCTGCTTGCCGCCCGAGGACGGGGCTGACGGTGCACCGGTCGTGACCGGCCGGGCCGTGCCCTGGACCTGGAGCGACCGCCCGACGACGATCAGGTTCGGGTTGGCGATCCCGTTGGCGCTCGCCAGCGCGGACACGGTGGTGCCGTAGCGGGCCGCGATGCTGGCCAGCGTGTCGCCGCTGCGGACGGTGTGCGTCGCCGCTGCCGACGACGAGGGCGCCGCGCCCCCACCGGGGATCTTCAGCGTGGTGCCAGCCATGATCAGGTTCGGGTTGGCGATGCCGTTGGCATCGACCAGGGCCTGGACCGTGGTGCCGTTGCGCTGGGCGATGGAGCCCAGCGTCTCGCCGCTCCGGACCACGTGGGTTCCGGAAGCGGCGATGGCGAAGACGCCGACGGTGATCAGCGCAACGATGTCTCGTGGGCGAAGGGGGACGCGCACGTGCAAATGCCTCCTGCGGTCTCCGCCCGCTCGGAAGTGACGGCAACGTACCGAAGCCCCTCCAGCAACTCAACCCCCAATCTCAACAGGAGCCTCATGCTCCACACGAGGGTTGTCGCGCCTAG
>DMTU01000079.1:1096-9947 GCA_003476595.1 Acidimicrobiaceae bacterium | reverse complement strand
GAGGGTTGTCGCGCCTAGGTGTTGCGCCTGGCTTCGGCGGCCCGCTCGGCGTCGAGGCGCTCGAGGGCGGGTTCGGCCGAGTGGTCGACGAAGCGCATGCTCTCGGCGATGGCCTTGTGGCCGGCCTGCTCCGCGATGAGGCGGTGCATCTCCTGGGCGACCCGGCGGTAGGCGGGGTGGCCCTGGGGGGTCGAGCGCAGCTCGAGGACGTGCATGGCCGACCTGGCGTTGAGGTGGAGGTAGAATCTCACCTTGTAGGCGAGGGCGACGGCGTAGCTGGCCTGCTCGGGGAAGTCGTCGGCGAGGGCGTCGTACAGCGAGGCCGAGCGATCCATGGCGTCGTCGAAGGCCGCGGTCTGGCCGGCGGCGTCGACGGCCGGGGGGCGCACGTAGCCGTGGCGCGGCGTGAGCTTCTGCCAGTCGAGGGTGAGCATCCGGTGGCGCTGCAGGTCGCGGAAGGCGCCGTAGTCGGCGAGGATGTCGAAGCGGTAGTAGGAGCGCTCGAGCGCCCGGCCCGGCTTGTGGCGCCGGTTCTTGCGGTCGCCCTCGTAGGCGCGGATCACGGCCAGGCGATCCTCGACCGACATGGCCCGGACCCGGTCCTCGAGCTGGGTCTCGGGCAGCTCGCTGTAGGCGTAGAGCATCGACGCGACGGTCTTGATCTCGGCGTCGGGGTCGAAGTCGACGAGGGTGACCTCGGCGACGTCGTCGGGCTCGACGTCGGGGCCGAGGAGGCGGTCGGCAACGGCCGCCATGGCCGCCTCGCGGTCGCCGAAGTAGTCGCGCCAGACCTCGCCGCGGTCGGGCAGGTCGACGCGCCGCAGGAACGAGGGGATGACCTTGCGCAGCTCGGTGAGCATGAGATCTGCGTAGGCCCGCGCCTCGGGCAGCGGGTGCGAGCGCATCCGGTACAGCAGCAGCTCGTAGCTCTGCCCGGTGCCGTAGATGCCGACGTTCGACAGCGACGACGCGGGCAGCATGCCCCGGATGGCGTCGAGGGCCTTGGCCTTGATGGCCTGGCGGTAGACGAGGTCGGAGTCCTCGCGGGCCTTGGGGAACTGCTCGCGGAAGAACTCCTGCATCACCGGCACCAGCTCGGCGTAGGCGTCGAAGAGCCGGTCCATCTCCCCCACGTAGCGCAGGGCGAGGGGGGAGGCGAGCACCTCGGGATCCCGGTAGTAGCGGTAGCGGCCACCGAGGCGGGAGTCGTAGGCGATGTAGCGGGTGGACTGCTCGAGGTAGGCGGCCAGGCGCCCCCACTCGAGGATCTTGGTGAGGATGTTCGAGGCCTGCTCGCACGCCAGGTGCACGCCACCGAGCTGCGCCACGGAGTCGTCGCCGTACTCGAGGAAGACCTTCTGGTACAGCTGCTCGGCCCGCTCGAGCCCGACGGTGGCGTCCACCGTCTGGTCGCCGGTGATGTCGAGGTCGCCGACGAACTCGTCGAGGAACAGGCGGCGCAGCGACTTGGGCGAGCGCGAGTAGCGGGCGAACAGCGCCCCCTTCACGACCTCGGGCAGGTTGACGAGAGCGAAGACCGGGCCGTCCAGGTTCGTGAAGTACCGCCGGAGGATGTCCTGCTCCTCCTCGGTGAACTCCTCGGCGATGTAGACGGCCACGGCGGGAGATGCTACGGGCTCGGTGCGCCCCGGCCGGTGACCACTGCGCGTGCTCCCCGCCGTGCCGTCATCGGCGGGCGGCGACCTGCTCGCGGTGCTCGGCCGTGATGGCGTCGAGCAGGCCGGGCTGCATCCAGAGGTCGGCGACGGTCCAGGCCAGCGCCTTGGCGCCGTCGAGCACCGCCGCGTCGCCCAGCGGACCGGCGGCGAAGCCGGCGAAGGCCTCCGTGTGGATCGCCGTGCCGGGGTCGGCCGCCTGGATCATGGGGTGGATCGAGGGGACCACGTACGACACGTCGCCCATGTCGGTGGAGCCGACCACGCAGCAGGTCTCGTCCGGCACCCGGACGTCGCGACCGAGAACCGCCGCGTTCGCGGCGTAGAGGTCGCAGTAGGTCTCGACGGGCACCATGTCGGCGTAGGGGGGCTCGAGCCAGTCCAGCTCCACCTCGCAGCCCGCGGCGGCGGCGCCCGCTTCGAGGCAGGCCACGACCCGGGCCTTGAGCTCCTGCAGGCGGGCGGCGGTCGGCGACCGGACGTACCACTCCGCCTGGGCCCGGGACGGGACGATGTTCGGCTTCTCGCCCCCGTCGGTGAACACGCCGTGGATGCGCTCGTTCGGGTCGATGTGCTGCCGGAGCGCAGCGACGTTCACGTACCCGAGCACGGCGGCGTCGAGGGCGTTGCGGCCCCGCTCGGGAGCCGCTGCGGCGTGGGCGGACTCGCCGCGGTAGGTCGCCAGGCACCGGTGGATGGCCACGGTGTCCATGCCCCGCAGGTCGGCACCGGAGGGGTGGACCATCATCGCCGCGTCGACGCCCTCGAACGCGCCGGCTCGGATCTGGAGGACCTTGCCGCCGCCCCCCTCCTCGGCGGGGGTCCCCAGGATCGTGACCCGGCCCCCGCACACGTCGGCGACCGCGGCGGCCGCCAGGCCGGCACCGAGACCAGAGGCCGCGATGATGTTGTGGCCGCAGGCGTGGCCGATGCCCGGCAGGGCGTCGTACTCGAGGCACACCGCGATGTTCGGTCCGCCGGTGCCGGCGCGGCCGACGAAGGCGGTGTCGAGGCCGTGGGACCGGCGCTCGGTGGTGATGCCCTGGTCCTCGAGGACGTCGCAGAGCAGGTCGTGGGCGTGGCGCTCCTCGAAGTTCAACTCCGGGTTGGCGTGGATCCGGTGGGAGACGTCGAGGAGGAGATCCGCCCGGCGGTCGATCTCCTCGGCCATGCGGTGCTTGACGGCGTCGAGGTCCATCGGGCGAGCGTAGGGCCAATTCGCTGGAGCCCGGTCGTCGGTGGCGCGACACTCCGGCGATGCCCGGCATCGAGGTGCACCAGGTCACCGAGGACCGCCCCGACCTCCTGGAGGCGCTGGTCGCGGTCCGCGCCGTCACCGATCGCGAGGTCAACCCCGGCGACCCGCCGGCGCCGGCCGAGGAGGTCGCGGCGGAGCTGTTCAGCGAGTGGGCCATGGTGCGCCACGTCGGCTGGGTCGCCCTGCTCGACGGGCGACCGGTCGGCGAGCTCGGCCTGGCTGCGGAGAAGGCCGAGGAGAACGCGCACGTCGTCGACGTCGAGTGGCTGGCCGTCGAACCCGCCGCCCGCCGGCGCGGGGTGGCCGACGCCCTGCTGCGCGCCGCGCTCGACTGGGCGAGCAACGACGGTCGGACCTCGGTGGTGTTCTGGGCGCCGACCCTGCCCGGCCATCCGGGTCGCGCCTACGCCGAGCGTTGCGGTGCGACGCTGCGCCTCGAGGAGCGCTGCAGCCGGCTGGCGATCGCCCAGCTCGATCGGGACCGGCAGGCGGAGTGGCTGCGCACCGGCCGGCAGCGCACCGATGGCTACCGCGTGGTGCAGTGGGTCGGGCGGGCTCCCGAGGAGCACCTCGAGGCGCTCGCCGCTGCCCACCGAGCGATGGAGGACATGCCCACCGACGAGCTCGACTGGACCATCTCGCCCATGACCCCGGAGCGCCTGCGCTCGCGCGACGAGGCCTGGGTGGCGAGCGGCCGGCGCGGCGTGTCGAGCCTGGCGCTGGCGCCCGATGGGGCGGCCGCAGGGCTGTCGGAGCTGGCGATCAACACGCACCGGCCCGAGCTGGCCGGCCAGGGCGACACGGGCGTGGTCGCGGCCCATCGCGGGAGGGGCCTCGGGCGGTGGCTGAAGGCGGAGAACCTCCGGCTCGCGCTCGATGCAGAGCCACGGATCCGCACCGTCGAGACGTACAACGCCGAGTCGAACCCGTGGATGCTCGACATCAACGTGGCGATGGGGTTCCGGCCCCACATCGGGTACCAGGCCCTCCAGGGTCAGATCGCGGACGCCCGCAGCGCCCTCGCCTGATCAGGACGGGTGACGCAGCACGACCTTGCCGAGCTGGTCGCCGCTCCGGAGCCGCTCGAGCGCGTCGGGGTAGTCGGCCCGGTCGAAGACCTCGTCGACCGCGACCGGGAGACCGAGGTCGACCAGGCGGGTGACGGCGTCGAACTCCTGGTGGGAGCCCATGGTCGAGCCGATGATCTCGATCTGCTTGAAGAACAGCTTGGGCAGGTCGACCTCGACCTTCTGGCCCGACGTCCCCCCGCACACCGCGAGGCGCCCGCCGGGCACCAGCGATCGGACCGATGCGTCCCACGTCGCCGGGCCCACCGACTCGACCACGACGTGGGCCTTCACCGGCCAGCTCGGCTCGGAGGAGTCGAAGCCGGCGGTGGCGCCCATGGCCACGGCCTGGTCGATCTTGGCCTGGTCGCGGGAGGTCACGTAGACCTCGGCACCCATGCGCAGCGCGAGGGCAAGCGCCGCCATCGAGACGCCGCCGCCGATGCCCACGACCAGCACCGTCTCCCCGGCGGTGAGACGGGCCCGTCGGAGCATGCGGTAGGCGGTGAGGGTGGCCAGCGGGTAGGCGGCGCACTCCTCCCAGGTGCGTGACCCGGGCTTCGGGACGATGTTGCGGGCCGGCACCACCACGCCGTCCGCGTGGCCGCCCCAGCGCTGCTCGCCCAGGATCTGGAAGCCGCGGCCCACCGGCGCGTCGTTGCCGAGGTGCACCACCGCATCCATCGTTGACACGGCGGGGTTCACGACGACCTCGGCCCCGACCTCCAGGTCGACGCCCTCCCCCACGGCGTCGATCACGCCGGCCACGTCGCACCCCGGCACGTGGGGCAGCGTCGGCTTCGGCATGCCCCGGGTGAGCCACAGGTCCATGTGGTTCAGCGCCGAGGCCACCGGGCGCACCCGCACCTCGCCGTACGCCGGTTCGGGGGTGTCGATGGTGCCGAACCGGTAGCTGCCGGGCGACTCGTCCAGGATCCAGGCGTCCATGGCCGGCGATTCAACCGGAAATCTCGTGGATCGGTCACACCTGTGGTGACCGATCCACGAGATTTTCGCTACACGACCACCGTCAGGGCGTCGGGGGCGACGCGGATCGAGAGGGCCCTGGCCTCCCCGATCCGCTCGCCGTCGAGCCACACCGACGTCCCGGGGGCGAGGTCCAGCTGCACGGCCTTCACCCGGCGCTCGCTGATGCCGGGGTGGGGGACGTGGGTGCCGGTGCGCAGGCGGGAACGGGCCTTCCACCGGTCCCCGAGGGACAGGTGGGACTCGAACAGGTCCAGGCGCCCGTCGCCCGGGTGCGATCGCGGCGCGACGTCCCAGTCGCCGAGGAACTGGGCGTTCATGGCCGCCACGATCGGTCCCCGCCACCACGAGCGGCGGGCGACGAGGTGGGCGACGAAGAAGTGCAGCGAGCCGTCGACCAGGACCTCACCGAGATCGACGGGCAGCGTCTGGGCCTCGGGGCTGCGCAGCCGGTCCTCCCGGCCGGAGGCCCCGCAGGTGCGGGCCAGGTCGCCGGCGAGCAGGCCGAGGGTGGGCATCGGCCGGTTGGCGCGGCGAGCGTCGGTGACGGCGCGGCGGGCCTCCAGGTCCGAGGCCACCACGATGCCGTCGTCGGGGAGGGCGCCCGGTCCGCCCCACGGCTCGCCCTTGCGGACGGTCACGGGGACCGGTGCGTCGGATCCGCGTCGAGATCCTCGTCGTCGTCCACGGACGCAGATGCCGACACCACGCCGCGCTCGAGGGCGCCGACGGCGCGGCGGGCGGTGGTCCGGGTGACGTCGTCGGGCGCGAGCTGCGCGATCTGGCGCACGAGGTCGATCAGCTGGCGCACGGTGCGGACGAAGTCGCCGCCTGTCAGCTCCAGGTTGGTCTCCTCCAGCAGGTCGCCGAGGCCCTCGCCGGCGCACCACTCGTGGGCGACGGCGCAGAAGCCGTGGTCGCTGCCTCGGGACCACGGCAGGCCCACGGCGTCCTCGGCGCCCTGCACCCGGCGCACGATGCCGTCGATCTCGGCGGCGCGCTCCCGGACCCGTCGCGACGGGTAGCGCGCGGCCGGCGGCGGGCCCGGTGCCCGGTGCTCGTACACGAGCGTGCTGGCGACGGCGGCCAGCTCGGGCGCGTCGAGGCCGTCGAACACGCCGTCGGCGATGGCCTCGGCCACCACCAGGTCGGCCTCGTGGTACACGCCGGCGAGGAGCCGGCCCCGGTCGGTGAGGGACCAGGTCTCGACGTAGCCGAACTGGTCGAGGACGTCGAGCACCCGGTCGAACTGCAGGCTCAGGGTGCTGGTCTGGCGCTCGATCCGCCGGGACAGCTCGTGCACCTCGCCCTCGAGGCGCAGGGCCCGGTCGAAGGCCCGCAGGTGGGCATCGGCATCGGGGCACTCGGCCACCGGGTGGTCGACGGCCGGGACGTCGGGGACGTGCTCCGAGCGGGCGGGCACGCGGATCCGCGCCAGGCGCGACGCGACCTGGCCGCGGAAGTCGCTGTCCTCGGGGAGGTAGGGCTCGGGCAGCTCGACCGCCCCCAGGCGCTTGGGCGGCTGCTCGAAGTCGGACATGCTCACCACCGCGACCTCGCGGGTCTCGGTGACGGCCTTGACCTTGATGCTGCCCTTGCGGAAGGCGACCGAGAGCACGGCGACGCGGGGCCCGTCCTCCAGGGCGATGACGTCGCCCGGCTTGAGGGATGCGAGCGCGTGCTCGAGCTGGGCCCGCCGCACCCGGCGGGGCGCGGTCGCCCCGAGCAGCTCCCGGTACTCACCCACGTCGCCGAGGTCGCAGGTCGCCTCGGCCTGCACGGCCCGGTGGTTCTGCCGGCGCTTGTCGAGGCGCCGTTCGAGCACGACCACGGCCTTGTCCGCCTGGTACTGCGCCAGCGACTGGTTGAGCAGGCGGCGGGCCTCGTCGCGCTCGTGGCGCCGGATCAGGTTGACGGCCATGTTGTAGGTGGGGCGGAACGCCGAGCGCAGCACGAAGGTGCGGCTGCCGGCCAGGCCGGCGATCTGCCCGAAGCTGATGAACGGCGACCACAGCACGATGGCCGTGCCGTGGGTGTCGATGCCGCGACGCCCGGCCCGGCCCGTCAGCTGGGTGTACTCCGACGGCGTCAGCAGCTCCCGCCGCTCGCCGTTGAACTTGGTCATCCGCTCGATGACCACGGCCCGGGCCGGCATGTTGATGCCGAGGGCGAGGGTCTCGGTGGCGAACACGACCTTGACCAGGCCCCGCACGAAGCAGGCCTCGACCGCCTCCTTGAACGGTGGCACGTGCCCGGCGTGGTGCGCTGCCACCCCGGCCTCGAGCCCGGCCAGCCAGCGGTCCGCATCGAGGGCGTCGAGGTCGTGGTCGGTCAGGGACGTGAGGTGGTCCTCCGCGATCCGGCGGATCTGCGCGCGCTCGTCGCTGGTGGTGAGGCGCACGCCGGCATCGAGGCAGCCCTTCACCGCGTCGTCGCAGGCGGCGCGGCTGAAGATGAACACGATGGCGGGGAGGAGCTCGTCGTCCTCGAGCACGTCGAGCACGTCGAGCCGGTTGGGCGTGTACCACGGGCTCCGGGGCCGGCCCCTCCCCCGCTGCTGGCGACCGCCGTGGCGGGTCGGGCCGCGGCTGTCGATGTCGAAGCGCTCGCCCTCGGGGTTCGGCCGGCCGTCGACGAGCGTGTCCAGCAGGTGCAACCGATCGCTCGTCTTGTCACCGACGAGGTAGGTGTTGGCCAGCTCCACCGGTCGGGTCTGCTCGACCACCACGTCGGTGGGGCCGCGCACCGTGGCCAGCCAGTCGCCGATGTCGTGGGCGTTGGAGACCGTGGCCGACAGGCACACGAGCTGCACGTGCTCGGGCAGGTGGACGATGACCTCCTCCCACACCGGGCCGCGGAAGCTGTCCTGGAGGTAGTGGACCTCGTCGAGGACGACCACGGCGAGGTCGTCGAGGGGCCGTCCCGCGTAGATCATGTTGCGCAGCACCTCGGTGGTCATGACCACCGCCGGCGCGTCGCCGTCGATCGAGTTGTCGCCCGTGAGCAGCCCGACGCGCCCGCTGCCGTAGCGGTGGCGCAGGTCGCCGAACTTCTGGTTCGAGAGCGCCTTGATGGGCGTCGTGTAGAAGGCCCGCAGGCCCCGGTCCATCGCCTGGGCCACCGCGTAGTCGGCCACGACCGTCTTGCCCGCGCCGGTCGGCGCGCTGACGAGCACGGAGCGACCCTCGTCGAGGGCGTCGGCGGCCCGGCGCTGGAACCCGTCGAGCGCGAAGGAGTAGCTCTCGAGCAGCGCCTGGGTGTGGGGGCCGACGGGTCCGGTCATGACGAGAGGGTCGCGTCCTCCCGGCGGCGCTTCCGGGTGAGCAGCATCCCGATGAGGATCGACGCCTCGTAGAACAGGTACATCGGGATGGACAGGATGCCGAGGGTGTATGGATCACCCGAGGGCGTGATCACCGCCACGAGCACGACGATGCCCACGATGGCGTAGCGGCGGACGCTGCGGAGCGTCTTGGGTTCGACGATCCCCGCGAGCTGCAGGAAGATCAGCACGATCGGGAACTCGAAGCCGACCCCGAACGCCAGCATCATGTAGGTGATCAGCGAGAAGTACGGCGCGGGCCGGAAGTTCTGCTCGAGCCCCGGGCCGCCGACGTCCACGAGGAACTCGAGCGCCGGCGTCAGCGAGTAGTAGGCGAGCCCGGCACCGAGCAGGAACAGCACCATCGCAGAGAAGACGAACGGATAGGCCCACTTCTTCTCGTGGGAGTAGAGCCCGGGCGTGACGAAGCGCCAGATCTGCCAGAGCAGCACGGGCATCGCCAGCGCGACGCCGCCGTAGCCGGCGATCTTCAACCGGACCGAGAAGCCCTCGAGGGGCTCGGTCTGCAGGAGCCGGCAGT
>DMTU01000079.1:641-921 GCA_003476595.1 Acidimicrobiaceae bacterium | reverse complement strand
CTCGGTCTGCAGGAGCCGGCAGTTGTCGACCGTCGTTCCCTGGAGGTCGCAGTAGGGGTTCAGCAGGACGTCGTAGATCTGCGGGTACAGGAACCAGGCGACGACGGCCCCGATCGCGATGGCGATGGCGCTCTTGATGATCCGGTCGCGCAGCTCGTAGAGGTGCTCGAGCATCGACATGCGACCCTCGGCGGTGTCATCGCTCACGTGTCCTGCTCGGCGTCGGTCGCGTCGGTGTCGGTCGTGGCGGACTCGATGGCGTCGAGCTCGGCCTGGGCGG
>DMTU01000079.1:0-344 GCA_003476595.1 Acidimicrobiaceae bacterium | reverse complement strand
AGCTGGCGCAGGGCGCCGGGGAGCTTGTCGGGACCGAGGACCACGAGGGCGATGACGCCGATGACGATCAGCTCCATGCCGCCGACGTTGAACATGGCGCGGAGTGTACCGAGGGGCCCTGGAGCCCCCGCTTCGTCAGCGGACGGTCGTCCGGCCCGTCGCGGCGGTGCGGACCTCGTGCACGGCGCGCTGGACCTCACCGATGCTGCGGACCTCGGTGCGCAGGCCGTCGAGCACCGCCTCGTCCCGCAACGAGCGGGCGATGGCCACGCCGAGGGCCGCCAGCGCGGCGGTCACGAGCAGCAGGGGCAGCGCCGCGACGGCGATCCCCAGGGCGGCGTGCA
>DMTU01000183.1:15784-19444 GCA_003476595.1 Acidimicrobiaceae bacterium | reverse complement strand
GCGATCCTCGGTGCCGTCGGCACCGTCGTCCGGGTGCCCGAGCACCTGCTGGACGCCGTCACCGGGCTGTCGGGCTCGGGTCCGGCGTACGCGTTCCTCGTCCTCGACGCGCTCATCGAGGGGGGCGTGGCCGCCGGGCTGCCCCGCGACGTGGCCGAGGCGCTGGCCGGCCAGACGCTGCTCGGCGCCGCCACCTTGTTCCTGCACGGCGATGCCTCGCCCGGCGAGCTGCGCGCCGCGGTCACCAGCCCGGGCGGCACCACGGCCGAGGGCCTGCGCGTGCTCGAGCAGCGGGCGGTGCGCGCCGCGCTGATCGACGCCGTGCTGGCCGCGCGCGACCGTGCGGTCGCGCTCGGCGCCGACTGATCCGGCGGCGAAGCCCCCCGAAACCGGGAGGAACCCCCACGAAGAACCGGCGAGGGGCGTGCCATTGGGTGCGATCCGTTCTGCGCGTCGTCGCGGCTCGGGTAGCGACCGATGGCACGACGACCCAGGAGCGCCACATGAGCAACCACCGACCGGACGACGTCATCCCCGGCACGGCCAACGGTCGCCGGACCGGGGCCTGACCGCCCGTGGCGACCCGCACCGACGACGAGCTGATCGACCTCACCGAGGACGACCACCCCCGACGGCATCCCGACCGCGGCGACGACCGCGGTCGGGATGCCGAGGGTCCCGGCGACGTGCCGGCCAGCGGCTGGAAGGACGTCGCCCTGCGCGTCAAGGGAGAGGTCAAGGAGGACCAGGTCCCCCTGCTCTCCGCCGGCGTCGCCTTCTTCCTGCTGCTCGCGCTGTTCCCGGCGCTCGCCGCCCTGGTCTCGCTCTACGGCCTGTTCGCCGATCCGGACCAGGCGGCCCAGCAGGTCACCGACCTCACCGGGGCCCTGCCCGAGGAGGCCCAGAGCCTCATCACCGATCAGCTCGAGAGCATCACGGGCGAGTCGCAGGGCATCGGCGTCACCCTCGCGGTGAGCATCGCCGCCGCGCTGTGGGCCGCGTCGTCCGGTGTGAAGCACCTCATCGGCGCGGTCAACGCCGCCTACGACGAGCGCGAGAGCCGCGGCTTCCTCAAGCTGCGCGGGCTCTCGCTCGGCCTCACCGTCGGCGCCATCGCGTTCGCCGCCGTCGCCATCGGCGTCATCGCCGTGCTCCCGGCGCTGGCCGATGAGCTGCCGTTCGGCTCGCTCGGGCAGACCCTGGTCCAGATCGGCTCCTACGCCGGCCTGGCCATCGGGTTCGCCCTCGGGCTCGCCGTGCTGTACCGCTACGCCCCCGACCGGGACGCGCCCCGCTGGCAGTGGGTGTCCTGGGGCGCGGTCATCGCCACCGCCGTGTGGACCCTCGGCTCGGTCGCCTTCTCCGTCTACGTGTCGAACTTCGGCAGCTACGGCGAGACCTACGGCAGCATCGGCGCCGTCATCGTGCTCATGCTCTGGCTCGTCGTCACCGCCTTCGCCGTCATCCTCGGTGCCGAGATCAACAGCGAGCTCGAGGCCCAGACCGCGGAGGACTCCACGGTGGGCGAGCCGAAGCCGATGGGCCGCCGCGACGCGGTGAAGGCCGACGACCTGGGCGAACCCGTCGGCAGGGACTGACCCCCACCAGCACCATCCACCACTTCGGCCCCAGCACGTGCTAGTGGCCACAGGAGCCACGGTCGCCTAGCCTCTCCGCCGGAGAGAAGGGGTGATCCATGACCCGTGCCAGTGGTTCTGTGCGTCCCGGCTTCCTCACCCCCCGTGAGGTCGCCGAGGCGCTGCGAGTGTCCGACATGACCGTGTACCGACTCATCAAGTCGGGCGAGCTGCGCGCCCTGCGCATCGGGAAGTCGTTCCGGATCAGCGAGGAGGACTTCGATGCCTACCTCGCCGACCGGTTCACCGAAGCGGGATGACCGGACGTAGCGTCGGAGGGGCATGACCCCGCTGACCTACGACACCATCTCGTTCCTCTCCGACTACGGCCGGGGCGACGAGTTCGTCGGCATCGTCCACTCGATCCTGCGCTCCACCGCACCGGGCGTGGCGGTCATCGACATCACCCACGACATCGCCCCCCACGACGTGCGCGCCGGCGGCCTCGCCCTGGCCCGCAGCGCCCAGTACCTGTGCCCGGGCGTCGTGCTCGCCGTGGTCGACCCGGGGGTCGGCACCGAGCGTCGGGGCATCGCCATCGAGGTCGGCGACGGCCAGTCGGTGCTCGTCGGGCCGGACAACGGCGTCCTCGCCCCCGCGGTGTCCATGTCCGGCGGCGCCAGCCGGGCCGTGTCGCTGACCAACACCGACTACCACCTGCCGGCGCCGGGCCCCACCTTCGACGGCCGCGACGTCTTCGCCCCCGTCGCCGCCGCCCTGTGCACCGGCACCGAGCTCACCGAGCTCGGCGACCTGGTCGACCCGAGCTCGCTCACGCCGGGCCTGATCCCGGTCATGCGGGAGGAGGACGGCGACCTCGTCTGCGACGTGCTGTGGATCGACCGGTTCGGCAACTGCCAGCTCAACGTCGACCCCGACGACATCGCCGACTGGGGCGACCGCATCGGCCTGCGCATCGGCGGCCAGCTCCGGACCGCCCGGCGGGTCGACGCGTTCGCCCGCATCAAGGAGGGCGAGGTCGGCCTCGTCGTGGACTCCTACGGGCTGCTCACCGTGGCGCTCGACCGCCGCTCCGCCCACGTCGAGCTCGACCTCGGCACCGGCCAGGAGGTGCGACTGCAGCGCCTCGACGACGACGAGGGCGCCGGTGGCATCACCACCCCGGTCGGCCTCGGACCACGCCCCCAGGGAGGCAGGCCATGAGGCCTGGAACCACCATCATCATGGCGATCCTGCTGCTGCTGATCATCGGCGCCGCCACCCTCCAGCTCGTCTTCCTGACGTGATGCTTCGGCCACTCGCTCCGCTCGCCGGCCTGGGCTGAGGGGCGCTGGCGCTTCCTCCCCTCAGCCGTGATGCTTCGAACGGCTCAGGCGTAGCGGGCGAGCGTGCCGGACATCAGACCGAGGCCGTCGAGGCCGGGCAGCGCGTCGACTCGCCGGTCGATGCGATCGGCGACGGCCCGGCCGTCCGGTCCCGAGAACAGGGTGCCCACGAGGTGGCGGGTCTCGGCCTCGGGCATGACCGAGGCGCCGACCGGGCTCCAGAGCGCACGGACGGCGCGGCGGGTGGTGCGCTGCGCCCGTTCGCTGGCCTCGAGGCGCTCCACGGCATGCGAGCGGTAGAAGGCGATGTGGGTGCCCTCCTGGCGCATGATGCGTCGGAGCAGCTCGTCGAGCACGGGGTGCCGGGCTTCGGCTGCGAGCCGGACGTAGCCGGCCTGGGTGGTCCACTCGTTCACCACGCCGAAGGTCATGTGGATGGCGAGGAAGTGCCGGGTCATGGCCGAGAAGCCCATCCACAGCAGCGGGCTGGCGGTGATGCGCCACCCGAGGCGCCGCCGCATGGAGGCGACGCGGTCGGGGCCCCCGGGCTCGTCGTGGGCGGCAAGCACCCGGGCGAGGGCCTCGCCGTGCCAGAGCTCCTCGTGGTTCCAGAGGGTGAGGAAGGTGGTGATCTCCGGGTCGTGGTGGGCCCGGGTGTTCAGCAGGTTCCGCAAGTAGCAGGACGTGTGGAGCTCGACGTCGTGCATGTACCGCAGGCACCGGAGGTGCTCGGGGGC
>DMTU01000183.1:8341-15670 GCA_003476595.1 Acidimicrobiaceae bacterium | reverse complement strand
GCACCGGAGGTGCTCGGGGGCGAGGGGCTGCTCGCGGAAGGCGTCGAAGTCGATGCCGCCGACGTCGAGCCGGTCGGTTGATTCCTTGTAGGCAGCCAGGTCGAAGCGCACACCCGATGTTCGGAGTGCCCGCCCTGTCCGGATTGCGGGGTTCGCTCAGACCTGGGCGACGAGGGCGTCCCGGGTGAATCGCTTCACGCCGCCCCGGAGCAGCAGGAGGGCGACGGCCCAGATGACGGCGCCGATGCCGACGGCGATCGGCAGCGTCACGAGCAGCAGGCCGGTGGACTGGCCGACGGCGAGGAAGATCAGCGGCAGGATGACGGCGCCGCCGAGCTGGTTGGCCTCCTGGGCGGTGTGGGTCCGAGCCGACACGCGCACCATCACGGCCAGGCCGAGGGTGGCCACGGCGGGTGCGACCCACAGGATCATCACGCCCCACAGCCGGGTCGGCACGAAGATCCGGCCCATGACCGGCCAGGCCACGCCGTTGGCGACGACCACGAAGGCCAGGAACCCGAACCAGGACACGGCGAGGGCGGGCAGGAACGCGGAGAGGAACTTGGCCAGGAACAGGTCCCGGTCCCGGATGGAGGAGTGCAGCAGCGACTCGAGGGTCTTGCGCTCCTTCTCGCCGGCGAACGCGTCGGCGGCCAGCACGGCCGACACCATGAGCGGCACGATCAGAAACAGCGGGGCCAGCAGGTAGCCGTTGACGAGGACGATGAGCTGCTCCTCGACCGGCAGGTCCAGGATCGGCCGGGCCAGGTCGCCGGGCACGTCGCCGAGCAGGCGCTCGACCTGCACGCCGGGGGCGGCCCGGGCGGCGAGGCCGATGGCACCGGGCAGGAACACCATCAGCAGCACGGGCACGGCCAGCATCGGGATGACGACGGACTTGGAGCGCACGACGGCGCGCAGGTCCTTGGCCACCACGCCCCACACCGCGGTCCAGTCGGTGCGCATCACGTCGGCACGCCCCGCGGGTCCGGTGCCGGCGGCAACCCGGCGGAGGCGGCCCGGCGGGCCTCGATCTCGAAGTAGACGTCCTCGAGGGTCGGCGGCCGGGGCACGGCCGCGTAGACCGGCGCGCCGGCGCCGACGAGGCGGGCGACCACGTGGGGGAGCACGTCCCGTCCGGCCACGCGCAGGACGGCGCCGGCCGGTGACGGCTCGACGGTGTGGACCCCGGCCACCGCAGCGACGACGTCGAGCTGCTCGGTCGTGGCCCGCGCCCCCAGGTCGACCTCGGCCTCGAGGCCGTCCCACAGGTCGTCGGCCAGATCGGCCGGCCGTCCGTAGGCGACCAGCTCGCCGCGGTCGAGGACGGCCATGCGGTCGGCGAGCCGCCCGGCCTCGCCGAGGAAGTGGGTGGCCAGCACGATGGTGCGGCCGTGCTCGGTGGCGAGCGAGCCGATCAGCTCCACCACGTCCCGGGTGGCGGTGGGGTCGAGGCCGGACGTGGGCTCGTCGAGGAAGAGGACCTCGGGGTCGTGGAGGAGCGAGCGGGCCAGGCCCAGGCGCTTGCGCTGCCCGGTGGAGGCGCCCCGCACGGGCTGGTCGGCGCGCTCGCCCATGCCGAAGCGGTCGAGCAGCTCGCCGATGCGGGCCTCCACGGCCGGGCCGGTGATGCCACGGATGCGGGCGGCGTAGTGCAGGTTCTCGCGGGCGGTGAGCCGGTCGTCGAGGCCGGCGTGCTCGGTGAGCACCCCGGTGCGACGGCGCAGCTCGTCGCCGTGCGTGGCCGGATCGAGGCCGAGGACGCGGGCGTGGCCCCGGTCGGGTCGGAGCACGCCGTTGAGCAGCCGCACGGTCGTGGTCTTGCCCGCCCCGTTCGGGCCGAGCAGCGCCAGCACCTCGCCGGACGCGACCTCCAGCGACAGGTCGGCCAGCCCGACCCCGCCGGGGAACAGGCGGGTCAGGCCATCGGTGACGATCCCGTCGTGCACGTCGCATGTCTACCGGGGACCACGCGGCGGCATCGCACGCTGCTCACGTGCTGAACTGCCGGGCGTGAACCTCGCCGAGATCTGTGCCGACCACCCAGCCACGAGCGTGGCGCTCATCTCGCGTGGCAAGGAGACCACCTACGGCGAGCTGCGCGAGCAGGTCGGCCGACTGCGGGGCGGTCTGGTCGGCGCCGGCATCGAGCCCGGGGACCGGGTCGCGGTCGTGGCCGCCAACAACTGGTACTTCGTGGTCAGCTGGCTCGCCATCCTCGGCGTGGGCGCGGTGGCGGTGCCGATCAACCCGGCCAGCCCCGGCCCCGAGGTCACCAACGAGCTCGCCGACGTCGGCGTCGTCGGGGTCATCGTCGGCCCGACCGGCAAGCGGGTGCTGCCCGACATCGACCGGGCGGCGGTGCCCGACCTGCGCCTCATCGTGCAGTCCGACCCGGGCGAGCTCGTGGTCGAGGGGGCCGTGCGCCTCGACGAGCTCATGACCGCCGAGCCGACGCCCATCGTGCCGCGGGACGCCGACGACCTCGCCGTGCTCATGTTCACCTCCGGCACCGCCGGCTTCCCCCGGGCCGCCAAGCTCAGCCACGGCAACCTGCTCGCCAACATCGAGCAGCTCCAGGCCAACCCGTACCGGGAGCAGCGCAGCGACGACATCACCTTCGGCGTGCTGCCGTTCTTCCACATCTTCGGCCTCAACGTGGTGCTCGACATGGCGCTGCACACCGGGGGCGCCGTGCTCGCGGTGGAGCGCTTCGACCCCGAGTCCGCCCTCGAGTCGGTCAAGAAGCACCAGATCACCATCATCGCCGGCGCCCCCGCGATGTGGTCGGCGTGGGCGCACCTGCCCGGCGCAGACCGCGACGCGCTGCGCACGGTCCGCATCGCCGGCTCGGGCGCGGCGAAGCTGGATCCGGCGGTGCGCGCCCTGGTGCAGGAGCGCTTCGGCCTGTCGATCGACGAGGGCTACGGGCTCACCGAGGCGTCACCGGTCGTCACCACCGCCACCGGCATCCCCGCCCCGCCCGGCAGCATCGGTGCCCCGCTGCCCGGGGTGAAGGTGCGCCTCACCGACGCCGGCGACCACGACGTCCTCGTCGGCGACGTCGGCGAGATCCGGGTGCAGGGCCCCAACGTGTTCCAGGGCTACTGGGGCGACGAGGAGGCCACCGCCCAGGCGCTCACGTCCGATGGCTGGCTCAAGACCGGCGACCTGGCCGTGGTCGACGACGACGGGTTCCTCTTCATCGTCGACCGGTTGAAGGACCTCATCATCGTGTCCGGGTTCAACGTCTACCCGGCCGAGGTCGAGAGCGTCCTGGTCGAGCACCCGGGGGTGGCATCGGCGGCCGTGGTGGGCGTCCAGCACCCCCACTCCGGCGAGGCGGTGAAGGCCTACGTCGTGGCCGCCGAGGGGGCGTCGCTCGAGGAGGACGAGATCATCGCGTTCGCCGAGCAGCGCCTCGCCCGGTACAAGTGCCCGCAGAAGGTGTGGTTCGTCGACGAGCTCCCGAGCGGCCTCGGCGGCAAGGTCCGCAAGCACGAGCTGCGGGGCACCCGAGCCGTCTACTGAGGTCCCGGCGCGGACTTTGTGAACGTGTGAACGAGCCCTACCCTCGTGCCGTGGCCGAGCGTGGTGGCAAGCGCATCCCCGATGCCACCGTGGCGCGCCTGCCGATCTACCTGCGCAGCCTGCTCGAGCTCGGGCCCCAGACGCCCACCGTGAGCAGCGAGCAGCTGGCCGAGTCCGCCGGCGTCAACGCGGCCAAGGTGCGCAAGGACCTGTCCTACCTCGGCAGCTACGGCACACGCGGCGTGGGCTACGACGTCGAATACCTGCAGGCCCACATGCGCCGGGCTCTCGGCATGACCCAGGACTGGCCCGTCGTCATCGTCGGCATCGGCAACCTCGGCGCCGCCCTCGCCAACTACGGCGGGTTCGGCAACCGCGGCTACCCGGTGGCCGCCCTGGTCGACGCCAGCCCCGACGTGGTCGGGCGCACCTTCGGTGACCTCGTGGTCCGCCACGCCGACGAGCTCGCCGAGGTCGTGGCCGAGGAGCACATCGCCATCGGCGTCATCGCCACGCCGGCACCGGCGGCCCAGGCCGTGGCCGACGAGCTCATCGCCGCCGGCGTGCGCTCGATCCTCAACTTCGCGCCGACGGTGCTGACCGTGCCGCCCGAGGTCTCCCTGCGCAAGGTCGACCTGGCCGTCGAGATGCAGATCCTGTCCTTCTACCAGCAGCACGGCCCGACCTCGGCGGCCGAGTAGCGATGCCCGTCGACGGTCCGCAATACCCGGTGAACCTGGTGCTGCGGGGCCGTTCGGTGCTCGTGGTCGGCGCCGGTCCCGTCGCCACGTCGAAGGTGGAGGGGCTCCTGGCCGGGGGAGCGGACCAGCTCCTCGTCGTGGCGCCCGATGTGACCGACGACCTCCAGGCCCTCGCGGCCGACGGGATCGTGACGATCGAGCGCCGGCCCTACGCCAGCCCCGAGGCCGCCGAGCACCGCCTCGTCGTCACCGCCACGAGCGACCCCGACGTCAACCACCAGGTCTTCCTGGACGCCGACGCCGCCGGCGTGTGGGTGAACTCGGCCGACGACCCGGCCAACTGCACCTTCACGCTGCCGGCTCGCGTGCGGCGCGGCACCCTCCTCGTGACCGTCGCGACGGGGGGTCACAGCCCCGCGCTCGCCACCTGGCTGCGGAGGCGATTCGAAGACGAGTTCGGTCCGGAATACGATGCCCTGGTGGAGCTCCTCTCCGCGGAGAGGGAATCCATCAAGGCCCAGGGTCGTTCAACTGAAGGACTCAAGTGGCAGGAGGCCCTCGATGCCGGGCTTCTCGACCTGCTGCGTGCCGACCGCCGAACCGAAGCGCTGGAACTGCTGAGATCATGCCTGTCGTCGTCATCGGGGTGAACCACCGCACGGCCCCCCTCGGGGTGCTCGAGGCCATGACCGTCGGCGACGCGGCGCTCGGCAAGACGCTGCACGCGCTGCTCACCAAGGCGCACGTGTCCGAGGCCGTCGTGCTCTCCACGTGCAACCGCACCGAGGTCTACGCGGTCGCCGAGAAGTTCCACGGTGGCTACGCCGACGTCCGCGCCGTGTTGGCCGAGCTCGCCTTCCTCGACCCCGAGGACTTCGCCGACCACCTCTACGTCCACCACGACACGGCCGCCGTGGCCCACCTCTTCGACGTGGTCTCCGGCCTCGACTCCGCCGTCCTCGGCGAGCACGAGATCCAGGGCCAGGTCAAGACCTCGTGGGAGAAGGCCCAGCGCGAGGACGCCGCTGGCACCACGCTGAACCTGCTGTTCCGCCACGCCCTCGAGGCCGGCAAGCGGGCTCGCAGCGAGACCGGCATCGGCCAGGGCACCGCATCGGTGTCCTATGCCGCCGTGGCGCTCGCCGCCCAGCAGCTCGGCAGCCTCGATGGCCGCCGGGCCATCGTGCTCGGCGCCGGCGAGATGGGCTCCTCCATGGCCGAGTCGCTCGCCTCCGCCGGCGTGGCCGAGCTCGTCGTGGCCAACCGCACCCACGACAAGGCCAAGGCGCTCGCCGCCGCCGTCGGCGGACGGGCCATCCGCTTCGCAGACCTCACCGACGAGCTGGTCGACGCCGACGTCGTGCTCACCTCCACCGGTGCGGCCTCGGTGCTGCTCACCAGGGAGGACGTGGAGGCGGCCATGGCCGCCCGCGGCGGCCAGCCGCTCGTGCTCGTCGACATCGCCGTGCCCCGCGACATCGAGCCCTCGGTGGCCGACGTCGCCGGTGTCACCGTCCTCGACATGGACGACCTCGGTGCCTTCGCCGACCGGGGCCTGGCCGAGCGTCGCCGGGAGGTCGACGCCGTCCGCGCCATCCTCGACCAGGAGCTCGAGCGCTACCGGTCGGCCACCTCCGCCCGGGAGATGGCGCCGGTCATCGTCGCTCTGCGCGAGGGCGCCGAAGCGCTGCGCACGGCCGAGCTCGAGCGGGCCCGGGCCCGACTCGGCGACCTCGACGATGCCCAGATCGCCGCGGTCGAGAAGCTCACCCAGGGCCTCGTGGCCAAGCTGCTGCACCAGCCCACCGTGGCGCTGCGCGACGCCGCCGGCACCACCAAGGGCGACCGCCTCGTCCAGGCCCTGCGCGACCTCTACGACATCGACTCCTGAGCGCGTGAGGCTGCGCGCCGCCACCCGCTCGTCGCCGCTGGCCCGGTGGCAGACCGAGCACGTGATCGCCCTCCTGGAGGCAGCGCACCCCGGCATCGAGGTCGAGCCGGTGCTTCTCACCTCTGCGCCGGACAAGGACCTGACCACCCCGATCTCCGCGCTCGGCGGCAAGGGCCTGTTCGCCAAGGAGGTCCAGGAGGCCGTGCTCGACGGCCGGGCCGACTTCGCCGTGCACTCGGCCAAGGACCTGCCGTCGGAGACGGTTCCCGGGCTGACGCTCGCATCGGTCCCCGAGCGGGGCGACCCCCGCGACGTGCTGGTCGGGGCCGCCCTCGTCGACCTGCCCGTCGGCGCCGTCGTCGCCACCGGCTCCAACCGCCGCCGCGTGCAGCTGCAGGACCTCCGCCCGGACCTCCGCTTCGTCGAGCTCCGGGGCAACATCCAGCGCCGGGTCGCCACCGCCGGCACGAAGATCGAAGCCGGCGACCTGGCCGGGACGCCGATCACCGCGATCATCGCCGCCGGCGCCGCCATGCTCCGCCAGGACATGGAGGCCGACATCACCGACTGGCTGCCGGCCTACGTGATGACGCCCCAGGTCGGCCAGGGCGCGCTCGGCATCGAGTGCCGGGCCGACGACGACGCCACCCGCGACCTGCTCGCCGCCATCGAGCACGCCCCGAGCCGGCGCCGGGTGGACGCCGAGCGCTCGTTCCTGGTCGCCCTCGGCGGCGACTGCGACCTGCCCGCCGGCGCCCACGCCACCCTCGCCGACGACGACCCGGGCAGCGAGATCACGCTGCGGATGGTGATCGGCGCCGACGACGGCTCCCGCCTCGAGCGGGCCGTCATCCGCGGCACCGACGCCGCCACCATCGGCGCCGACGGCATCACCCTCCTGCCCGTCGCCGACCTCCTTCCGTAGGAATCTGGCAGCGACCGCGGAACGTGCCGGCGTCAGCGACCGGTGCGGCGGGTGATCTCCACCATCACGTCGGTGCCGACGAGCGCCTCGATCTCCTCGGCCAGGGACTCGATGACCGGCCGGTCGCCGACGTAGGCGTCGGCCTGGTCCGGGCCGCTCGGCCGCTCGGTGCAGCACCAGTGCATGGTCTCGCCGTCGGAGCCCCAATCGGCCCGGCTCCAGCGCCGCAGGGTGGCCGTGTCGCCGTCCCGATCGATGCGCAGCGGCAGCTGCCAGCACAC
>DMTU01000183.1:7893-8200 GCA_003476595.1 Acidimicrobiaceae bacterium | reverse complement strand
ACTCGCCCGCGTCCTCGGCCGCCCGGTGCAGCGCGCAGCCGACGCCGCCGGGGAAGCCCGGTCGGTTGAAGAAGATGCAGGCGCCGTCGACGACCCGGGTGTTCGTGCGGGTGTCATCGGAGAAGAACCCGTGCTCGACGGCCTCGGCGTGGTGCTGGAGCTGCTCGGGCTCGAGCGTGGCACCGAGGGCGGCGACCAGCATCGCCTCGTCCTCGTCGAGCATCTCGGCGCCGACCGAGCAGCACCCCTGCATCAGGTGGGCAGCCGGCTCGTCGAGGATGCCCTGGCAGCCGTCGCCCCAGAGGCA
>DMTU01000183.1:0-7835 GCA_003476595.1 Acidimicrobiaceae bacterium | reverse complement strand
TGCCCTGGCAACCGTCGCCCCACAGGCAGGTCCAGCTCGACTCGAGGAAGCCCACGTCGATGCGCCAGCGGGTGCCGTCGACGGGGTCGACCACATCTTCGAAGCGCTCGTCGGCTGGCACCGCGCCAGGCTACGGGGACCCGGTGCTCCCGACCGTACGATGCGGCCATGACCGTGTACCTCGTCGGCGCCGGCCCGGGCGACCCCGGCCTGCTGACCGTGCGGGGCGCCGAGCTGCTCCGGCGGGCCGACGTGGTCGTGCACGACCGGCTGTCCGCCGAGGAGCTGCTCGACCTGGCGCCCTCCCACGCCCAGCGCATCGACGTCGGCAAGGTCCCCGGCCACGCCCGGGTGCCCCAGGAGGGCATCAACGAGCTGCTGGTGGAGCACGGCCGCTCCGGCGCCACGGTCGTGCGCCTGAAGGGCGGTGATCCGACGGTGTTCGCTCGTGGCGGTGAGGAGGCCCAGGCCCTCGCCGATGCCGGCGTGCCCTTCGAGTTCGTGCCCGGCATCACGTCCGCGATCGCCGTGCCCGCCTACGCCGGCATCCCGGTGACCCAGCGGTTCTCCTCCACCAGCTTCACCGTCGTCACCGGCCACGAGGACCCGGCCATCGGCGAGGACGGCTCGGTGGACTGGGATGCCGTGGCGCGGGTGGGCGGGACCATCGTCGTGCTGATGGGCGTGGGCCGGATCCAGAAGATCTGCGACCGCCTCATGGCCGCCGGACGGCCCGCCGACACGCCCGCGGCCGCCGTCATCTGGGGCACCCGCGCCGAGCAGCGCACGGTCCGGGCCACCCTCGGCACGCTGGCCGCGCAGGACCTGGAGTCACCGGCCACCATCGTGATCGGCGCGGTCGCCGGCCTCGACCTGGCCTGGTTCGAGCGGCGACCGCTGTTCGGTCGCTCCGTGGTCGTCACCCGGGCCCGGGCCCAGGCGTCATCGCTCGTCGCCCGCCTGCGCGAGCTCGGCGCCGCCACCGTGGAGATCCCCGCCATCCGCATCGACGACCCGGCCGACGGGGGTGCTGCGCTGCGCGCGGCCGTCGCCGACCTGGCCGGCAACGACTGGGTGGTGGTGACCTCCCCGAACGGTGCCCGCCGCCTGCTGGCCGAGTGCCGCGACGCCCGCGCCTTCGGCGACGCGAAGGTGGCGGCGATCGGCCCGGGCACCGCCGACGCGCTGCGCGAGGGCAACGTCGAGGCCGACCTCGTCCCCGAGCGCTTCGTGGCCGAGGGCCTGCTGGAGGTCTTTCCCGACCCGCCCGCCGGCGGTGGTCGGGTGCTGCTGGCCCGGGCCGCCGAAGCCCGCGACGTGCTGCCCGAGACCCTGCGCGAGCGGGGCTGGACCGTCGACGTGGTCGAGGCCTACCGCACCGTCCAGGGCACGCCGTCCCCCGACGAGCTCGCCGCCGCTGCCGAGGCCGACATCGTCACGTTCACGTCGTCCTCCACGGTCCGGAACTTCCTCGCCGTCTGCGACACGGTCCCGCCCGTCGTCGCCTGCATCGGCCCGATCACCGCCGACACGGCCCGGGAGCACGGCCTCACCGTGGACGTCGAGGCCGACGTCCACACCATCGACGGCCTCCTCGCCGCCCTCGTGTCCCACTTCGATGCGTGACGACGTGGCGCCCGACGCGATCCTGTTCGACTTCGACGGCCTGGTGCTCGACACCGAGACCTCGGAGTTCCTGACCGTGGCCGAGAGCTTCGCCGACCACGGCCTCGAGCTGTCGCGCGACGAGTGGGTGGCGATCATCGGCACGGCCGACCACCCGCACTGGATGGACATGCTGGAGGAGGCGCTGGGCCGGCCCCTCGACGACCGGGAGGCGATCCTGGAGACCCGCCGGGCCCGCCACCACGCCCGCATCAGCGAGGAGCCCCTGCGCCCCGGGGTCATCGAGCTGGCCACGGCGGCCACGGAGGCCGGCGTCGGCGTGGCGATCGCCAGCTCCAGCCCCCTCGACTGGGTCACCGGGCACCTGCAGCGCTTCGACGTGGACCACCTCTTCCCGGTGAAGGCGACCAGGACCGACGTCGGCAAGGAGCGCACCAAGCCCCACCCGGACCTGTTCCTGCTCGCCGCCGAGCGCCTCGGGGTCGACCCGACCCGCTGCGTGGTGCTCGAGGACAGCGAGCCGGGCGTCACCGCGGCCAACGCCGCCGGCTGCGTCACCATCGGCGTGCCGGCCGGCATGACCGCCGAGGCGGCCTTCGCCCACGCGGATCTGGTCGTGCGCTCCGTGGCCGAGCTCGACCTGGACCGGCTGGCTGCGCTGTTCTGAGCGGCCCGTAGGCTCGGCCTCGATGTCCTTCCCCGAGCGACGCCTCCGCCGCCTCCGACGCACGCCCGCCCTCCGGCGGATGGTCGCCGAGACGCACCTGAGCCCCGACGACCTGATCGCCCCGCTGTTCATCCGGGAGGGCATCCACGAGCCCCAGCCGATCGAGTCGCTGCCGGGCGTGGTCCAGCACACCGTCGACAGCGCCCGGCGCGAAGCGGCCGAGCTCACCGCGCTCGGCGTCCCCGCCGTCATCCTCTTCGGCGTCCCGGCCACCAAGGACGCCACCGGCAGCCAGTCCTGCGATCCCGACGGCATCGTCCAGGTGGCGCTGCGGGCCCTGAAGGCCGAGCTCGGCGACGACCTCGTGCTCATCGCCGACCTGTGCGTCGACGAGTACACCGACCACGGCCACTGCGGCATCGTCCGCGATGACGGCACGGTCGACAACGACGCCACCCTCGAGCTCTACGCGATGGCCGCCGTGGCCCAGGCCCGGGCCGGCGCCGACGTCGTCGCCCCCTCCGGGATGATGGACGGCCAGGTCGCCGCCATCCGCTACGCCCTCGACCAGGACGACCACCCCGAGATCCCGATCCTCGCCTACGCGGCCAAGTACGCCTCGGCGCTGTACGGGCCGTTCCGGGACGCGGTCGACGTCACCATCGCCGGGGGTGGGGACCGCAAGGGCTACCAGCAGGACCCGGCCAACGTGCGGGAGTCCATGGAGGAGATGGAGGCCGACCTGTCCGAGGGCGCCGACATGCTGATGGTGAAGCCGGCTCTGGCCTACCTCGATGTGCTCAGCCGGGCTCGGGCCCGCTTCGACGTCCCCCTCGCCGCCTACCACGTGTCGGGGGAGTACGCGATGGTCAAGGCCGCCGGCGAGCGGGGCTGGATCGACGCCGACGCGGTCATGCGCGAGCACCTGCTCGGCATCAAGCGAGCCGGCGCCGACCTCATCCTCACCTACGCCGCCCGCCAGATCGCCGAGGAGCACGCCCGATGACCACCAACGAGGAGCTCTACGCCCAGGCCGAGGCCCACATCCCCGGCGGGGTCAACTCACCGATCCGCGCCTTCCGGGCCGTGGGCGGCACGCCGTACTTCGTCGAGCGCGCCGAGGGGCCACGGGTGTGGGACGTCGAGGGCACGGAGTACCTCGACCTGGTCCAGAGCTACGGCGCGGTCATCGCCGGCCACGCCCACCCCGCCATCGTCTCGGCCATCCAGGAGGCAGCGACGAAGGGGACGTCCTACGGGGCGCCCACCGAGGGCGAGGTCCGCATCGCCGAGGAGATCTGCGCCCGGGTCCCGAGCGTGGAGAAGGTCCGCCTCGTCAGCTCCGGCACCGAGGCCACCATGTCCGCGATCCGCCTGGCCCGGGGTCACACCGGCCGCACCAAGCTGGTGAAGTTCGCCGGGAACTACCACGGCCACGGCGACGCGCTGCTGGCCCAGTCCGGCTCGGCCCTGGCCGTGTTCTCCCTGCCCGAGAGCGTCGGCGTCACCGAGGCGACCGTGGCCGACACCATCGTCGTGCCGTTCAACGAGGTACCGACGCTCGACGACCAGGTCGCCGCCGTGATCCTCGAGCCGGCCGCCGCCAACATGGGCCTGATCCCGCCCGACGACGGCTTCCTGCAGGCCCTGCGCGACGAGTGCGACCGGGTCGGCGCGCTGCTCATCTTCGACGAGGTCATCACCGGCTTCCGCGTCGCTCGCGGCGGGGCCCAGGAGCTCTACGGCGTCGACGCCGACCTGACCTGCTTCGGCAAGGTCATCGGCGGTGGCCTCAACATCGGGGCCTTCGGCGGCCGGGCCGAGATCATGGACTCCATGGCTCCCGACGGGCCGGTGTTCCAGGCCGGCACGCTGTCGGGCAACCCGCTGGCCACCGCCGCCGGCCGGGCCGCGCTCGACCTGCTGGACGATGCCGCCTACGACCGTCTGCGCACCGGCGCGTCCCGCCTCGCCGACGGCCTGGCCAAGGCGTTCGCGGACGCCGGCATCGACGTCGTGATCCCGCGGGTGAGCTCGCTCGTCGGGCTCCACCTGGGCGACACCGCGCCGCGCACCTACGACGACGCCAAGACGACCGACGTCGACCGCTACCGCCGCTTCTTCCACGCCATGCTCCGGCGCGGCGTGGCGATGGCGCCTGGTGCCTACGAGGTCCTGTTCCCCGGCCTGGCCCACACCGACGAGGTCATCGACGACATCGTGGCCCGGGCATCCGAGGCCGCCGCCGAGGTGGCGTAGGCGCTAGGAGTCCTCGCCCGGCTCGGGCAGGCGCTCGTCGATCGCGGCCTCGGCCTTCTCGTGGGACTTGCCCATCGAGAGGGCCAGCTCGGCGACCAGCAGGTTGCGGGCGTGGGCGTAGAGCGTCTTCTCCGAGGGGGAGAGGTGCTTCTTGGAACGACGGATCGCCAGGTTCCGGACCACCTCGGCCAGCTGCCACACGTCGCCGTCGTTCATGCGGCTCTGGTTGTTCTTCATGCGCCGGGAGAAGTTGGACGGGATGCGCACGTCGTGGTCGGCGAGCAGCTCGAAGAGGTCGTCGAGCTCGTCCTTGGGGGTGGGCTCGCGCACGCCGACCTGCTCGGCCTCGTCGCAGGGCACCCACACGCGCAGGTCCTGGAGCTCGAGCTCGATGACCAGGTACTGGCGCTCGACGTCACCGATCGTCCGCTTCTCGACCGCCACGACCCGCCCGGCCCCGTGCTGGGGGTAGATGACGGCATCGCCCTTCTTGAAGGGCGATTCGACGGTGGAAGTGGACGCTGGCGACACGTTGGGGCTCCTCTGGCGCGACTCGGGGCAGAACATGCCCATCTCCCACCATGGCGGCTCGAACGGCGAAAACCAACATCCGCGGGTAGGAAGGGGAGGCACACCACGCCCCACGGACAGGCCAGGAGACGCACGCATGCAGCTCGGGATGATCGGACTCGGACGGATGGGGGCGAACATGGCCGAGCGCCTGCGGGCCGCCGGGCACGAGGTGATCGGCTTCGACCCGTTCAGCGACGAGAGCGACGTGGAATCCCTCGAGGCGCTGGTCGCCGCGCTGGCGACGCCCCGGACGCTGTGGTCCATGGTCCCCGCCGGCGCACCCACGACCCAGACGGTGAACGACCTGGTGGAGCTGCTGGAGGAGGGTGACGTCCTGGTGGAGGGTGGCAACTCCCGGTTCACCGACTCCGTCGTCCGGGCCGAGCGCTACGCCGAGGCCGGGCTCGGCTACGTCGACGCCGGCGTGTCGGGCGGCATCTGGGGCCTCGAGCGCGGCTACGCCCTGATGGTCGGCGGCGACGACGAGCACGTGCAGCGGGTGTGGCCCCTCCTTGTCTCCCTGGCCCCGGAGGGCGCCGGTGACACCGGCAAGGGCCTGGCCCACGTCGGTCCGGCCGGCGCCGGCCACTTCACCAAGATGGTCCACAACGGCGTCGAGTACGCCCTCATGCAGGCCTTCGCCGAGGGCTACGAGCTCATGGCCCGCCACCCGATCGGCGTCGACGTCCCGGCCGCGCTCGGGGCGTGGCAGGAGGGGTCGGTCATCCAGTCGTGGTTGCTCGACCTGCTGGTGCGCGGCCTGGACGCGCACCCCGGGTTCGAGGACCTCGACGACGTCGCGTCCGACTCCGGCGAGGGCCGTTGGACGGTGGAGACCGCCGTGGCCACCGGCGTGCCCGTGCCGGCCATCGCCGCCGCGCTGTTCGCCCGCTTCGAGTCCCAGCACGAGGAGTCCCTCGCCATGAAGGCCGTGGCCGCGCTGCGCGAGCAGTTCGGCGGCCACGCCGTGGTGCGAGCGGAGGACCCGCGGGAGACGCCGGCGGGGGAGGGAGGCTGAGGTGGCGACGGAGCGCTCCGATGCGGTCGTCCTCTTCGGGGCCACCGGCGACCTCGCGAAGAAGAAGCTGTTCCCGGCGCTGTACCAGATGATCGTCGACGGCTCGATCGCCGACTCCGTCCCGGTCATCGGGGTGAGCTCGTCGGACTGGAGCGACGACGACCTGCGCGAGCGCATCGCCGAGTCGGTGGAGGAGCAGGTCGACGACGTCGACGCCGATGCCCTCGACTCCCTGCAGGCGCGGTCGTCCTACGTGTCGGGCGACTACGAGCAGGCCTCGACCTTCGACGAGCTGAAGACCGTGCTGGAGGGGGCCTGCGACCTCCGCTCGCCGCTGTTCTACCTCGCCATCCCGCCCGCCCTGTTCGACGACGTGGTCGAGGGCCTCGCCGGCGTCGGGCTCCACGAGCACGCCCGCGTCGTGGTCGAGAAGCCCTTCGGTCGTGATCGCGCCTCGGCCCAGGAGCTGGACGACACCCTCCACCGCGCCTTCCCCGAGGACCGGGTGTTCCGCATCGACCACTTCCTCGGCAAGGAGGCCATCGAGAACCTGCTCGTGTTCCGCTTCGCCAACTCCCTCCTCGAGCCGGTGTGGAACCGCAACTTCATCTCCTCGGTGCAGATCACCATGGCCGAGGACTTCGGCGTGGAGGGGCGGGGCCGGTTCTACGACTCCGTCGGCGCCCTCAAGGACGTCCTGCAGAACCACCTCCTCCAGATCGTGGCGTTCCTGGCGATGGAGCCCCCGGCCGGGCCCGACGCCCGCTCGCTGCGGGACGAGAAGGTGAAGGTGTTCCGCCAGGTCGAGGCGCTCCGGCCCGACCAGCTGGTGCGGGGCCAGTACGAGGGCTACCTCGACGAGGACGGCATCGAGGCCGGCAGCGACACCGAGACGTTCGTGGCGGCCCGCTTCGCGATCGACTCCTGGCGCTGGGCCGGCGTGCCATGGCTCATCCGCACCGGCAAGCGGATGGAGACCACCCAGACCGAGGCCGTGGTGGAGCTGCGCACGCCGCCGAGCATGCTCTTCGCCGCCGAGAGCTCCCCGACCCCGCACCCGAACCACATCCGCTTCCGGCTCAACAGCGACACCGGCGTGACCTTCGGGCTCCAGGTCAAGCAGGCCGGGGACGACCTGGTGGCCGAGGACGCCGATCTGGAGATGTCGTTCTCCCACGACGAGCGCCGGCGGGAGGCCTACCAGCGGCTGCTCGAGGACGCCATGGTGGGCGACGCCCGCCGGTTCGCCCGGGAGGACGGCATCGACCAGCAGTGGCGCATCGTCGACGACGTGCTGCAGGACCCGCCGCCGGTCGAGCCCTACGCCCCCGGCAGCTGGGGGCCGGCCCGGGCCGACCGCCTCGCCGACGACCTCGGCGGCTGGCACCACCCGGGCTGACCCGGTGCCGAGCTGGCTGGCCGGCCCACCGGCCCCGGACGTGGAGCTGCCGCCGGCGGTGCGGCGACTGGCCGCCGGTGACGCGGTCCGGCCCGTGTGGGAGAACCAGGTCGGCGGCCTGACGTTCGCCCTCGGCGCGCCGCCGAGCCGGTACGTGAAGTGGCTGCCCCGGGGGGTGGACCCGGCCCTGGCCGACCTCGCCGCCGAGGCCGAGCGGCTCCGCTGGGCGGCACCGCACACCCCCGTGCCCGAGCTGCTCGACGTCGGTGGCGACGACGACGCCACCTGGCTGG
>DMTU01000195.1:7894-8233 GCA_003476595.1 Acidimicrobiaceae bacterium | reverse complement strand
GTTCCTCGCGCTTCTCGACGTGCCCCAGGAACCTGGTGACCCGGCGGTCATCCGGGTCGTCATCCAGCCGCTGGTCACGTGGCTGTGGATCGGCGGTGGCGTGATGGCCCTGGGTACCGCCCTCGCTGCCTTCCCAGGCAACCGCCGCCGCCCCACCCGCCCCACCTCCTCCGCCGGTGACGCCGGGACGCCCGGCCAACCCCATGACGAACCGTACGCCGAACTGGTCGGGTCATCGTCGTGACCGCCTCGACGCGCACGCGCCGCCGCATCGGTCCATGGATCGCCGGTGCCGTTCTGGTCACGCTCGCTGCGCTCATCGGTGTGCTCGCCACCGGC
>DMTU01000195.1:7396-7563 GCA_003476595.1 Acidimicrobiaceae bacterium | reverse complement strand
ACCTGGTGCGTGCCCTGCATCCGGGAACACCCCGAGCTGGTCGAGTTCCAGCGCCGCCAACGCGAGGATGGCGGTGCGTCGGTGGTCTCGGTCGTGTTCGACAGTCGACTCGAGCAGGTCCGCGCCTTCTTCGACAAGAACGGTGGTGACTGGCCGGTCGTCCCCGA
>DMTU01000195.1:5887-7301 GCA_003476595.1 Acidimicrobiaceae bacterium | reverse complement strand
TGGCCGGTCGTCCCCGATCCCGACGGCCGCACCGCGCTGCAATACGGCGTGACGGGCGTGCCCGAGTCCTATCTCGTCGCTCCGGACGGCACCGTCCTGACCAAGATCGAGGGCGGCGTGACCGCCGATGTGCTCGAAGAGCTGCTCGAAGAGGTCCAGGTCGCCGACGTGGACAGCGAGCACCTCAGCGGCGACGAGGCAGGAACCGGGTGAAGGACCTGAGCCGGTCCCGCTGGCCCTGGGTGCTGCTGGTTGCGTTCCTGGCCGGCGGGCTCGTCGCGGCCGCGGTGAGCGACGGTGGCCCGGGCACCACGGCTGAACGCGCCCGGGCGATCTCGGAGTCGATCAAGTGTCCCACCTGCCAGGGTCAGTCCGTCGCCGACTCTGCGGCGCCCTCGGCGCGCGCCATCCGTACCGAGGTGGCCCGCCGCCTCGAAGCCGGGAAGACCGACGACCAGATCCGGGACTACATCGCAGGCATCTACGGCGAGGAGTCGCTCTTAACGCCGCCGCGCAATGGCGTGGCCGGACTGATCTGGTTCCTGCCCGTCGCCGTACTCGTCGCTGCGCTCGGTGGATTGATCGCGGTCTTCCGCCGCTGGCGCGTTCCCGGAGACGTCGAGGTCTCCGACGAGGACCGGGTCCTCGTGGAGCAGGCGAGACGGCGGCCAGGCACCGAATCGGCCGCGTCGGGCTCGGGCGGACGGAACGCTTGACCACGCCGGCGAAGGCGCGGGTGCGTCCGCCGCGGCACGGCGCAGAGATATCGACCGTCTCCGTAGCTGCGCAGCGTCAGCGCGAAGTTGACGTGCTCGACGAAGGCGGCGAGCGGCTCGGACTCGTCCGGCCGGAACCGCTTCGGCGGCGGGTGGTGTCGCACTCCATCGGCTGGCGGACGGCGTATAACGACACGCCAATGCGGCCGCCACCGGGTCGGCGATGAGTTCGGTGCCGGCCTCCAGGTCGCCTCCGTGGTATGCCATCACCCCGCCGCCCGAACCGAGCGCGAGGTCTTCGACGACCCGTCGGCCGCCAGCAGCGAGCGGAGGTGCCTTCAGGGCTCGCGCCGCAGGCTGGTGACCAGCACCGAGACCGACACCATGGCGGCGACGGCGCCGAGCAGATAGATGCCGAGCCGGGCCGCACCGACCTCGGAGACGAACCGCGTGGCATCGGATGACCAGCGCTCGACCCAGTCGACCGGGCCGGCACCCGTCCCGGGATCGCTGCGCACCCGCAGCGAGAAGATCCCGTACCAGGCCACGTAGAGACCCATGATGAGCATCAGCACGGCGGCGGCCCGGTTGGCGTGGCGCATGCTCGAGTGGAACATGCCGACGACGGAGTCACGAGCCAGGGCGATCGCGACGGTCAGGGCTGTAATCACCAAGCCCATGCCGGCGGCGTAGGTGAC
>DMTU01000195.1:5466-5626 GCA_003476595.1 Acidimicrobiaceae bacterium | reverse complement strand
GCCCGATCCCGATGATGATCGTGGCCCATGGCGCGTACTCCTGCACCGGGGAGCTGATCGGGCGCAGCGCGATGCCCACCACACCGAAGACGACGGCGAAGCCGAGCGACACGGCCAGCGCGACGGGGATCGCCCGAGCGACGGACTCGCCCCGGCTGGG
>DMTU01000195.1:3581-5223 GCA_003476595.1 Acidimicrobiaceae bacterium | reverse complement strand
AGCGGGGCGTCGATCACCCCACCGTCACCCCGAGCTTGGACTCGAGCAGGTCGCGGAGCTCGTCGGCATCGAGTGCGCCCGAGTGAACGGAAACGACCTTCCCGTCGCCATCGATGAACATCGTCGACGGCATCTGCGTGACCTCGGCGGCTGACGCGACGTCGCCGGCGGCGTCCCGAGCCCAACGGTAGGTGATCCCGGTCTCCTCGACGATGCGTCTGGCGTCGGCGAGGCGGTCCTGGACCGCCAACCCGACGAAGTCGACCTCGCCGGCGACCTGCTGGAACACCGCCTCGAAGTCCGGCATCTCGGCGATGCACGGCGCGCACCACGAGGCGAAGAAGTTGACCACGGTCGGGCCCCCGATGATCTCGGCGAGGGTGAACTCATCGCCATCGGGCCAGGTGACCGCCACCGTAAGCGGGTCACCGGTTGCCGCCTCGTCGATCGGCGTGAGTCCGATCGTGCCCGACGGGCTCGACGCAGCCTCGGGCCCGTCGTCGCCTCCTAGGACAGCGATCACCAGCAGCGCGGCAAGCGCGGCGAGGACGGTGGCGGCCACCACGGCCTGCCACGGGAGGCGAGAGCGGGAGTGCGGGGTCATGGCGGCAAACCCGACGCTACTTCCGCGCTCGTCGCGGGTCACAGCGCCTGGGCGCGGCCCGCACGTCCGGGTTGGCCTGGCCGGGCGTGCGGAGACGGTGAAGCTGCGAAATCCCGAAGGCGGCGAAGGAGGCGGCGACTCCGGCCGACGCGATGGTCGAGTTGGAGGTGTGGGTTGCCGAATGAGTGAGGCGCCCCGGGATCGGTGACTGCTCTGTCCCTTGAGAGGATGGAGCGATGTCAGAGAAGAAGCGGGTGCGTCAGTACCCGGTCGAGGTGCGTGAACGTGCGGTGCGGATGGTGTTCGATCACCAGCACGAGTACCCGTCGCAGTGGAAGGCGATCGAGTCGATCGCTGGTCAGCTCGGCCTGCATCACGAGACGCTGCGGCTCTGGGTCCGCCGGGCCGAGACCGACGCCGGCGAACGACCCGGGCTGACCACCGACGAACGTCAGCGGATGAAGCAGCTGGAGCGGGAGAACAAGGAGCTGCGCCGAGCGAACGAGATCCTCAAGGCGGCAGCGAGTTTCTTCGGGTCGGAGCTCGACCGCCAGTCGAAGAAGTAGTCGCGTTCATCGACGCCCACCGGGGCCGCTTCGGGGTCGAGCCGATCTGCAGGGTGCTGCGCGAGCACGACTGTGGGATCGCCCCGAACACCTACTGGATGGCCAAGAAGCGAGCCCCCTCGGCACGTGCCGTGCGCGACGAGGAGCTCAAGGTCGAGATCCGCCGGGTCTTCGAGGAGAACCTGTTCGTCTACGGCGCCGACAAGATCTGGGCCCAGCTCAACCGTGAGGACATCCGCGTGGCCCGCTGCACCGTCGAGCGGCTCATGCGCGAGCTCGGCCTCTCCGGTGCCAGGCGAGGCAAGGCGTTCAAGATCACGACCCGCTCCGACGACCGGCTCGAGCGGCCGTCCGATCTGGTCGACCGGGACTTCCGGGCGCCGGCACCGAACCGGCTCTGGGTCGCCGATCTCACCTACGTCAAGACCCACGCCGGCTGGGTGTACGTGGCGTTCATCATCGACGTCTACTC
>DMTU01000195.1:1520-3320 GCA_003476595.1 Acidimicrobiaceae bacterium | reverse complement strand
AACGACATCGTCGCCTCGGTCGGCTCGAAGGGCGACAGCTACGACAACGCCCTGGCCGAGTCGTTCAACGGGCTCTACAAGTGGGAGCTCATCCACCAGCGAGGTCCCTGGCGCGGCCACGACGACGTCGAGTTCGGGACCATGACCTACGTCGACTGGTTCAACCACCGCCGACTGCACAGCGGGCTCACCGACGACAACAGCTACGTCACCCCCGCCGAGCACGAGGCCGCCTACTACCGTCAGATCACCCCGGCCGCCGAGCCGGTCACCCAATAACCCGAGCAGTCACGAGACCCGGGGCGCTTCAGAGCGAGACGCACCGCGCCGCCCATCATCGTTTGCGAGCCGCGCGGTTCGATGTTGTCGACCTTGTGATGCGCAGACAGAAGCTGAAGAGATTGCAGTGTCCTACGATGGAGACGGCGCGGACTACTTGCGCCGACTGCGGATGCCCAATCGGCCGGGGTTTCATCGCCACGCGATGCGGCGATCATCCCGACTGCTGTTGCCGAGACCTTCCGGCCCAGCCGCACGCAGAAGGCTTGTGAGTGCTCGTCTTGTGCGGTCGGAGGTCAGACAAGCGTCGTGGTCACGCCGTTTCGTCGAAGGCGCGCCGGGGCGGTGAGCCGAGCGCGCAGGGGGTTGAGACGATCGGTGCGCTCAGAAGGTGGTGAGCGACATGTAGTCGTTCACCTGTCCGGAGCGGAACGAGAGGACGTCTAGGGGTGTGCCGTTGGGTTCGCCCATGCCTGGTGAGCTGATCGGCATACCGGTGACGCTGATCCCGTCGAACTCGGGCCGTTCGGCGAGGAGCCGCTGGATGGCTTCGACGGGGACGTGGCCTTCGACGATGTAGCCCTCGACTTCCGAGGTGTGACAGCCCACGGCGGCTTCAGGAATGCTGTAGCGCTCACGGACCGGGTCGAGATCGTCGACGGTCTCCATCGCCACGCTGAATCCGTTGTCCCTGAGATAGTCGGCGTAGGTGGCGCAGCACGAACAGCCCTCCTGGCGGTACAGGGTGACGGTGGCGCCCTGTGCTTGGCGCGGTGCGCTCGTGCGTCCTGCGTCCGGGTCTCCGCATGCTGCCGCAAGGACGGGCGCGGCGGCTCCGAAGGCCACCAGCGCACCGGCACGACGGAGGAAGCGTCGCCGGCTCAGTTCGCCCTCGGCACGTTCGTCTGCCTGCACCTGCACCACGGTACCTTCGGCCAGGTTCCCGCTCGACGCGACCAGCACCGGTCCTCATCGTGACAGAATTCGGCCGACGGCGCCCATGAACTCGGCGACGCGTTTGTCGGGGTCTTCCGGGCCGCCGTGGCCTCCGATGAGGCAATGGCGGGCGTGTCCGTCGAGCAGGCCGAAGGCGACCATGTCGCGTGGGCCTGGGTCGCGCAGATCTGGGTCAAGAAGTCGATGCAGCGGCCGGTCCGCATGAGCACTGCCCGCGACTGAGGACCTGCGGACCTCCAAAGTTCTAGCGCGATTACGGTCCCCGTCGTATGCCCCATATCGCTCCTGCATGACAGCGTGAGGCATGCGCCCGGAAGTGCCGGTGGCGGCGAGGCTGTCCAGGTGCCCGGAAACGTCGTCCCGGACCGGAGCGATATGCGGCGGGCGAAGCGCGTCCAGATCCGGCAGTATCCGGCGCCCTCAAGGGGCACTTCGGGCATTGTCGGGCCGACCGGTCAGTTCGCTGTTGACACATCAGATGGTGGTGCATCAGTATCTGAGGTATGGCGTCCGACCGACTTCGAGGACACCTGCGGACGTTGGTCCTTGCGGCTGTCGCCGCAC
>DMTU01000195.1:0-1332 GCA_003476595.1 Acidimicrobiaceae bacterium | reverse complement strand
CGTACTCCACCGGTTGGAGGCGGATCGGCTAATCGAAAGCGCAGTGGACGACAGTTCGGGCCGCAAGCGACGGTCGTACGCACTGACCGATGCCGGGAGAACAACGCTCGTCGAGGAGGCGGCTGACTGGGTCGAGTTCCGAGACGCAGTCGACTCGATCCTCAAGGAGATCTCATGGCTGAAGACCTGATCGAAGCCTATGTCGAGGAAGTCCGCAGTCGTCTTCCCATGACCGGGGCGTATCGCAAGCGGATTCTGGAGGAGCTGCGAGACCACCTCGACCATGCGGCCGCAGAGTTCGAGTCCAACGGGATGACTGCCCGTGCTGCTACCGAGGAGGCCATCGCCTCACTCGGCCCGGCCACCGAGATCGCGCAGCAGTTCGGCCCGGCGGCCACCGGTCGCACAAGGCTCCTTGCCGTCCTCGCCGGCTGCGGTGCGCTGGTGGGGCTCGCAGCCCTTCGCCTCGCGAATGTTCTCCAAGCAGACGGTGAACGCCTCGGCGCGGACGTGCGGTACAGCCTGGTATGGGCGGTCGGAGTGTTGTCCGTTGGCGCAGTCGCCGGACTGCTGCTTGCACTTGGACTGCGGCTTGGCCCCCGTCGGGTCGAGGTAGCGAGAGCGATCGCCGCCACTGTCCTCGCGCTCGGCGGCCTTGGCGCCTTCCACCTCGCGAACGACGGAACCCTCGATGGTAAAACCGACGTGGACGTAGTCCGATTGGTTGCGCTCGGTGCGGGAGTTCTGGCGTCCATGCTGTTTCTTCTCGCTGTCCGTCGCGCTGGTTCCCGATTCGATGGTGCTGTTGCCGCGACCTTCGCCGCAATGCTCCTGCTGGCGGCTCACTACACGGTGCTCGACCAGGACGGCCGGGCTGCGCTGGTAGCTGTCCTGGTGCTAGCCGGTGCGTGGCTTTGGACCCTCACAGTGCTCGTCCGGGAACAACCTCTCGCTTGATCTCGGACCGGGGGTCCCTCCCGCCGCCCGAGGTATGGCGCACCACCCGGTCCCTGGTTCCGCATCCGCCCGCTCCTATGTGCGATCGCGAGGGCGCCGACCGTCCCATAACGTGCGGACATATTCGCGGGGGGACATGCGCCCGAAAGTGCCGGTCAATGACGCGCTGGCCAGGTGTCCCAGATCGTCGTCCCCGACCGCGCCACCCAGGTCGCCGAGGGGCCGGCGTCGGGGATGGGTGTCGCCAGTCTCGGTCTCCGCGCGTTCCGGGTGGTGCCCGGTTATACTCATCGGTATGACTCACCGTGTCGGCCCCAAGGGCCAAGTCGTCATCCCCAAGGATCTTCGGGACGCGCTCGGCATCGAGCCGGGCGA
>DMTU01000136.1:14543-14838 GCA_003476595.1 Acidimicrobiaceae bacterium | reverse complement strand
ACACCAACGGCAGCCAGTTCTTCATCACCATCGACGACTGCACCCGCAAGCTGGACAAGCTCTACAACCTGTTCGGCTACGTCACGCAGGGCATGGGCGTCGCCAAGTCCATCGCCGTGGGCGACACCATGAAGACGGTCAAGATCGAGGAGAAGCCCCGCTCCTAGCGGTTCTGGAACTCGGGGGGGCGCTTCCCGAGGAAGGCCTGGATCGCCTCGGTCGAGTCCTCGGTGAACGACGACAGGATCTGGGTGCGGTTCTCCAGGTCGATGCCGGCCTGCAGGCTCGGGATCTC
>DMTU01000136.1:13981-14301 GCA_003476595.1 Acidimicrobiaceae bacterium | reverse complement strand
GGGCTGTTGGCCACGACGTTGTCGGCGATCTCGAGGGCGGCGTCCACCACGGCGCCGTCCTCGACGACCTTGGTGACGAGCCCGAGGTCGTCGGCCTCCTGCGCGTCGAAGATGCGGCCGGTGAGCAGCAGCTCGAAGGCCCGGCCGGCGCCGATGAGGCGGGGCAGCATCCAGCTCACCCCGATGTCGCAGCCGGAGAGGCCGATGCGCACGAAGGCCACGTTGAAGCGGGCCGACGTGGCGCACACCCGCACGTCGGCGCCGAGCGCGAGGGCGAAGCCGCCCCCGGCTGCCGGTCCGTTCACCGCCGCGATCACCGG
>DMTU01000136.1:11955-13899 GCA_003476595.1 Acidimicrobiaceae bacterium | reverse complement strand
CCGTTCACCGCCGCGATCACCGGCACCTTCAGCGAGCGCAGGTGCGGGATCAGGGTGGCGATGTGTTGCTGGGTGGCCAGGCCGCGCTGGGGGCGACCGAGCTCCTCGGTGCCGGGCACCGCCGCGCTGCCCTTCAGGTCGAGCCCGGCGCAGAAGCCGCGGCCGGCGCCGGTGAGGATCACGCAGCGCAGGTCCGGGTCGGCGGCGACCTCGTCGAAGCGGGCGTGCAGCTCGGAGACCAGCTGGTGGTCCATGGCGTTGAGGCGCTCGGGTCGGTTCATCGTCAGCAGGCGCACGCCGGGTCGGACGTCCTCGGCGAGCACGGTGGTCAGGTCGGCGGAGGGAGTGGCCATCGGTGCATACTTCCATGTGCCCGAGCCCAGCCCCGTCGCCGCCGACGAGCACGCCATCGCCACCCTGCAGGAGGCCATCGCCGAGGTCGTGCCCGACCGCGAGTGCATCGTGTGGCGGGATCGCAGGCTCACCTGGCGTGAGGTCACCGAGCGGTCGCGGCGCCTGGCCAACGGCCTCCTCGACGCCGGGGTCGGCGGTGACGTGGTGCACGATGACGACGTAGCGGGCTGGGTCAGCCCCCACGACCACGTCGCCCTCTACCTCACGAACGGCAACGAGTACCTGGAGGCGATGCTCGGCGCGTGGAAGGCCGGGGCGGCGGCCATCAACGTCAACTACCGCTACACCGCGGAGGAGCTCGCCTTCGTGCTGGCCGACGCCGGCGCGGTCGCCGTCGCGTACCACGCCCGCTTCGCCCCCGTGCTCGCCGCCGCGCTCCCCCACGTGCCCTCGGTGCGGCTGCTCGTCGTGGTCGACGACGGCAGCGGCACCGCACCGGTCGAGGGCTCGATCGGCTACGAGGCGTTCCTCGCTGCGGCCGACGCGGGACGCCCCGACGTGACCTGGTCCCCCAGCGACCGCTACGTCGTCTACACCGGCGGCACCACCGGAGACCCCAAGGGGGTCCTGTGGCGCCAGGGCGACTTCCTCCACACCGCCCTCGGGGTCCGCGGCACCCAGGCGGAGCTGGTCGAACGGGCCCGCCGCCCGGATCGACCGCGGGCGCTCCCCGCTCCCCCGTTCATGCACGGCGCGGCCCACTGGAACGCGCTGTCCTGCCTGCTCGCCGGCGGCACGGTCGTCATCCAGCACGACACCGAGCACCTCGATCCGGCCGATGTCCTGGACACGTGCGAGCGGGAGCACGTCGCGTCGCTGCTCATCGTCGGTGACGCGTTCGCCCGGCCGCTGCTCGACGAGCTCCGCCGGGGCGGCCGGGACCTGTCGTCGCTGCGGGTGCTCATGACCGGCGGTGCCGTCCTCTCGCCGGCGATCAAGGCTCAGATCGTCGCCGAGCTGCCGACCCTGCGCATCGTCGACATCCTCGGCTCGTCCGAGACCGGCCGCCACGGCCTGGCCAGCACCGACGCCGACGCCGGCGCCGAACCCGGCGTGTTCGCGCCGTCCGACACCACGGTCGTCCTCGACGAGACCCGGACGCACCAGCTGGCGCCCGGCTCGCCCGAGCGGGGCTGGCTGGCCCAGCGGGGGCGGGTGCCGCTCGGCTACCTCGGCGACGGGGCCAAGACCCGGGACACGTTCCCCCGCGTCGACGGCGTCGTCCACGCCATCGCCGGCGACCGGGCCCGGCGGCGAGCCGACGGCGCGATCGAGCTCCTCGGGCGGGACTCGGTCACCATCAACACCGGCGGCGAGAAGGTCCACGCCGAGGAGGTCGAGCAGGCCCTCAAGGCCCACCCGGCCATCTACGACGCGCTGGTCGTGGGCCGGCCGAGCGAGCGGTGGGGATCCGAGATCGTGGCGGTCGTCGCCGTCGACGGCCGTGCCGACGGTCTCGACGTCGACGAGGTCAGGGCCGCCGCCGGCGAGCACCTGGCCCGCTACAAGCTGCCCAAGGCGTTCGTGGTC
>DMTU01000136.1:6644-11829 GCA_003476595.1 Acidimicrobiaceae bacterium | reverse complement strand
GCCAGGTGGCGGCCGAGGGGGCCTGAGTGCGCCGGGCCGTGGCCACCCGGCCGCGCACCTACCTGCGCAAGCCGGCGTTGGCCGACGCCGAGGAGTTCGTCGCCCGCGTCGCGCAGAGCGAGCACCTGGCGCCGTGGGTCTTCCCTCCGGCCGACGTCGGCGCGTTCCGCCAGTGGCTCACGCGCGGCGAGCGCCACGAGATCGAGCAGTTCCTCGTCTGCTCCCGGGAGGACGACGCCATCGCCGGCTTCGTGAACCTCAACGGCATCCAGCGCGGCGCCGTGCAGCGGGCCACCGCCGGCTGGTCGGCCCTGTCGCCCTACGTCGGCCGGGGCCACCTCACCGACGGCGTCTCGATGGCCATCGAGGTCGCGTTCACCCAGATGCGGCTCCACCGCTTCGAGGCCGACATCCAACCCGGCAACGAGCGCTCCCGGGCCCTGGCCCGGCGCTGCGGGCTCCGGCTGGAGGGCTACTCCCCCCGCCTCGTGCTGGTCGACGGGGACTGGCGCGACCACGAGCGGTGGGCGGTGAACGCCGAGGACTGGCGGGCCGCTCGGCGGTCCTGAGGGGCGCGGCGGTCCGGCTCCGGTTTGGCCTCGTGGGGCGACGAAGCGGAGAATGTCACACCCCCCGGCAGGCCCGGAGGGAGCCTGCCTGATGATCGCCCCGCCCAACACGCGCCGGCTGACGCTGACCCGTCCGCTCGACCTGCGCCTCACCCTGGCCCCGACCCGGTACGGGAAGGGCGATCCGTCGTGCCTGCTCCGATCGGACGAGTGCTTCCGGGCCACCCGCACGCCGATGGGTCCGGCCACGGTGCACCTCGTCGTCCGCGACGGTGGCCTCGAGGCCGAGGCCTGGGGGCCGGGGGCCGACTGGGCCCTGGACCAGCTGCCGCTCCTCGTGGGCGAGCACGACGACCTCGAGGGGTTCGGCCCTCGCACCGGGGTCGTTGCCGAGCTCGTCCGGCGCCACCCGGGCCTGCGCATCGGCGCGTCGCACCGGGTCATGGAGGCCCTGGTGCCGGCCGTGTGCGCCCACCAGGTCAGCGGCTTCGAGGGCAAGCGCGCGCATCGCCAGGTGATGCAGGCCTACGGCGAACCCGCACCCGGACCCTCCGGCATCGAGCTGACCGTGCCGCCGGACCCGCGGGTGCTCGCGAGCACCAGCCACCACGACCTGCACCCCCTCGGGCTCGAACGAGCCCGCGCCGATGTGATCCGTCGTGCCGCCGCCCGCTCCGTCACCGTCGAGGCCGTGGTGGACCAGTCCCCCGACGAGGCCGAGCACCGGCTCCGCTCCATCGCCGGCGTCGGCGCGTGGACGGCCGCCGTCGTGCGCCAGGTCGCCCTCGGGGACGCAGACGCGGTGCCGATGGGCGATGAGCGCAGCAAGCACCTGGTCGCCTGGGCGTTCCTCGGTGAGCCCCGCGGCACCGACGCCCAGATGCTGGAGCTGCTCGAGCCCTACCGCGGCCACCGCGGCCGGGTGCTGCGCCTCCTGCGGGCCGAGCGGCCCGCCCCCCACCGGGCCGGGGACGAGCACCGCAGCGCCTGAGGCCACAGGCCCTGCACAGGCAAGTCACAGGGTTGTCCCTCTTCCTCCGCACAGGGCACCCCTCGTACGGTCAGCACATGACGAGCTACGAGGTGACCCTGCGGGACAAGACGGTCGAGCTCGTGGTCGGGGCCGACGCCTACCAGCAGGAGGGCCCGATGACGACGTTCTTCCACCTGGGCGACGGCCGCGACGTCGTCGACTGCTGGTCGACCCGGGTGGCCAGCGTGCGCACGGCGGACATCCTCATCGTGCGGCGCGCCGACGGGGCGTCGGTGCTGCGGGCGGTGGGCTGAGCCGGCTCCGGGGTCAGCCCGGGAGGAAGCGCACCAGCGTCGCGCCCTCGAAGACCTCCGCGCCGCGGTCGGCGACCGCGATGCCCGAGGTCGGTCGGGCGGCCTGCAGACCGGCTTGGACGCCCTCGCAGTAGCCCTCGTAGGTGCGGTAGTGGGTGTTGATGACCAGCCACACGGAACCACCCTCGGCCCGTTCCAGGATCTCGGCGACCGCGTACGCGGGGTCGGCCGCCTGGTTCCGCTCGGCGTAGTCGCGCCAGTCGATGCGGTCGGGCCGGTCGAAGGCGGGCAGGCCGACGGCCTCGATGCCCTCGGGCAGGGACCGCAGCGTGGCCGGGCCGAGCTGGTCCGGGCAGATCGCGACCACGTCCTCGGGGCCGGCCTCCGCCGCGATGGCGTCCGCGATCTCCTCGCCCATGGTCCGGGGCTCGATGGCGTTGGCGCCGAGGCCGACCGCGGCGAGGGCCACCATGGCCAGGGCCACGGCGCGCCGGACCGTCGGGGCCGGCATGCGGGCCAGGCCCACGCCGGCAGCGATGAGGAGCATCGGCAGGAACGCCGCGGCGTAGCGGGGGGCGAAGACGGCGTCGCCGAGCTGGCCGGCCACCAGGCCGACCGACATCGCGGCGATCGCCACGACGACCTCGGACCGCACGCCGGGGACGGTGCGCAGGTCCACGTGCAGCTCCCACCGCCCCCGGGCCACCACCGTGACGCCGGCGGCGACGAGCACCAGCAGCGCGAACCCGAACAGCTCGGCCTCCGGGAACTTGGCCCCGCCTCCCAGCCCGCCGAGCAGGTCGACCAGTGCGCCGGTGGGCCGGCCGGCCGACGCCCACGGCGTGCCCGTGCTCGACAGCTGTTCGAGGAACACCGGCAGCCACGGCACGAACGCGAGCGATCCGACGGCCAGGGCCGATGCCACCCGCAGTGCACCGGCCCGAGCCTCGGCGTCGCCGCGCCACCAACGCACGGCGAGCGCGCCGACCGCGGCGATGCCGAGGTGCAGGACCCAGTAGTGGGACAGCACCGCGCCGCCGGTGACCACGGCGAGCGCCACCCACCGGAGCCGATCCCGCCGGGCGAGCAGGTCGTCGGCCAGCAGCCACCCGGCGAACACGAGGGTGAGCACCAGCGCGTACATCCGGGCCTCGGTGGCGTAGCGCACCGCCCACGGGGTGATGGCGGTGAGGCCGAGCACGCACAGGCCGCCGATCGTCCCCGCCCGCCGGCGGCCCGCCTCCCAGGCGAGCGGCAGCGCGAGCAGCCCGGCGATGCCGGACAGGGCGCGGACCGCGAGGTCGCCCTCCCCGAACACCGACATCCAGCCGTGGAGCAGCCAGTAGTACAGGGGCGGGTGCCCGTCCTGGCGGAGGGCGTCGCCGATCTCGCCGAGCGGCAGCGACGCGATGTTCACGCTGAGGGCCTCGTCGAGCCACAGCGGCGAGGTCGTGACGAACCGCAGGACGACGCCGAGCGCGACGAGCGCGGACACGCCGAGCAGGTCGATGCTCGCCAGCCCGCCGTCGGCACGCCTGGCGGTGTTCCGTCGGGGACCGGCCACCGGCGTACGCTAGCCAGCGCTGTCCCGCCCGCCGAACGACCGAGATCGCTGCCACCACGCTGTGCCCACTGACACCCCGAACACCGACACCAACGCCACCGATCCCGGAGACGTCGTCGTCATCGGCGCCGGCCCCGCCGGCCTGACCGCCGCCTACGAGCTGGGCAAGCGGGGCGGCACCGCCACCGTGCTGGAGGCCGACGACGTCGTCGGCGGCATCAGCCGCACGGTGGTCGCGGACGGCTACCGCTTCGACATCGGCGGGCACCGCTTCTTCACCAAGGTGAAGGAGGTGGAGGCCCTGTGGCACGAGATCCTCCCCGACGAGGAGTTCATGCAGCGGCCCCGCAAGAGCCGCATCTACTACCAGGGCAAGTTCTACGACTACCCGATCAACGTCGTGAACGCGCTGAAGAACCTGGGCCCGGTCGAGGCCGTCCGCTGCGGGCTCTCCTTCCTCTGGGTCCGTGTCCGCCCGCCGAAGGACCTCACCACCCTCGAGGGCTACATCGTCTCCAACTACGGACGGCGCCTGTACGAGCACTTCTTCGAGACCTACAGCACCAAGGTGTGGGGCGTGCCGCCCTCGGAGATGTCGGCCGACTGGGGCGCCCAGCGCATCAAGGGCATGTCGCTCTGGGACGCGGTGTGGGAGCCCATCCGCGGCCGCTTCTCCCGCCGCGACCGCTCCAAGCAGGTCACCAGCCTGATCGAGGAGTTCCAGTACCCGAAGTACGGGCCCGGGATGATGTGGGAGCGCTGCCACGAGCTGGTCGAGGGCCAGGGGTCCAAGGTCCAGTTCCGCGCCAAGGTCACCCGGGTCGAGCACCGCGACGGGCGGGCCGTGTCGGTCACCGCCACGGACGAGTCCGGCGCCGAGACCACCCACGCCGCCGACCACGTGGTGTCCACCATGCCGTTCCCGGCCCTGCTCCGGGCGATGGACCCGCCGCCGCCGGCCGAGGTGCTGGCCGCCGCCGCCGACCTCCACTTCCGCGACTTCCTGTCCGTCTCGCTCGTGGTCCCCGAGGCCAAGGTGGACTGGAGCGACAACTGGATCTACATCCACGACCCCGAGGTCAAGACGATGCGGATCCAGAACTTCGGTTCCTGGTCGCCCTACCTGGTCAAGGACGGCCGCAACGTCCTCGGCCTCGAGTACACCGTCGACGAGGGCGACGAGTGGTGGAGCGCCACCGACGAGCACCTCATCGAGACCGGTACCAAGGAGCTCGTGCGCCTCGGGCTCATCCAGAGCGACGACGTCGAGCAGGGCTACGTCGTGCGCATGCCGAAGGCGTACCCCGTCTACGACGAGGACTACCAGCGCAACGTCGGTGTGCTGCGGGGATGGCTCGAGGCGAACGTCGCCAACGTGCACCCCGTCGGCCGCAACGGCATGCACCGGTACAACAACCAGGACCACTCGATGATGACGGCCATGCTCACCGTGGAGAACCTCTACGGCGCCAGCCACGACATCTGGGAGGTCAACGTGGAGGCCGAGTACCACGAGACCTCCGAGACCGCCTCGTCGGCGTCGGGCTCCTCGGGCACCGGTCGGGACGCGCCGATCCTGCCGAAGCGCACATGACGGCCCGACGGGTCACCCCCGCCACGTGACCGCGCCCGCTGCCCCGAGCAGGCAGCGGTCCACGGGGTTCGCCCATCGACCCGGCCTGGACGGCCTCCGCGGTCTCGCCGTGGCGGGGGTCCTCGCGTTCCACAGCGGGTTCGGGTGGGCGGCCGGCGGCTACCTCGGGGT
>DMTU01000136.1:1634-6577 GCA_003476595.1 Acidimicrobiaceae bacterium | reverse complement strand
CGGCGGCTACCTCGGGGTGTCCGCCTTCTTCACGCTCTCCGGGTTCCTCATCACGACGCTGCTCCTCGGCGAGCACCGCGGCACCGGCCGGGTCGACCTCCGGGCGTTCTGGGTCCGACGGTTCCGGCGCCTGCTGCCCGCCGCGCTGCTCGGCGTGCTCGCGGCCACCACCTACGTGCTGGCCTTCGCCGACCAGAGCGGCCTCGACCGCTTCCGGGCCGATGCCCTGGCCGCCATCGGCTACGTCGCCAACTGGCGCTTCGTGCTGTCCGAGCTCTCCTACGCCGAGCTGTTCACCGGCGACTCGCCGCTGCAGCACTACTGGAGCCTGGCGATCGAGGAGCAGTTCTACCTCGTCCTGCCGCTGCTGGCCGTCCTGCTCCTGCGCCGGCGGGCCGGGTGGGTCGGCCTGGGCGTGCTGGCCGCGGTCGGCATCGTCGTCTCCGTCGCCGTGACCCTCGTCGTGGGCGGCGGCGACCGGGCGTACTACGGCACCGACACCCGCATGGCCGAGCTGCTCATCGGCGTGCTCCTCGCCGTCTGGCACCACCGCCGGGACCTCGGCACCTCGCTGCCCGACGGGGTGCGCAGCGCGGCTGGAGCCGCCGCCCTCGCCACCATGCTCGGGCTCTGGGTCGTGACGGAGCAGTCCAGCGGCGCCCTGCACCCGTGGGTGCTGCTCGGCCACGCAGTGCTGACCTCCGCCGTCATCGTGGCGGTGCTGGCGCCGACGCCGGTGGCGCGGGCGCTCTCCCTCCCGCCGCTCACCGGGCTCGGCCGCATCTCCTACGGCGTCTACGTGTACCACTGGCCGATCTTCCTGTGGCTTTCCCCGGCGCGAACCGGGCTCGACGGCGGCGGGGTCGACGACGCCCTGCTCGCCGGGCTGCGCATCCTGGTCACGCTCGCCGTCGCCATCCCCAGCCACCGCTTCGTCGAGCAGCCCATCCGCCACCACGGGCTCCCCCTCCGCGGTCGGGGACGCCCGGCAGCCACCATCGCCGCCATCGCAGGCGTCGTCGCCCTGGCGATCGTGCCGCCCGCCCTCCTGGACCGGGAGGACCCCATCGACTTCGCGGCGGCCGAAGCGCTCCAGGACGACCTGCTCGCCGGCGATGCGATCCCCCGCACCAGCACCACCACGACGTCCTCGCCCGCCGGCGGCCCCACGACCGAGCCGCCCCCGACGACGGCGCCCGGGCCGGCGCCGCGGGTCGCGCTCTTCGGCGACTCCACCGCCCTGCTGTTCATCCCCGGGCTCATCGACTGGGCGATCGAGACCGAGCGGATGGACTTCAACGGCGCAGGCACGGTGAGCGGTTGCGGCCTCGGACGGGGCGGCGAGCGCAACTTCCTGGAGCGGGGCCCCGAGCCCGTGCCGGAGGGCTGCGACTTCACGACCGCGTGGCGCGGGGCCCTCACCACCGCGGAACCCGAGATCACCGTGGTCGAGATCGGCCTGTGGGACCTCACCGAGCGGCGGATCGAGGGCGACGACGAGTGGCGCACCATCGGCGACCCCGTCTATGACGACTACCTGCGCAGCGAGGTCCGCGCCGCCACGGACTTCCTGCTCGAGACGGCGGAGGCCGTCGTCTGGGTCCTCCAGCCGCCGCCCGTGGCCAGCACCCGGGAGCGCGACGATCCGACCTTCGATCGCCTCGAGCGGTGGAACGAGCTGCTGGTCGACGAGCTCGACGACCACCCCGACGTCGGCTTCGTGGACCTTGCCGACTGGCTGGCGAGCACCCCGGACGGGACGGACTCGCTCCGCCTCCGGCCCGACGGCACGCACTTCACCACCGAGACCTCGGTCGAGGTCGCCCAGTGGCTCGGGCCGGCGATCCTGGAGGCGGCCCGCACCACCGATGTGGTCGACGCCGACGACGAGCTGGCCGCCCGGCCATGAGCGCGCCGACCACGGCCACGGGCTGGCACCCCGACACCCGCCGCCGGGCCGGCTTCCTCGGCATCTTCCTCGTCGCCCTCGGCGTCCGCGTGACCTACGCCCTGGCCGCCGCGCCCAACATCCTCCCCATCAGCGACGCCGGCGGCTACCGGCTGCTCGGCCAGCACCTCGCCGAGGGCCTGGGCTACATCCGCCCCTACGACATGGCCCGGGCCGACATCGTGCGGCCCACCGCCGAGTTCCCGCCCGGCTTCCCCGGCCTGCTCGGGATGTTCCACGCCATCGGGCTCCGGTCGGTGCCGGCCCAGCGGCTCGGGCTCGCCGTCCTCGGTGCGCTGGCCGTCGTCGGCGTCGTGATGCTCGCCCGGCGCTGGCTGCCCGAGCGCGGCGCGCTGCTCCTCGGGCTCGTCGCCGCCGTGCACCCGGCCCTGTTCGCGCCCGAGTCCGCGCTGCTGGCCGAGTCGCTGTTCCTCTGGCTCGTCGTGCTCGTGCTCCTCGCCGTCGTGCGCTTCCGGGAGTCCCCGACCCCCGAGCGAGCGGCGCTCGTCGGCCTGCTCGGAGGGGCGGCGACCCTCGTCCGGTCCGAGGGCCTGGTGCTCGCCGTGGTCCTGGTGCTCCCGCTGCTGGTGACCGCGCCACCCCGGCGCATCCGGGTCGGTGCCGGCGTGGCGGTGGTCGTCTCCGCGCTGCTGCTGCCCGGTGCCTGGGCGGTGCGGAACCTGACCACCTTCGAGGAGCCCGTGCTCGTCTCCAACAACCTCGGCTCGGTGCTGGCCGGCGCCAACTGCGACCGCACCTACGACAGCGACCTCATCGGGTTCTGGTACATCAGCGAGGACTGCTTCGACGGCTTCCGCCAGGAGGCGCTCGAGGCCGCCGACGAGTCCGTGGTCGCCGGCGACCTGCGCGACGACGGCCTGTCCTACCTGCGGGACCACCTCGACGAGCTGCCCAAGGTGGCCACGGTCCGGGTGCTGCGCACCTTCCAGCTGTACGAGCCTGAGCAGCAGGGCCGCCTCGCCACCTTCGAGGGCCGCCGCCTGCTCACCGAGCGGATCACCGGGTGGATCCTGTGGGCCACGCTGCCGCTCGCGATCGCCGGCGCGGTGCACCTCGCCCGGCGCCGGCGATGGGTCGACCTGTGGCTGCTGGTCGCCCCCGTCGCCGTCGTGGTCGCGGTCGCCGCCGCGACCTACGGGAACCCGCGGTTCCGCATCGCCGCCGAGGTCCCGCTGCTCATCCTCGCCGCCATCGGCGTGCACGCCGGGGTCGTGGCCCTCCGTCGCCGACACAGGACCGTGCCGGGGGAATGACGACGCAGGCCCCGGTCCGGGACGACGGCGAGCGGGCGGCACGGCGGGCCTACCGGATCGGCGCGCTCGTCGGGCTCGTCGCCTTCCTGCTCGTGCTCACCGGCGGCGAGCGCAGCCTGCTGCCGTGGGTCCCGGCCGGGGACTTCTACGACGCCCAGGCCGAGTCGTTCCTCGACGGGCGCCTCCAGGTCGACCGGGACGTGCTCGGCATCGAGGCGTTCGAGCACGACGGCGGCACCTACATGTACCAACCTCCTTGGCCGGCGGTGCTGCGGCTCCCGGTGGTGGCCGTCACCGACCGCTTCGAGGGGCGCCTCGGTGCCCTGTCGATGCTGCTCGCCCACGTCGTGCTGCTCGTCGCGGCCGAGCGGGTGCTCCTGGAGGCACGGCGGGCCCGGCCGGGGTCACCGCCGGAGGGGCGCCTGGGTCGCCTCCTGTGCGGCCTGTTCGGGCTCGTCCTCGCCGGGGGCTCCACCGCCACGTTCCTCGCCAGCCGGCCGTGGGTGTACCACGAGTCGGCCATGTGGGGGATGGCGTGGACGGTCGTCACCTTCGCGGGCCTGCTCGCGCTGCGACACCGCCCGTCGTGGGCCGCGCTCGCCGCCACCGCGGTCGGGTGCAGCGGCGCCGTGCTGTCGCGGGCGTCGGTGGGTGCAGGAGCCTGCGTCGCCGTCGGGATCCTCGCCCTCGCCGCGCTCGCCACGCCGGGACAGCGCCTGCTCGACCGGCTGCGCGGCCCGGCCGGGGCCCTCCCGCTGCTGGCCGTCGCCGCCGTGCCTGCGGTGGCCTACGCCGTGCTCAACGTGTTGAAGTTCGGCAACCCGACCTCCATCCCGTTCGAGGCGCAGGGGTACACCCAGGTGAGCGCGGCGCGCCGGGAGATGCTCGCCGAGGCAGGAGGCAGCCTGTTCGGCCTGCGGTTCGCGCCGACCACCCTCCTGCACTACCTGCGGCCGACCGGTGTCCGCATCGTCGACCAGCTGCCCTTCGTGGACTTCCCCCCGGCGGGCGGTCCCGTGGTCGGCGACGTCACCTTCGACCTCGTCGACCACACGACCAGCATCACCGTCACCCTCGCCGCGCTCGTCGTGGCCGCGGCGATCGGCACCTGGACGCTGCTGCGGCGTCGGCCGGCCGACCCGGTGGCCTGGGTCGCCGTGGCCGTCGGCGGTCTGGCGGGGTGCGCCACCATCGTGCCGTTCGGCTACGTGGCGCAGCGCTACCACGCCGATGTCGTGCCCTTCCTGGTGCCCATGGCCGCGCTCGGCGTGCACGCGGTGCGCGGCATCGCCGGTCGGGGTCGGCGCCGTGCCCTCGGAGCCGCCGCGGTCGGCCTCGCACTCGCCACCGTCTGGGTGCAGGTCGGCGTCGCCACGGTCTACCAGCGGCTCCGGGCGCCGAACCCGGCACCGACGCTGGTGGCGGGCCTGCTCGACGCTCGCCTCGCCGTCGGCGCCGATCCCGACGTCACCGTGGCCGACACCCTCCCGGACGCGGCCGACCGCGACGCCGTGGTCGTGATCGGCGACTGCCGCGGGGTCTACGTGTGGAGCGCGGCCCCGCCGTCGGACGTCTACCCGCCCGGGTGGGTCGCCGCCGAGCGAACGCGCGCTGGCGGCCGGGTCGTGCTCGACGTCGACCTGTCCGACCTCGAACCCGGCCGTCGCCACGCGCTGCTCGCCTGGACCGATGCCCCGGTCGTCGCCTGGGTGATGCCCCGC
>DMTU01000136.1:713-1535 GCA_003476595.1 Acidimicrobiaceae bacterium | reverse complement strand
GCGGGCGTCACCGCCGGTGACCTGGACTACCCCGGTCGCCCGGTGGACCTGGGCGACGGCGTGGTGCGCCTCGAGGTCCACCTCGATCCGGCCATCGGCGAAGGTGGCGTGCGCTGGCGCGGCCGCCTGCTGACGAACGGGTTCATCCCCCGCCTCGACGGCCCCGCGACGCTGCTGGTCGGCGAGGCCCCGCCGGGATCGGGCTACGCGCCCTCGGCGACGAGCGAGGTCGCCTCGTCCGACGCGGCGCTCTGCGAGCGGCTGGCGGCGTCGGCCGACGGCTGATCCTGCGCCTCGAGCTCGAAGAGGAACTGGAAGGCGAACAGGGTGGGGCGCAGCCGGGCCAGGACCCGGTCGACCGCGCCGATCGCCGACAGCACCGGGCCGGCGACGCCGGCACCGCCGCGCTGGAACACCTCGACGGGCAGGCCGGCGGCGTCCAGGTCGACCACGCGGTAGCCGGCGCCCTCGCACAGCCGCCGGAACGACCGCCGCGTGTAGAAGCGCAGGTGGCCGCGGTCGAGGATGCCCCGGGCGTCGTAGTCGAACAGGCCAGAGGCCACCCGGACGCGCGGGTACCAGTGGGCGAAGTTGGGGATGCTGCCCACCACCCGTCCGCCCGGGCGCAGGCGGCCCTGGACCTCCTGGAGCAGGGCGCCGGGATCGCGCAGGTGCTCGAGCACGTCGGCCACCAGCACGACGTCGAACTCCCCCGTGACCTCGGGGGGCAGCCCGGCATCGAGGTCGGCGACGATGTGGCGGTCCAGGCGCCGGACCGCCTCGGGCGACGGCTCGCCGTCGACGCCGACGACCTCGTGGCCC
>DMTU01000136.1:0-546 GCA_003476595.1 Acidimicrobiaceae bacterium | reverse complement strand
CCGAGGTGGCCGTCGGCGCACCCGAGGTCGAGCACGCGGCCGGCGGGACGGCGGTCGAGCCGATCGAGGAGCAGCTGGTGCGAGGTGCCGGCGCCGACCTTGGCCTCGTAGCCGACGCCACGGGCGCCGGCGCCGAAGCCGATGCGGCGGAGCCGGTGGCGCAGCACGTGCCCGGTGACCTGGCGGGCGTAGCGCATCCCGTTCACGTAGGAGATCTCGTCCCCGTAGTAGGTCGGGATCGGGATCTCGACGATGGACCGACCGGCGCCCATCAGCCCGAGGAGGATCTGGGTGTCGAAGTCGAACCCGTCCGACATGGCATCGAGGTCGAGGTCGCGCAGGGCGTCGACGCGGTAGGCCCGGTAGCCCGAGTGCCACTCCGACAGGGACGCGCCCGTGAGGCGGTTCTGCACCGTGGTGAGGATCCGGTTGCCGACCCACTTGTACAGCGGCATCCCGCCCGCCCGGGCCGAGCCGGGCGGCAGCATCCGGGAGCCCATGACCGCGTCGGCGCCGCCGTCGACGATGGGGGCCACGATCTCGGGG
>DMTU01000106.1:410-6182 GCA_003476595.1 Acidimicrobiaceae bacterium | reverse complement strand
AACCGGGCGACGCCCAACCCGGCGAGGAGGAACCACAGGGCCCCGGCCAGCATGATCACGTCGGCGACGATGTCCACCGTCAACCTCCCCGCCGCTCGATGAAGCGGGCCACGATGCCGGTGCCCACGAAGGCGATGATGGCGAGCAGGATGGCGGCGTCGGCGAACCGGGCATCGTCGTAGCGGACGGCGTCCGCGGCGATCGCGCCGATGGCGATGACGACGAGGCCGTCCACCGCGACGACCCGGTCGACGATGGAGGGGCCTCGCACGGCGCGGTACGCGAAGAGCGCGGCGGCGCAGGAGAGCAGCACGAAGGTGGCGGCGATCACGTGAGCTCGGCTCCTCGCTCGTCGGGCGTGGTCACCGGCACGAGGGCGGCGCTGACCAACCGGTGCAGCTCGAGGATCTCGTGGCGGGCGGCGTCCACGTCGCGCAGGTGCAGCACGTGCACGAGCAGCGTGGACGTCTCGGGGCGCAGCTCGAGGGTCATCGTGCCCGGCGTCAGGGTGATGCTGTTGGCGATGACGGTGAGGACCAGCTCGGAGCAGGTGGGCAGGCGGACCTCGAGCAGGCCCGGCGTCGTGTAGTCGGTCGGGGTGAGGACCTCGAAGCCGAGTGCGACGTTGGACTTCACGAGGGCGACGGCCATGTGCCCGAAGAACCGCAGCAGGGGGAGCAGGTGCACCCGGTGGTGGCGCCGGTGGACGTCGGATCGCCGCACCGCCCAGGTGAGGGCGACCGCGAGGAGGATGCCGGTGATGATCGTGCCGGGCGTGGTGCTGCGCCACAGGATCATCCACAGGCCGGTCAGCCAGAGGGTGGGGCCGACGTAGCTCACGGCGCGCTGCTCCCGGCCAGGGGCAGCAGGGTCTCTGCCGCCCGTTCGGCGTAGGCGTAGATGGGGCCGGCGCCGAGGGCGATGCCGATGCTGACCGCCACGAGCACGCCGGTGGCGACCACCATCGCGGTGGGCAGCGGACTGGTGGCTTCGGCGTTGGCGGTCGGCTCGCCCATGAACGCCCCGGCCCAGATCTTGTTCATGGAGAGCAGCGTCATGATGCTCACCGCCAGGCTCACGCCGACGAGCACCCAGCTCTTGGAGGAGACGCCGGCATCGACGAGTGCGAACTTGCCCACGAAGCCCGACAGCGGCGGGACGCCCGCCAGGCTGAGCGCGGGCAGCAGGAAGAGCATGCCGAGCAGGGGACGGGTGCGGAGCATGCCGTCGACCCGGTCGAGGTGGCCGGTGCCCGAGGCCCGTTCGACCAGCCCACCGGTGAGGAACAACGTGGTCTTCACGACGATGTACTGCGCGATGTAGAGGATCGCGGCGGCCAGGCCGGCGACGGTGAGCAGCCCGAGGCCGAAGACCATGTAGCCGATCTGGCTGACCGCGTGGAACGACAGGATCCGCTTGATCTCCTGCTGGGAGATGGCCCCGAAGACGCCGATCACCATCGTGAGCGCGGCGACCACCAGCAGCACGGTGCCCACGACCGTGTCGTCGGGCCCGATCGTGGTCTGGATGCGGATCATGGCGTACACGCCGACCTTGGTGAGCAGGCCGGCGAACACGGCCGTGATCGCGGTCGGGGCGTTGGGGTAGCTGTCGGGCAGCCAGAAGAACAGGGGGAAGATGGCGGCCTTGATGCCGAACACCCCGAGGAAGAGCAGGAGGAACACGCGGCGCAGCTCGGGGTCGAGGGCCTCCATCGCCGCCGGCAGGTCGGCCAGGTTCACCGTGCCCGTGGCTCGGTAGAGCAGCCCGAGCGACATCAGGAACGTGATCGAGGCGAGCAGGCTGATGACCACGTAGGTCGTCCCGGCCCGGACCTGGGCGAGGCGTCCGCCCAGGGTGAGCAGCACGTAGCTGGAGACCAGGAGGACCTCGAACGCGACGAACAGGTTGAACAGGTCGCCGGTGAGGAACGCCATGCACACGCCGGCGACCAGCGTCAGGTACACGGGGTGGAACCCGACGTGGCGGGCCTCCTCGTCGCCCTGGCCGATGGCGTAGACGAGCACGGCCAGGAACATGCCGATCGCGACCAGCAGCATGATGGCGGAGAGGCGATCGGCGACGAAGGTGATGCCGAGGGGCGCGACCCAGCCGCCGGCCTGGGTGGTCATGACGTCGTTGCGGTCGGTCTCGATGAGGAGGCGGACGGCGAGGCCGAGCAGCGCGGTGAGCGTTCCCAGCCCGATGATGCGCTGCGCGGTGCGGGACCGCCCGACCAGCACGGACGCGGCAGCGGCCAGCAGCGGCAGCACCGCGGGGAGGGCGATCCAGGGGGTCATCGGTCCTGTGCCTCGATCGTGGGCTGGTCGGCACCGGAGCGCTCGATGTCGGCGTCGGGCTCCTGGCGGACGCGCACGTCCTCGGGGTCGTCCTGCACCGTGTCGTCCTGGGTGAGCACCCAGCTCCGGTAGGCGAGGGCGAGCAGGAAGCACGTGACGCCGAAGGTGATGACGATGGCGGTGAGCGCGAAGGCCTGGGGGAGCGGGTCGAGGAACGCCGAGGGGTCGTCACGGCCGTCCAGGAACGCCGGTCGGCCGGGCTCCCCCGCAGCGACCAGGAGCACGACGTTGGCGCCGTGGCTGAGCAGGGCCAGCCCGATGAGTATGCGGGTGAGCTCGCGCTGGAGCACCAGGTAGGTGCCGGTGGCGAACAGCGCGCCGGCGAGTGCGGCGAAGACGGTCGTCACGACTCGACCTCCGGGCGCTGGCCGCTGCCCGGCGCCGGGCGGACCTCGCCCCGGAACTCCGGGGGTTCCTCGTCACCGAAGGCCTCGAACACCATGAAGATCGTCCCGATGACCACGGCAGCCACGCCGATGTCGAACACCAGGGCGCTGCTGATCTTGGCGTCCCCCAGCAGCGGCAGGTCCATGGAGAGCTTCCAGTTGTCCATGACCGGGTTGCCGAGCAGGATCGGCACCGTCGCCACGGAGGCGGCGACGGCCAGCCCGCCACCCAGGATCGTCCAGGGCCGCACGGGCACGACCGAGCGCACGTCATCCATGCCGCCGGCCACGAAGATCAGGGCGATGGTGGCGCCGGCCACGAGCCCGCCGACGAAGCCGCCCCCGGGCCGGTCGTGACCGGAGAGCAGCAGGTGCAGGGCGAACAGCAGCGCGGACGGCAGGATCAGCCGGGCGGTGACGTCGACGATGACGGACCGCTTCACGTCCGGGCGTCCTTGTCGATCGTGGCCGGGTCGAGCGGGTCGATCTCCGGCAGCGGCGGGACGCCGGTGCGCGGCGGGCGCCGACCGACGCGGGCCAGGGTGGTGACGCCCACGGCGGCCACGAGGAGCACGGCGATCTCGCCGAGCGTGTCGAGGCCGCGGAAGTCCACGAGGATGACGTTCACGATGTTGCGGCCCTCGGCCTCGGGCACCGCCTGGGTCACGGCGAGGTCCGACGCCGGCGTGGTCGGGTCGGTGCCGCTGACGGCCAGCACGAGCACGAACGCCCCCACCCCGACGACCGCGGCGGCGCCCATGCGGCGGAGCTGGCCGGCGCGGTCGTCGCTGCGGCTGAAGCGAGCCGGCAGCTGGCGGAGCACGAGGACGAAGGCGACGATCGTGAGCGTCTCGATGGCGAACTGGGTGAGCGCGAGGTCGGGCGCACCCTGGGCGACGAACAGGCCGGCCATCCCGTAGCCGACGCCACCGAGGACGACGACCGCCCCGAGGCGCCGGGGCACGAAGATGGTGGCGAGCGCGGCGCCGGCGATGAGACCGGCGAGCGCCAGCTGCACGGGGACGTCCAGCGGATCAGCCAGGTCGGGCAGGGACGTGGTGGCCACGGCGACCAGCGCCGGCCCGCCGACCACGACCATCAAGATGATGGCGATGTACCGGGGCAGAGAGCCGGTCTGGATCCGGGTGGTGGTGACGCGGGCCAGGGTGAACAAGCCCTCGAGCCCGATCTGGAAGGCGCGGTAGCCGTCGATCGGCGGGGCGGCCCGGCCGGTGAGGCGGACGAAGGGATCGGTGAGGCGCCACAGCAGGACGCCGGCCGCGATGGTGAGCACCGACAGCACCAGCGCGGTGTTGATGCCGTGCCACAGCGCGAGCTCCCCGGCGACCTCGCGGCCGAGCAGGTCGCCGCTGGCGACGTCGACGAGGTCGCCGATGATCGGCGCCGGGACGAGGCCGATGGCGATGGTGAGGGCGGTGAGGACGTAGACCGGCGCACCGAAGGTCCACGACGGCGGGGTGACGTCGGCGTCGTCTCGATCGCTCTGGCGCCAAAACACGGCGGCGAAGCGCAGGCTGTAGGCCATGGTGAGGACGGACCCGGTCACGATCCCGACGAGCCCGATCACGCCGACGGCGCCGCCCTCGTAGACGAACGCGGCGTAGGCCTCCTCCTTGGCGATGAAGCCGGCCATCAGCGGGACGCCTGCCATCGACGCCGCGGTCAGCACGGCGCACACCCGGACCGGGCCCCACCCGGTGCCGAGGCGTAGGTCGAGCAGCTCGTGGCGGTCGCGGGTGTGGGCCTGGTGGTCCACGATGCCCACGACCAGGAACAGCGTCGCCTTGAACAGGGCGTGGGCGATGAGGAGCGTGACACCGGCGATGGTGGCGTACTCGAACCCGGAGCCGCTGAGCACGAACAGGAAGCCGAGCTGGCTCACCGTGCCGAAGGCCAGGAGCAGCTTGAGGTCGTCCTGGCGGATGGCGCGGAGGCCGCCGGCGACCATCGTGAGCAGGCCGATCGTGAGCACCACGGGCTGCCAGGCATCGAGGTGGACGAAGGCGGGGGCGAGGCGCAGCGCCAGGTAGATGCCCGCCTTCACCATGGTGGCCGAGTGCAGGTAGGCGCTCACCGGCGTGGGGGCGACCATCGCGCCGGGGAGCCAGGCGTGGAACGGGTACTGCGCCGACTTCGTGACGATGCCGAGCACCACGAGCCCGAGCCCGACCCCGGCGGCCGTGCCGCCGGGCGGGTCGGTGAGCAGCTCGACGACGGACCACGTGCCGGCCTCCCGGGCCAGGATCACCAGGCCGCCGAGCAGGGCGAGCCCGCCCGAGCCGGTGAGCACGAGGGCGTGGGTGGCCGCGGCCCGGGCCGCAGGGTCGGTGTGGCGCTGGCCGATGAGCAGCCACGACAGGATCGAGGTCAGCTCCCAGAACAGGTAGAGGATCACCACGTGCTCGGCGGTGACGAGGCCGAGCATGGCGCCGGCGAACAGCACGAGCAGGCCGGCCGTGCGGGCCGCGGTGGCGTTGGGGGCGAAGTACGAGCCCGAGTACGCGGCGATGGCGAGCCCGATGCCCGAGACCAGCAGGATCATGACGAGCCCCAGCCCGTCGACGAACAGGTCGACGGACAGGTCCAGGCCGGGGACCCACGTGAAGGTGGCCGTCCAGGGCTCCCCGTCGAGCACGTCGGGGGCGATCGTCAGGGCGAAGGCCAAGCTGGCCAGCGACGGCACGGCCGCGAGGGGCGCGGCCCATCTGCGCAGCACCGGTGCTGCGAGGAGGATCCCGATTCCGATGGCGAGGTGGAGGGAGAGCGTCGCGATCAACGCAGCGCGTCTCCGGGGATGGTCACGGTCATGGGGAGGCGGCGTGGCTGGGGGACGCCGGCCCCGACGGTGGCACATCCGCCATGCCGCGCACCACACACCCCCGCCCGGGCCTGGGGTCGGGAGCGGGCCGGGGCCAGTTACCCTTCGCGCCCGATGCCGACCGACCCGTCGACCACCGCCGCCCGGCACCTGACCTCCGCGAGGCCCCGAGCATGAACCTCAACCC
>DMTU01000106.1:0-294 GCA_003476595.1 Acidimicrobiaceae bacterium | reverse complement strand
CCCGAGCATGAACCTCAACCCGCCCGGCGAGCACGAGCTGCTGATCTTCTGGGTCGGCCTCGTCGTCGTGGTCGCCCTGGCACGTGGGCTCGGTCTCGTCGCCCGCAAGGTCGGCCAACCAGCAGTCATCGGTGAGCTCGCGGCGGGCATCGTCCTCGGACCGTCCGTGCTCGGCCGCCTCGCACCGGACGCGTTCGAGTGGCTCTTCCCGGCCGACGACGTCCAGACCGCCATGCTCTTCACCGTCGCGTGGCTCGGCGTGGTGATGCTGCTCGTGGTCACCGGCTACGAGAC
>DMTU01000307.1:1817-8494 GCA_003476595.1 Acidimicrobiaceae bacterium | reverse complement strand
GCCCGCCAACCCGACGACCGTCGACCCCGGCGGCACGGCCACGACCACCACGCCGAGCACCGTCACCACCACCACCACCACCACCACCACCACCACCACGGCGCCGCCCGCGCCGGCGCCGGGTGGCGGCCTCCTGGATCCGGTCGTCGGACTGGCCTCCGACGTGCTCGCCGAGCTGCTCGAGGTGCTGGGTCTGGACCCCTCGTAGGGCGTCGACGCAGGCGGGGCGGGGCTCCTCGGAGGCTCCACCGGCGCCCGGAGGGGCAGGCGTAGGGTTGCTCCCCGATGACCGACGACCCCCGCATCGATCCGGCCGATCTCCGGAACGTCCGCTTCCCGGGATCGTCCCGTCGCTACGACGCCCGAGCGGTCGACCAGTTCCTGGAGACCGTGGCCGCGCGCATCGCCGCCACCAACGAGCTGGTCGACGAGCTGCAGGCGCGGATCGCCGAGATCGACACCGCCGCGCCGGTCGCCGCCCCCGCGCCACCGCCGCCCGAGCTGGCCCTCCTCGACGACGACGAGCTGGTGTCCCTGGTGGGCGCGGAGACCGCTTCCGTGCTCTCCACCGCCCGGCGCGCCGCCGAGGAGATCCGGTCCAAGGCCGAGGAGTCCGCGGCCCGGATGATCCGGGAGGCCACCGCCGAGGCGGACAAGCTCACCGACGAGGCCAAGGCGACCGCGACCGCGCTCACGGCCGACGCCGAGCACGCGCTGGAGCAGGCGACCACCGAGGCCACCGCCGAAGCCGAACGCATCCGCACCGAGGCCGCCGAGGAGGCCGAGCGCACGAGGGCCGAGGCCACCGAGGCGATCGAGGCCGAGCGGACCGCCGCGGACGCACGCCGCGCCGAGGCCGAAGCCGAGGCCGAGACCATCCTGGCCGAGGCCCGCGACGAGGGACGGGGCATGGTGAACGAGGCCAAGGAGGTCCGCACCCGGATCCTGGAGGACCTCCAGCGCCGCCGCGACATCGCCCGGGACCACATCGAGCGGCTCCTCGACGGCCGGGAGCGCCTCCTCGCCGCCTACGGGCTGGTGCGGGAGAACCTCGACGACATCACCGGCCAGCTCGCCGATGCGCTGCCCGACCCCGGCGAGCCCGAGCTGCCCGACGGCTTCGTCGGCATCGTCGGGGCCAATGCCCCGGCCGCGGACGCCGACGACGACGGCGACGACGACGAGGTCACGGGTCGCGAGGGCACGGTCGACGAGGACCGGGCCGAGGGCGAGGACCAGCCCGACGAGGCCGAGATCGCGGCATTGGCCGATGCGGTCGAGCCCGACGACACCGTGGCGCCGATCACCGAGACCGAGGCCGACATCGAAGGCGTCGACGACGCGGTCGACGAGCCCACGGCGCCCGACGAGGAGACCGAGCCGGAGGCGGAGGTCGAGCTGGACGAGGAGGTCGAGGCGGAGGTCGAGGACCACGAGGCCACCGAGCTCGACGCCGACGAGGCCGATGCCCACACCCCCGGCGGTGACGTGGACGAGCTGTTCGCCCGGCTGCGTGCCGAGCGGGAGGAGTCCGTCGCCAAGGCCCGCCAGGTGGTCGATGCCGGTACCGACGCCGCCGAGGCGGAGGACGACACGGACGACACGGACGAAGCCGTCGATGCGGTCGATGCGGCGGAGGACACGGCCTCCGTCGACGAGCCCGTCGAGGAGGCGCAGGCCGACGACCGCCCCGGCGGTGACGTCGACCGTGTGCCGGCCGAGTTCCTCGCCGACGAGCCCGCGCTGCTCGCCCGCGCCGACGCGCTCGGCCCGCTCGAGACCAAGCTGAACCGGGCGCTCAAGCGCCGGCTGGCCGACGAGCAGAACGAGCTGCTGGACCTGCTGCGGCGCAGCGGGACCACCACGGCGGCCGAGCTGCTGCCCGACCTGTCGGTCCAGATCGACGGCTACGCCCGCCTGGCCGAGAAGCACCTGCAGGCGGCAGCCGCCGCCGGCGGGCAGGTCGCCGGGAGCGAGGTCGCGGTCGACGTCACGGCGCTGGCCCAGGCCCTCGGCGCCGCGCTGGTGGAGCCGTTCCGCCGCCGGGTGGAGCGCTCGGCCTCCGAGGTCGATGGCGATCCCGACGAGCTCGACGAGCGCCTCCGAGCGCTGTACCGGGAGTGGAAGGTGCAGCACATCGGGCCCGTCGCCGACGACGCCCTGCTCTCGGCCTACGCCCTCGGCACCCTCACCGCCGCCCAGCCCGACGGCCGGGTCCGGTGGCTCATCGACCCGTCACAGGGCCCGTGCCCCGACGCCCAGGACAACGCCCTGGCCGGCGAGGTGGGTGCGGGTGAGCCCTTCCCCACCGGGGATCCGTGCCCGCAGGCCCATCCCGGGTGCCGCTGCCTCCTCGTGATCGGCTGAGCCCCACCCGCCGGGGTCGTCACGGGCCGACTCGCGGTGGGCAGCCCGCCCGTCATCGGTAGGCTCCGCGCCCTCCATGCGCCCACCCTCTGACATGCCAAGCCCCGCCGCGCGCCGTCCGCGCCCGGCCGGTTCGAACCGTGGACGCACGATCCTGATCGTCGCGGCCATCGCCCTGTTCATCCTGGTCACGTCGCTGCGCGGGATCGCCGGCTTCTACACCGACTTCCTGTGGTTCGACTCGCTCGGATACGACGACGTCTGGCGCGGCGTGCTCGGAGCCCAGATCTCCCTGGCCGCGATCTTCGTGGCGATCTTCTTCGCCATCTGCTGGGTCAACCTCTACATCGCCGACCGCTTGGCGCCGAAGTTCCCCCCGGCCGGTCCCGAGCAGGAGGCGCTCGAGCGCTTCCGGGATGCCATCGGGCACCGCACGGGCCTGCTGCGCATCGGCGTGGCGCTGTTCCTCGCCCTCATCGCCGGCCTGGGCATGAGCCAGGAGTGGCGCTCGTGGCTGCTGTTCGTCAACGGGGGCGACTGGGGCCAGCAGGATGCCCAGTTCGGCACCGACCTCGGCTTCTACATCTTCCAGCTGCCGTTCCTGTCCTCGGTCGCCGACTGGGCGTTCGCCTCGATCCTCATCATCCTCGTCGTCACCGTCGCCGCCCACTTCGCCAACGGCGGCATCCGGGTCCAGCCCACCGGCCCCGGCGCGGTCGGCCCGCGGGTGACCTCGCAGGTCAAGGCGCACATCTCCGTGCTGCTCGGCGTCCTCGCGCTCATCCGGGCCGCGGGCTACTACCTGCAGCGCTTCGAGCTCACCACCTCGAGCACGGGCTTCGTCGACGGCGCCGGCTACACCGACGTCAACGCCCAGCTCCCGGTGCTCAACCTGCTGGTCCTGATCTCCGCGGCCAGCTTCGTCCTGTTCATCGTGAACATCTGGCGGCGCGGCTGGGTGCTGCCCATCCTCGGCGTCGGCCTGTGGGGCCTGGTCGCTGTGGTGGCCGGCGGCATCTACCCCCAGTTCATCCAGCGCTTCCAGGTCGAGCCGAACGAGTCCTCCACCGAGGAGGAGTACATCGAGCGCAACATCGCCGCCACCCGCGAGGCGCTCGACCTCGGCAACGTGGACAGCGTCGACTACGAGCTCAACCGCGACCCCGAGGGCGTCGACCTCACCGACAACCGCAACACCGTGCGCAACATCCGCCTGTGGGATCCCTCCGCCACGGTGCTGGGCCAGACCTTCCCCCGCCTCGAGGAGCTGCTGCCCTACTACCAGCTGAGCGATGTCGACGTGGACCGCTACACGATCGACGGCGAGCCCACCCAGGTGGTGCTCTCGGTCCGCGACCTCAACACCGCCGGCATCCCCACCGGCTCGTGGGAGGCCCGACACGTCATCTACACACACGGCTACGGCGTGGTCATGGCATCGGGCACCTCCAAGACGCCCGAGGGTCGCCCCGACTTCTTCCTCCAGCAGGTGCCGGTCCGGGAGAACACCGACCTCGCGCTCGAGCGACCGCAGATCTACTTCGGCGAGGACATGGGCGGTTACGGCATCACCCAGGCCACGCGCGACGAGCTCGACTACCAGATCGGCGACGAGACCCAGCTCACCCGGTACGAGGGTGCGGACGGCGTCGGCATCGGCTCCTACCTGCGTCGCATCGCGTTCTCCTTGCGCTTCGGGCAGTACGACCCGCTCATCACCGACTTCATCACCGGCGACTCCAAGATCCACTACATCCGCGACGTGCGGGACCGGGCCCAGAGCCTGGCGCCGTTCCTCGAGTTCGACGCCGACCCCTACGCGGTGGTCGTCGACGGCGGGGTCAAGTGGATCATCGACGCCTACACCACCACTGACCGGTTCCCGTACGGGCAGGTGGCCGACAACGGTGGCCTCCCATCCGGCAGCGGCCTGAACAAGGGCTTCAACTACGTCCGCAACTCGGTCAAGACCGTGGTCGACGCCTACGACGGCACGGTCACCTTCTACGTGATCGACCAGGAAGACCCGATCATCCAGGCCTGGCGCAGCGCGTTCCCCGACCTGTTCGTCGACATCGACGAGATGCCCGAGCCGCTCGTCGAGCACCTGCGCTACCCCGAGGACCTGTTCCGGGTGCAGACGAACATGTGGGCCCGGTACCACGTGAACGACCCGCAGACCTTCTACAACAACAACGACGCCTGGAACGTGGCCCTCGACCCCGGCACCGCCGGCGCCGGCCCCGCCACGCAGACCACCAACGCCGCCGGCGAGCCGATCGGCCCGTCCGTGGGTGCCCGCGTCGACCCGTACTACCTGCTCACCCAGCTGCCGGGTGAGGACGAGGCCGAGTTCGTCATGCTGCGCAGCTTCGTGCCGTTCGGCCGCGACGACGACAACCAGCAGCTCACCGCGTTCATGGTGGCCCGGTCCGATCCGGAGAACTACGGCGAGCTCGTGACCTACACGATGCCCCGCCAGAACCGGCCCGACGGCCCGGCCATCGTCGCCGATGCCATGCAGTCGGACCCGGTGGTCTCCGAGCAGCAGACGCTGCTCGGCACCGGTGAGTCCACGGTGAAGCTCGGCAACCTGATCGTGGTGCCGGTGGACGAGTCGCTCGTGTACGTGCGGCCCTTCTACGTGGAGTCCAACCAGGTCCGGATCCCCGAGCTGAAGAAGGTCATCGCCTTCTTCGAGTCCAACGTGGCCATCGCCGACACCCTCGAGCAGGCGCTGACCCAGCTGCTCGGCGAGGTTCCCGACCTCGACGAGGTCGTGGACGAGGACCGCGAGGTCATCGACGTGCCCGACGACCCGACCGCGCCCCTCGACCCGAACGACGAGACGGGCTCGGTGGACGAGCGCGCCGCACGGCTGCTCGAGGACGCGAACGCGCTCTACGAGGACGCGCAGGCGGCGCTGACCGCCGGGGACCTCGGCGAGTACCAGTCCCTGACCGAGGAGGCCCAGGAGCTGGTGAGCGAGGCGCTCGAGCTGCTGGCCGCGTCGACGACCACCACCACGTCCCCGCCCTCGGAGACCGAGGCCACCAACCCCGAGGACGAGGAGTCCGAGGAGGCCTGACCGGAGGGGCTCAGCGGGCCGGCGTCCAGCCGGTGTCGTTCGGGGTCAGCTCTCGCAGGTCGATGGCACCGTCCTGGCCCTGGACGGCCCGCAGCTCGTCGCGGACGGCGTCGAGGCGGGCCGCGAGGTTGACCTCGAGGCGGGACAGCTCGGCCGCGACCCGGGCGGAGTGCATGCGGGCCTCGAGCAGATCGCCGTTGCTCGGCACGTCCATGCGGTCGAGCAGGGCGTCGGACAGAGCGTCGACCCGGTGCTCGAGCTGGACCACGTGCCCGTGGAGCTGGGCCGACTGGGTGGCCAGCATCTTCAGGGCGCGCTCGGTGCGCTCGAGCGACTGGCCCGAGACCATGGGCACCAGCTCCCGGCTCGGCGCGGGCGCGTCGGACTCGGTCGGCGCCGGGGTGTCGGGGGTGCGGCGACGGAACCAGGCCATGTCCCGACGGTAGATCCACCGCGGGCGGCCGGTGGTGGATGGCGCTCACGCGGCGGGACGGGGGCGGCGGACCAGGTCGGGCCAGCTCGTGTCGGGCACGCCGAGGTCGTCGAGCAGGTCGAGCACGTCGTCGGCGGCCTCGGGGGAGCACTGCGCGTCGAGACGGCGCTTGAGCAGGTGGAGGGGCGGGCAGCGGTTGAGCACGAAGCGGGCGAAGGAGCCCTCGTCCAGCCAGGCGGCGTCCTCGGGGTCGAGGTCGGGCACGGAGAAGCGGCCGAGGGTGGCGAGCTCCCGCATGCGGACCCACGTGAGCACCCGATGGAAGGCGGTGAGGACGTCGACCAGGTCGGCGCCGCCGATGGAGGTGCCGCGGCGGAGCAGCTCGGTCACCGGGTGGAGCGCGACCGCGTCGGACAGGGTGTCGATCGGATGCTCCGCCCCGACGATCGCCGAGAGCCACTCGATGCTCCAGTACGTCGACGGGTCGCACGGTGGGGGATCGGTGGGCAGGCCGAGCGCGCGCCGGAGCAGGTCGACCTGCTCGCCGCTCGGGGCCTCGCCGCCCAGCGCCTCCTCGAGGTCCTCGTCGTCGGCGCGGGTGCGGTGGGCGTGCTCGCCGGAGCGGGACAGGAGCGTGACGACGTGCACCCGGTGGCGACGCCGGCCCGGATCTCCCCGCTCGGCGACGTGGTACGCCCAGCCGTGGGTCGCGATGCCGACGGCGTGCCACTCCGCCGGGGCGGTGGTGCCCAGGAGCGCATCGGTGGGGTGGAGCCCGTCGAGCGGCTT
>DMTU01000307.1:0-1717 GCA_003476595.1 Acidimicrobiaceae bacterium | reverse complement strand
CGAGCGGCTTCACGCCGAGGTCGAAGCCCTCGGCGTCGGGTGCAGCGATGTGGAGCAGGCAGGGCTCGAGCTCGCCGGTCGCCAGGGCGTCGGTGAGGTGGTCGGCGAGCAGGTGGAGCGACGCGTCGGTCGCGAGGTGGTCACCCATCGGTGCGGGCATGGCGGTGCCTCCAGACGTTCGGAGCTGGCTGCCCGTCTCATCCCGTGCGGGTGGGGGCGGCGAGCGGCGCCGGTGGCGCCGGAGGCGGAGGTGATCCGCGAGGCCGAGGTCGGCTCGGGAGCGATCATGGCAGATGGGTGCTGACAGTTGCGGCGCGTAGGGTCCGCCGGATGGCCAAGCGCAAGCGTCGAGGCGGTGGCGGACGGGTGACCCCGCCTGCACGGGTGTGGCCCGAGGACGAGCCGGGCCTCCCGCCGCTCGACGGCATCGTGGCCGCCCTTGACGACTTCACCCAGGTGGGGGACCGGTCCCCGCTCGAGATCGAGCTGCAGATCTCCCAGTTCCTCGGCCAGCTCGGCGCCGGGTCGGCGTCGCCCGGGCCGGGCGAGCCCGACCACGAGGAGCTCCTCAACGGCATCGTCGAGCTGTGCCTGCACCACCTGGAGCAGTCGCCGCCCCGGGTCGTCATCGACTTCCTCTGGGTCCTCGACGCCTTCGACCCGGGGTGGCTGGCGTGGCCGCTGCACGAGCGCCTCGAGCGAGCGTCGTTGCCCGCACGTCCTGCTTGGGCGATGGATGTGGGCCAGGCCGAGGTCCGCAGCGCGCACCGGGTGGAGCACGAGACCGGCGACGGCTACGACGTCGCCCTCGTCGCCCGGCACCGGTCGGCGGACAAGGACCACGTCGTGGCCGTGTACGTGGACCGCACCCTCGGGGGCCTGGCCACCGACCTGCTCGTCCACGACGATGCGGCGGAGTACCTGCGCCTGTCCGACGACGCCGACGGGATGGGCATCACCGACCTCGACCTCGGCGTGGCCGCCGCCACCATCGATGTCGCCATCGACGCCACGATGGCCGCCGGCGTGCCCGCCGCCGTGGCCGACGGGTTCTCCCCGCAGTGGGCCGTCGTCGAGCACTACGTGGCCAAGCTGCCGGCCGACGGCGAGCCGCTGCCGCATCCCGAGCCGGCGACTCCACAGGAGTGCGCCGCGATCGTCGACCGCTTCCTCGCGAGCCTGGACGGCATGGCCCACAAGAAGGACGCCGAGCCGCTGCTCGCCGCCGTGGGCTTCGTGACCGAGGAGCTCGGCGGCGACCCGCTCCGATGGAGCGCCCCCGTCACGCAGCTGATCCTCGGTGGCTGGCTGCCGTTCTCGGGCTTCGACGACGACGTGGTCGAGCGCTTCCCGAAGGTCCTGCGGGCCTTCGTGCCGTGGGCCCACCGAGAGCACGGGTGGGGCGACCGCTACCTGCCCGAGGCGCTCGAGGTGGTGCGCGCGGCAGAGGCCGGCGAGCTGCCGGGCCCGTCCCAGGGCGGTGGTCAGGTGGAGATCCTCGAGCAGGCAGTGGCCGCGGGCGTGGACCTGGACGACGAGGCGGCGCTCGACGCCTTCCTGGACGACTACCTCGACGACGAGTAGCCGCCGTTCGGTCCTATGGGTCGGGGTCGCCGCGGAAGCGGCGGTGGGGTCGGGCTCGGTTGTCGGGGTTGCAGGCGACGCGTCCGTTGTCGGGGCGGGTGCGCCCTCCGTCGGTGACCGCTTCGATGTGGTC
>DMTU01000091.1:17731-23646 GCA_003476595.1 Acidimicrobiaceae bacterium | reverse complement strand
GCCAGCCCCGCACGGTGGCGGGGGGAGGTCGGATCGCCGCCGACCTCCGGGAGCCACGGCGCGGCGGGGTCGACCCAACGGACGGGCACGCCGTCGGCGACCGCCGGCGGCACCGGGGTCTGGTCCTCGCCGACCTCCACCGTCCGCTGCTCGACGGGGGTGGCGCTGGCCGTGGACGTGGTCGTCGCCGCCGAGGCCGGCGCGGTGGCAGCCTGGCCCGGGAGGGCGCCGACCTGGTCCTTGGTGAGCGGCCCGGCCAGGTAGTCGAGGGCCCAGCGGGTGGTGAAGACCGATGGGGCCGACGCCTTGGTCGAGTGGAGGACGAACTCCCGCTTCCCGAGGCCGGCGATGGTGGCCCGCAGCTGCTCGACGTCCACGGACCCGGACGCCGCCTGCAGGCCGTCGCGCAGTCGGTCCACGTCGCGCTCGGTCTGGAGTCGGCCGATCATCCAGGTGCCGGCGTTCGAGATCGCCTTGTAGTCGAGGTCGACCGGGTTCTGGGTGGAGAGCACCATGCCGACGCCGAACGCCCGGGCCTGCTTGAGGATGGTGAGGATGGGCTTCTTGGCCGGCGGCGCGGCCGACGGGGGCACGTAGCCGAAGACCTCGTCCATGTAGACGAGGGCCCGGAGGTCCGGGGTGCCGGACTGGCCCCGCATCCACGTGACCAGCTTGGACAGGACCAGCGTGACGACGAACTGGCGCTCCTCCTCGGAGAGGTGCGCGAGGTAGATGACCGAGCAGGCGGCCCGGCCGTCCTCGGTCGACAGCATCGAGCCGATGTCGATGGGCACGCCCTGGGACCACGCCGCGAAGGACGGGGACGCGAGGAGCCCGTTGAGCTGCATGGCGAGCGCGGTGCGATCCGCGGCCGGGTAGAACGAGTCGAGCTCGAGCACGCCGAGCTTGCGGATGGGCGGGTCCTGGACCTGGTGGACCAGCTGGCCGAGGTCGAGGTCCTCCCCGGTCGACCACGCCCGCTGCACCAGGTTCGAGAGGAGGATGTGCTCCCGGGACGAGAGCGGGTCGGCGTCGATGCCCACCATCGACAGCAAGCCGCTGACCAGGCCGTCGATCTCGTCGGCCTGGGCCTCCTCGTCGGCCCCTTGCGGCGCGGAGAGGGATCCGACCAGGTCCATGGCGACCCCGGCCGTCGAGCCTGGCGTGTAGACGGTGACGTCGCTGCGCTCGTCGAGCTCGGCGACGTGGGTGCCGTCGAGGCCCCAGCCCGCCAGGCCCTCCCGCCACGTCGTCGCCGTCGCCGCCGCGTCTGCGCCCGGTGCCACCCAGGGGGCGAACTCCTCGGTGGACAGGCCGGGGAAGCGCAGGGCGAGGTTGGTCATGTCGCCCTTGGGATCGAGGACGAGGGTGGGGATGCCGGCCCGGAGCGCCTCCTCGAGCAGCACCACGCCGAGCCCGGTCTTGCCCGAGCCGGTCATGCCGACGATCACGCCGTGGGTGGTCAGGTCCGATGCGTCGACCGCCAGGGGCGTGCCGGTGCGCTCGTGCGCGGCGGGGTCGATCGTCTCGCCCAGGGTCAGCTCGGCGTCCATGGCGGGAACCTACCGGTGGCTCCGGAGATGGTGTGCCGCTGTCAGGGCCCGTCGCTACGGTGCGCGCCGTGCCCCTCTTCCAGGTGACCGACGAGCAGATCGTCTCGGCGTGCGAGGTCGAAGCGGTCGACGAGGCCGGCCTCGTGTGCCGCAACGTCTACACGTGGACCGAGAACGACCTCCTCGCCCGGGTGGCCGACTGGCTCGCCACCGTGCCGCTCCGGATCCTGATCATCTTCGTCATCGCGTTGGTCGTGAACCGCCTGGTGCGCAGGGCCATCGGCTCCTTCGTGGCGAACATGACCGACGACGGCGGCCAAGAGGCTCGTAGCCGGCTGCGCAAGTACACGCCCAAGCCGCTGCAGTCCACCACCGCGGTGCAGCCGCTGCGGGCCGCGTCCCGCGCCCAGACGATCGGCCTGGTGCTGAAGAGCACGGCGAGCATCGTCATCTACTCGATCGCCGTCATCACCGCCCTGGCCGAGGTCGGCATCAACCTGGCGCCGCTCATCGCCGGCGCCGGCATCGTGGGCGTCGCCCTCGGCTTCGGCGCCCAGTCGCTGGTGAAGGACTTCCTCTCCGGCCTGTTCATGCTGGCCGAGGACCAGTACGGCGTGGGTGACGTCATCGACGTGGGCGAGGCCGTCGGCACCGTCGAGGTCGTGAACCTGCGCACGACCAAGCTGCGAGGGGTCGACGGCACGGTCTGGCACGTGCCGAACGGCGAGATCCGTCGGGTCGGCAACATGTCCCAGCAGTGGGCCCGTGCCCTGCTCGACGTCGAGGTCGCCTACTCCACGGACCTCGGCAAGGCCGAGCAGGTCGTCAAGGAGGTCGCTGACAAGCTCTGGCGCGAGGACACCTGGCGCGTCGACATCCTCGAGGAGCCCGAGATCTGGGGCATCCAGACCCTCGGCGCCAGCGGCATCGCCATCCGCCTGGTCGTCAAGACCCAGCCCGGTCGCCAGTGGGCGGTGAGCCGCGAGCTCAACCGCCGCATCAAGGACCGCTTCGACGAGGAGGGCATCGAGATCCCGTTCCCGCAGCAGGTCATGTGGGTGCGGCGCGAAGCGGGTTCCTCCACCGACAGCGACGGCGGCCCCCTCGAGGACGGTTCGGAGGGCGCCGGCGACGAAGCCGGCGCCCCGAGGGCTTGACCGGCAGGCCCGTCCGGGCCCGCGCGCTGGAGGCGACCGCCAGCCTGAACCCCGGGGCGTTCTCGGTGGGCGACTGGGGCCTGTTCGTCAGCATCGCCCTGATCTGGGGCTCGTCGTTCCTGTTCATCGCCATCGCGCTGGACTCGATCGAGCCCGGGCTCATCACCTGGGGTCGCGTCGCGTTGGGCGCCGCCGTGCTCAACGTGGTGCCCAAGGCCCGCACCCGCCTCGACCCCGAGGACCGCTTCCGCATGGTGCTGCTGTCGCTGCTGTGGGTCGGCATCCCCTTCACGCTGTTCCCGCTGGCCGAGCAGCACATCTCCTCCGCGGTGACCGGCATGCTCAACGGGTCGATGCCGATCTTCGCCGCGCTGGTCGCCGGCGTGCTCCTGCGGACGCCGCCCGGTCCGACGCAGGCCGCCGGCCTCGTCGTCGGCCTCGCCGGCACGCTGGCGGTGTCCCTGGACCAGCTCGGGGAGGGGGACAACGCCTGGATCGGCGTGCTGATGGCCCTCGGCGCGACCGTCTGCTACGGCTTCGCCATCAACATCGCAGCCCCGCTCCAGCGCCGCTACGGATCGCTGGCCGTGATGGCCCGGATGCTCGCCCTGGCCACGGTGTGGACCGCCCCGTTCGGGTTCTGGTCGATCCCGGGGTCGTCGTTCGAGCTCGGCCCGGCGCTGTCCGTGGCCTTCATCGGCGCCGTCGGCACCGGCATCGCCTTCGTGATCATGGCCACCCTGGTCGGTTCGGTGGGCTCGACGCGGGCCTCGATGGCGACGTACCTGATCCCGGTCGTGGCCATGGTCCTCGGCGTCCTGGTGCGCGACGACCGCGTCGGCGTCGTCGCCGTGGTCGGCGTGGTGCTGGTGGTCGTCGGGGCCTACTTCGCCTCCCGGCCCGAGCGGGCCGTGCCGCCGGCCCCCATCGCCATCCGCGAGCCCACCTGACCCACCCCGGAGGAAACTGGCAGTGCTGGTGTCGCGCCTGGTCAGGCCCGGAGCGACACGAGGTACTGGCCGCCGCCCTCGTCCACCTCGGTGGTGGCGCCCAGACCCGGAGCAAGGCGACCGATCCGGTCGGCCAGCCACTCGGCGGCGGCATCCGCGTCCTCGGCGGTGGGACAGCGGGCCATGACCTCCCGGCCGCCCTTGCGCTCCAGGCGCTCGACCGCGGTCAGGATCACGGCGGGGTCCACGACGAAGAGGTGCTCGGGCCACGGGACCACGGGGTCCTTGGCGCCCTTGCCGGTGTTGCAGCCCCGGTGGGCCAGTCGCTCCTGGCCGTCGGCACCCTTCTTCTTCGCCTTGGCCTTCGTGGTGCGCAGGTCGATGCTCGGGCCCCGGGCGTCGTTCACCGACATGTCCGGGTCCACCGGCTCGTCGCAGAGCCAGCACCGCCAACCGTCCTGCTCGCCGACCTCGTCGAGGCGGCTCATGCGGACAGGGCGGGGGAGAGAACCACGGCGAGGAACCGTAGGCGTGGTAGGCCGCTGCCGTGATCATCGAGCATCGAACGTTCCGCCTCGCCGCTGGCGCCGACGAAGGCCAGCTCCTGGAGGCGGACCGGCGGATCCAGACCGAGGTGGCCCCGTTCCAGCACGGGTTCATCCGTCGAACGACGGCACGGGGCGCGGACGGCCGCTGGTTGGTGGAGACCCTCTGGTTCAGCGACGTCGACGCCATGGCCGCAGCGGAGGAGGACGGGCCGGCCGTCGACTCGTTCCGGGTGTGCGTGGATCCGGCCTCGGTCGAGGTCGTGCGCTGGACGACGCTGGACTGACCGGAGCTACTGCTGGACGAGGCCGACCGGGTTGCCCTCGGGGTCGGTGATGAAGGCCAACGTCGGCTGCCCCTCGAGCTGGAACGGCTCGGCGGTGATGGTGCCGCCCAGCTCCACGGCGCGATCCAGCGTCTCGCGCAGGTCCCGCACCTGCACGTAGATGCTCACGCGCGAGGTGTCCGATGCCTGGAGGTGGCCGGCGGGCCCGGGTTCGGGACCGCCGAAGCCGGCCTCGATCGGGGCGAAGGGCCCGTCGCCGATGTCCCAGCTGAAGAGCGCCCCGTAGAACGCCCTCTGGGCCTCGACGTCGCGCGCCTCGATCGCCCAGTGGACGACCGGCCGAGCCCAGTCCCGTCCGGCGTCGGCGGTCGTCGAGTCCGTCACGCGCCGGACCGTACCGCCGATACCGTCGGCCCATGGCCTCCGAATCCCGCACCGAGACCGACTCCATGGGCGGCATCGACGTCGCCGCCGACCGCTACTGGGGTGCCCAGACCCAGCGCAGCATCGGCAACTTCCCGATCGGACGGGACCGCTTCGTGTGGGGCCGGCCGATCATCGAGGCGTTCGGCTTCGTGAAGTGGGCTGCCGCCCGCGCCAACACCCAGCTGGGCGAGCTGGACGAGGAGATCTCCGGGCTGGTCCAGCGGGCCGCCGACGAGGTCATCGCCGGCGACCTCGATGACCACTTCCCCCTCGTCGTGTGGCAGACGGGATCGGGCACGCAGTCGAACATGAACGCCAACGAGGTCATCTCCAACCGGGCCATCGAGATGGCCGGCGGGGAGATCGGCTCGAAGGCGCCCGTGCACCCGAACGACCACGTCAACCGGGGCCAGTCGAGCAACGACACCTTCCCGACGGCCATGCACATCGCGATCGTGCTCGAGCTGCACCGCCAGCTCTACCCCGGGGTGCTGGCCCTGCGGGACACGCTGCGGGACAAGGCGGTGGAGTTCGCCGACGTGGTCAAGGTCGGGCGCACGCACCTGCAGGACGCCACCCCCATCACGATGGGTCAGGAGATCGGTGGCTGGGTCCACCAGATCGACTGGGCCCTCGAGCAGGTGCGGCGCAGCGAGGAGGGCCTGCTCGAGCTGGCCATCGGCGGCACGGCCGTGGGCACGGGGCTCAACGCCCACCCCCGCTTCGGCGCGGTCGCTGCCGCGGAGCTGGCCGAGCGCACCGGCCACGAGTTCCGCGTCGCCGGCAACCGCTTCGCTGCGCTCTCCGCCCACGATGCGCTCGTCGCCACCAGCGGCGCGCTGCGCACCCTCGCCGGCGCGCTGATGAAGATCGCCAACGACATCCGCTGGGAGGCGTCCGGCCCCCGCAACGGCATCGGCGAGCTGCGCATCCCGGCGAACGAGCCGGGCTCGAGCATCATGCCGGGCAAGGTGAACCCGACCCAGTGCGAGGCGCT
>DMTU01000091.1:16733-17650 GCA_003476595.1 Acidimicrobiaceae bacterium | reverse complement strand
GGTGAACCCGACCCAGTCCGAGGCGCTCACGATGGTCGCCGTCCAGGTCTTCGGCAACGACGCCGCCGTCGCGTTCGGCGGATCGCAGGGCAACTTCCAGCTCAACGTGTTCAAGCCGGTGATGGCCCACAACGTGCTGGAGAGCATCGCCCTCCTCGGCGACGCCAGCGCCTCCTTCGAGGAGCACTGCGCACGCGGCCTGGAGCCCGACCACGACCGCATCCGCCACAACCTCGAGCAGAACCTGATGGTGGTGACGGCGCTCAACCCCCACATCGGCTACGACAAGGGCGCCGAGATCGCCAAGAAGGCCCACGCCGAGGGCACCACGCTCCGCGAGGCCGCCATCGCCTCCGGCCACCTCACCGCCGAGCAGTTCGACGAGTGGGTCGACCCGATGTCGATGACCCGCGCCGACTGAGGAGCTACAGCAGCTCGTACTCCGGGGCGTCCTTCTTGGCGTCCTCGGGGGGCAGCCCGCACTGCAGGACCGGGTAGCGGCGCCGGACGCCGACGCGAGCGGTGCGCTCGCCGCTGCCCGCCGCCCCGTCCCAGCGGAGCGTGACGGTGGCGGACGCCCCGTCCGGGGCGACGTCCACGTCCGCGTCGAGGTGGTCGACGTCGAAGGCGGCCCAGCCGAGCTCGGACAGGCCCACGGCCTCGACGACCTGGGCCCAGGGGGAGAGCCCGACGTGCCCGCGGTAGTGGTCCCGGGCATCGATGGGATGGAGGGTCCGGTCGACGATTCCGGTGAGCGCCTCGACGTCGAGGAAGGCCCACACCCGGCCATCGGGAAGGGAGAGCGCGGTCGGGGCGAAGCGGTGACCGCCGAGGTGGCTGGTCCGGCGGATGCGCACCCCGGGCAGCGCGGCTCGGGCCTCGACCGCCAGGCGGGTGCCTGAGCCACCGCAGCATCG
>DMTU01000091.1:15734-16583 GCA_003476595.1 Acidimicrobiaceae bacterium | reverse complement strand
AGGATCTCGTCGGGCGCGTCCTCGCCCGGCACGTCGGGGTCAGCGCCGACCGCGATGGCAGCCAGGGCGTCGGGGACGTCGACCGCAGGGATCAGCCAGTCCGTGCCGGTGAAGCGAGCGCCGTCCGCGGTCCAGCGGGTGACGAGCACCGTGCCGTCGGGACGGGCGACGTCGGGCACGATCGTCTGGATGCGGGTGCCCGCCGGTGCGTCGAGACCGGCGATCCAGGGGTGGTCGGCGACGTCGGGCGGCCACGGGAGGGGCACCTCGACGGTGACCAGGCGATCGAGCTCCACGGCGGAGCCGACGGGGTCGACGCCCTGGTCAAGGGTCCACGGCGCGCAGCGCAGCTCCAGGGGTCCGTCGACGGAGGGGGTCATCTCCGCAGTATGCCCAGGACGGATGCCTCCGCCGCGGGCCCAGGGCGCACCCGACCGGGGGCGGGCAGTCCGGTCGGATGCGCCCTCGACCCGCGGCCGAGGCTGGTGCGCTGGATCAGGCGGCGCGCCGGCGTCCGCCACGGACGCTGCGCACGATGAGGAGCAGGAGGATGGAGCCGATGATCGATCCGACGATGCCGCCCATCTGGACGGCGCCGTCGTCCAGGTCGGCACCGAAGATCACGTAGCCGAGGAAGCCGCCGACGAAGGAGCCGGCGACACCGAGCGCCCAGGTGCCGACGATGCCCATCGGGTCGGGACCGGGGACGAGCAGGCGAGCGATGGCTCCGAAGATGATCCCGAAGAAGAAGAGCACGAGCAGGAACCAGAGCATGGCGGTCCTTTCCCCCCACCGAGCGTGGCCAGACCCGGACGAGACCGGTGTCACCGCGACGGGAGCACTGCCAGT
>DMTU01000091.1:15123-15516 GCA_003476595.1 Acidimicrobiaceae bacterium | reverse complement strand
GCGACGGGAGCACTGCCAGTTCGCGGAGGGCGTCAGGTGGCGAAGCGGGCGACGATCTCGAGGACGTCGTCGCCGTAGCTGTCGAGCTTGGAGGGGCCGACACCCTTGATGCGGCTGAGGGCCCGGAGGTCGGCCGGGCGGGCCTTGGCGATGTCCTTCAACGGGGCGTCGCCGAAGATGATGAAGGCGGGGCCGCCCTGGCGCTTGGCCACCTCGCTGCGCCAGCGACGCAGCTCCTCGAAGAGGACCAGATCCTCGCCTTCGAGGTCCGGTTCGGAGGCCTTGGTCGACTTCGTCGCCTTCCCGGTGCCGGCGAGGCGGCCGCCCGTGCCCGCCCCGGCCCGGGTGGTCCGCCGGGCGGGCTGCTTGGTGGCGGTGCCGTCGAGCTCGGCG
>DMTU01000091.1:14492-14960 GCA_003476595.1 Acidimicrobiaceae bacterium | reverse complement strand
TGGCGGTGCCGTCGAGCTCGGCGAGGAACGGGCTGGGGCGGTCGTCGTCGGCGAGGACGGTGACCGCCTCGATGCCACGGGTGATGGCGACGTGGAAGACGCGGCGCTCCTCCTCGACGTCCTCGGCGAGCCGGTGGGGGAAGATGCCGGCGTCGGCGCCGAACACGACGACGTGGGGCCACTCCCGGCCCTTCACCCGGTGGACGGTGGACAGGGTGACGCCGGCAGCGGCCTGGGCGGTGGGGTCGCCATCGGCGGCACGAGGACCGTCGAGGGCCCGCCGCAACCAGGCTTCGAACAGGTCCGGGTCGGGCTGCAGGTCGGCCACCTGGAGCAGGGCGTCGAGGTCGTCGAGGTGGGAGGACCCCTCGGCGCCCGGTCGGCCATCGAGCAGCTCCATCGCGCCACCGAGGCCGATGTCGTCCCGGATGGCCTGGAGGATCTCCCGGGTGGTGGCCCCCCGGGCGA
>DMTU01000091.1:11804-14407 GCA_003476595.1 Acidimicrobiaceae bacterium | reverse complement strand
GCCCCCCGGGCGAGATCGCCGAGGCGGTCGATGTCGGCGGCGAGGTCGAGGAGCTTGTCGGCGACCCGGGCGTCGTCGATGCGCTCGGCGGCCTTGGCGACCTCGTGGCCCGAGCGGCAGCGACCCAGCCACTTGTCGATCCAGTTCGGGAAGCCGCGGCTGGGCCGGCGGCGGATCTCGGTGAGGTCGGCCGAGGCGATGGCCCCCGGATCGGTCGCCACCCGCAGCCAGGCGAGGGCGGCCCGCAGCCCGACCCGCTGGAGCACGTCGCGGCGCAGCACGGACGCGATGGGGATGCCGGCGCCGTGCAGGGCCACGTGGGGTGCCAGCAGGAGCGAGTTCGTGCGCGTCAGCACGGCGACCTGGCTCGGGTCGCCGGCGGCCTCCACGGCGGCACGGACGACCTCGACGACCCGGTTCGCCCCGTCCTGGGGCGGGTGGAGCGTGACGGTGAGGGCCTCGCCCGGACCGGCAGGACGGGCTGCGGTGATCGTCTTGGCGACCCGCTCGTCGTTGTAGCCGAGCAGGTGGCGCGCGGCGTCGACCACCGCAGGTGGGCAGCGGTAGTTGACCTCGAGCGCGTGCTCGTGGGCGCCGGGGAACAGCTCGGCGAACCGGAGCAGGAACTGCGGGCTCGCCCCGGCGTGGCCGTAGATCACCTGGTCGTCGTCGCCCACGCCGAAGACGTCGTAGGTGGGGGCGGCCAGCAGCCGCAGGAGCAGCACGTGGGCCGGGGTGAGGTCCTGGAACTCGTCGACGAGCAGGTGGCGGTGCCGGTTCTGCTCCCGCCGGCGGAACTCGCCGTCGGAGAGCAGCAGCTCGACGGCGTGGATGATCTGTTCGTCGAAGTCGAGCACCGCGTCCCGGCGCAGCCCCTCGCGGTAGGGGCCGACCGCGGCGGCGAGACCGGGCGCATCGGCCTCGAGCTCGACCTCGTCGGGGTCGCGCAGGCCGAGGCGGATGACCGACAGCCCCTCGAGGTACGGCGCCATCGGGTCGGTGTTGAGGCGGTGCTGGAGCTTGGGGAGGTGGGGTTCGAGGCGGCGGCGCACCTCGCGCTCGTCGAGCATCTGCGGTCGACGCCCGGCGTGGCGGCCGATGAGCTCGTAGCCCAGCGCGTTCAGCGTCTGGATGCGGGCGCCGAGGCCGGTGGTACGCCCGGCCATCTCCTCCTGGGCCTTGCGGTTGTAGGCGACGGCGAGCAGCAGGTCGCGCTCGTGGCCGCGGTCGGCGAGCAGGTGTCGCAGCCGCTCGGTGAGCACCCGGGTCTTGCCCGAGCCGGCGGGGGCGATGATGCGCGCCGGACCGCCGCGGTGGGCGACCGCCGCCAGCTGGTCGGATGCCAGCTCGGCGCTGGGCGCGACCCAGGCCGGCACGGGGCGGAGGTGGCCAGCGTCCACCGACTCGGCCCGGACGAGCACGGCCGGAGCGAGCGCAGCCGGGTCCACGTCGTCGGGCGGGCCCCCGTCGATCCAGGCGACCGTGCCGTCGGCCAGCACGACGTCGCCCTCGACGGGATCGTGCCCGTCGGGCAGCTCGTCGGCGGCGGTGCCCTCGATGCGGGCCGCCTTGCGGCCCCACCACCACACGACCTCGTCACCCCGGGCGTCGTAGCTGTTGTGCCAGACCAGGAAGTGCAGCCGGTCGAGCCACGGCTCGAAGGTGGGCGTCAGCTCCCACGGGACGTCGGTGTGGGAGACCGGCCGACGGAACCGGACCGGGTCCACCCGCAGGTCGACCACGACCCGCTCCCGGCCCGCCCAGGCGGCGTGGAGGCGCTCGACGACGGCCGCAGGCCGGGCCAGTGCCTCCTCGTCGACGATGACGACGGGCACCCCGGCCCATGGCGCGGGCGGTTCTGCGCCGTCGGCCACCACGACGCTGCGGGCGAGCTGATCGGGTCCGGCCTGCATCGGGTCGATCGTAGGGATGGCCACTGACGGCCACGTTAGGCCGTCCACCTCTTGAGTGAACAGGAGTTCGATTCTCTAGTTGGTGCTAGAGGAATGGGACATAGGTCCCCGTCCGGGGGGTACTTGTCCTCGCCGCTGCGACCTCCTCCGCACCGCAGCATGTTCCCAACACCCCTTTCCCGAGGAGCTCGAGATGAGCATCGAACTGCAAGAGCACGGACACGAGAAGACCGCCAAGCGTGACGGATGGCTGGCGCTGGTCGCGACCTTCAGCGCCCTGGCCATGATCGTCATGCTCTTCGCCGCCGGCGTCGCCGTCCGCGGCGGGGATGACGACGGTGGCGGAGGTGCCCCGGTGGCGACCGAGAGCGTCGACGTCACCCTCGGCGACCTGTTCGTCGAGCCGTCGAGCCTGACCATGCCGGCCGGCGCCACCCTGACGCTCAACGTCACCAACGACGGGGCCATGCCCCACGACCTCAAGGTCGGGGGAACGGACGGGACGGCGATGCTCGATCCCGGCCAGTCCGAGACGATCACGATCGGGCCCTTCGACGCCTCCACCGAGGCCTGGTGCACCGTGCCCGGCCACCGTGAGGCCGGGATGAGCATGATGATCACCGTCGAGGGCGAGGCGGGCGGCGACACCGACGTGGCCGCCGGCGACAGCCACGGCACCGATGTCGAAGG
>DMTU01000091.1:8286-11747 GCA_003476595.1 Acidimicrobiaceae bacterium | reverse complement strand
GGCGGCGGTGCCGAGATCGAGGGCGCCAAGCTCGGCGGTGCCGAGATCGACTTCAACGCCGCCCCCGAGGGCGATTGGCAGCCCTTCGATCCCACGCTGGCGCCCGCGCCCGGCGGCACCGAGCACGAGATCAGCTGGTCGATGACCGAGGAGGTCATGGAGATCGCCCCCGGCGTCACCCAGGAGGTCTGGACCTTCGACGGCCAGGTGCCCGGCCCGACCCTGCGGGGCAAGGTCGGCGACATCTTCACCGTCACCATCACCAACGACGGCGAGATGGGCCACTCCCTCGACTTCCACGCCAGCAAGGTGGCCTGGAACGACGAGATGCGCACCATCCAGCCGGGCGAGTCGCTCGTCTACCAGTTCGAGGCCAAGCACGCCGGTGCGTGGATGTACCACTGCGGCACCGCCCCGACGCTGCACCACATCGGCAACGGCATGCACGGCGCCGTCGTGATCGACCCGCCGGACCTGGCCCCGGTCGACCACGAGTACATCTTCGTCCAGCACGAGTACTACACGGGTGACGAGGGCGAGCCCGGCGACCTGGGCAAGATGCAACGGGACGAGTGGGACGCCGTGGTCTTCAACGGCTACGTCAACCAGTACGTCCACGCTCCCATCGACGGCATCGAGGTCGGCGAGCGGGTGCGGGCCTGGATCGTCGACAACGGCCCCTCGGAGAACAGCTCCTGGCACGTCGTCGGGACGATCTTCGACACCGTCTACAAGGAGGGCGCCTACAACCTCCGGCCCGACGACGGCGGCCAGGGCGGATCCCAGGCGCTGGACCTGCAACCGGCCCAGGGCGGCTTCGTCGAGTTCACCTTCGACGAGGAGGGCGCCTACCCGTTCGTGTCCCACAAGTTCTCGAACGCCGGCAAGGGCGCCATGGGGCTGTTCATCGCCGGCGACCCGGACCTCGGGGAGATCGGCGGCCACTGAGCCTCGGGAGGGTGCTCCGGCCCCGGCACCGCTTCGGCGGTGACCGGGGCCGTTGCGCGCCCGCCTACAGGTCGGTGAACTCGATCCGCAGCGCGTCGGTCGGCGGATCGGAGATCTCCGGGTAGCCGCCGGCCTCGGGGTAGCCCGCCGCGGTGATCGACCCGCCCAGCGTGACCTCGATGTAGTCGGCGAGGGCCTGCTGGTAGGTGACGCCCACCGAGGTGAACTCGTCGAGGCCGAGGGTGCTGAACGGGTAGCCGTCGCCGTCCTGGGCGGGCAGGAAGTTGATGGTCACCAGGCTGAAGCCGTCGGCGAGCGGGGTGCCGTCCGCGGTGCGGATGTTCGACACCCGGCTCCCGACCGCGGCGTCCCGGTCCACCTCCACCCGCAGGTTGCCGAGCTGGGCGAACTGACCCGCTGCCGTGTCCGTCGCGGCGTACCCGTGCTCCAGCAGCGTGTCCAGCTGGGCCACGGTGACGTCTTCGATCACCACGACGAAGTTCGAGAACGGCGCGATGTCGAAGGTGTCGAGGAGGGTGATGTCCCCGGCGTCGATGATCGAGTCGTTCCGGATCCCCCCGCCGTTGGTGAAGGCGACCATCGTGGCGGTCTCGTCCAGGCCGAACCCGGCCGCTTCGGCCTGGGCCGTGGTGATGAAGGAGTCGGTCAGCAGGTTGCCGACGTTGGTCTCCTGGGTGCGGATGTGGACGCGGGTGCCGTCGAGTGCGACGGCACTGGTCCCGATGATGGTGGTGGCCAGGTCCTCGAGGTAGTCGGCCACCGGCTCGACCACGTGCTCGAGGATGAAGGCGTCCCGGGCCACGGCGTCGGGCAGGTCGTCGCCGGCGACCCGCACCATGCGGGAGAGCCGCTGGTCGACGGCGAGCAGGTCACCCGAGGCGTCGAAGCGGGTGACGAGGCGGCCCACGTACTTGTAGTTGCCGGACGTGGTGACGACCGGGACGTCGGAGCCGGTGGCGAAGGTCGGGTAGCTGGTGGCCACCGCCGTCTCGTCGCCGGGCACCAGCAGCTCGCCGGGGGTGGCCAGCACCTCGTCGCCGCCGCCGGCGACCACGATGTCGACGTCGTCGAGCAGCGGCACCAGCTCGGTGTCGTTCTGCAGGTTCTGCAGGTGGCTGATCACCACGATGATGTCGGCGCCGTCGTCGGCGATGAGGGCGTCGGCCTCGTCGTTGATGATGTCGGCGACCGCGGGCACGTCGGTGGTGCCGTCGGCGGCGACGCCGGCGATCACGATGTCGGGCCCGGGTGAGCTGATCTGGCGCAGGTCCGGCGGGGTGATGCCGATCACGCCGATCGTGTGGCCGCCGAGCTCGACGGTGGTCGACGGTGCGACCTTGCCGGCCTCGACCTGGGCCTGGATGTCGGGCTGGGCCGAGAAGTCCAGGTTGGCCGACAGGAACACGGCGTCGTCGGTGTCCTCGAGGCCCTCGATGAGGTCGGCGGTGACCTCGGGTCCGAAGTCGAAGTCGTGGTTGCCGAGGTCGATGGCGTCGTAGTTGAGGTAGTCGAGGAGCAGGGAGTCGTAGAACGGGACCCCGTGGTCCTGGCTGGCGTTGAACTCGGGCCCGGCGAGGAAGTTGTCGCCGGAGGTCACCCGGAGCACGGCGCTGTCGGTGCAGCCGTCGCGGTCCAGCTGGCCACGTGCGACCTCGGTGAGGAACCGCGTGGCGAACCGATCGGCGCCACCGAAGGACTCGAGGCCCGATCCGGCGTTCAGCACCTGGGACTCGCCGTCGTTGTTGTGCAGGACGGTGAGGCACAGGTTGGCGTCGGGTAGCGCCGGGTCGGCCACCAGGGCCTCGACCGCGCCGAGGCCCGTCGGGGTGATGGCGGCGGTGCCGCCGACGACCACGACGTCGGTGAGCACGTCCCAGCTGGCCGGGATGCGGGCGGTGCTGGCCGCGCCGGACACGTCCGGCGGCACCAGCAGGGCGGGCGCCGCGGCGTCGGCGGCGGCCGGGCCCATGGCGAGGGCGTCGGGGAACCGTGCGCCGGTGGCGAGCCACTTGGCGGCCGGGTCCATGCCCCGGGTGACGGACTCGTCGTAGACGGCGCCGCTGGTGGCGTAGCGGTCGGCGCCGGCGAGGCGACGGACGCTCGGGCCCTCCTCGTCCTCACCTGGGGTGAGCGCGGTCTCGACCGCCTCGGAGATGGCCGCGGTGCCGCCGACGAGGACGAGCTCGCCGGGGTCGAGGATGCTGAGGGCACCGACGATGGAGGCGGGCAGGACGTCGGTGGTCACCGGGAGGATCGGTGCGCCGAGGAAGGTGGCGTAGGCGCCGACGCTCACGGCATCGGGCCAGGCGCGGCGTGGGTCGGGGTCGTAGCCCTCGACCACGAAGACGGTGGCGCCGGGCTCACCGTCGAGGACCACGCCGGCGACGGCGGCGGCCGTGTCGAACCGGGTCGCGCCGTCGTAGCGCACGACGTCGAGGCCGGCGCCGGTGAGGGTGGCCTCGGCGGCGGCGGAGATGGCCGCGGTGCCGCCG
>DMTU01000091.1:7848-8225 GCA_003476595.1 Acidimicrobiaceae bacterium | reverse complement strand
GGAGATGGCCGCGGTGCCGCCGAGGAGGTGCACGGTGCCGGCACCGAGGCGCTCGATCTCGGCGAGCACGCTGGCCGGGACGTCGGCAGTGGGGGTCAGCAGGACCGGGGCGTCGAGCAGGCCGGCAAGCGGCGCGCCGCTGAGCGCGTCGGCGGGGTCGTCGCTGCGGGCGAGCACGACGGACCCGGCGGCGTCGAACGCGTGCATCGACACCTCGACCGCGGTGGCGATCCGGTCGGCACCGCCGACGCGGGTGACGTCCACGGGCACCGGCAACGTCGCAGCCGGCAGGGCCGGATCGTCGGGCACGTCGAGGACGTGCTCGGCGGAGGCCGGGATGGGGAGGAGGAGGGTGGCGGCGGCGACAGCCGCCAGCG
>DMTU01000091.1:236-7713 GCA_003476595.1 Acidimicrobiaceae bacterium | reverse complement strand
CCAGCGCACCTCCCACTCGGGTTCGTGCCGTGCGGATCATGGCTGCTCCTCGTGCGCTCGGTCCCCCGACGGTCGCCGCGGGTCCCGGTTCGGATCATCACCCATCGGATCAGGCCGTGGTGACGAGAACGTGGCTGGGGAGCCGCCTGCGGGTGGCCGTGCGGTGTCGATCCGGGTCGGCGGGCGCAGGGCGCGGTCAGAGGTGCGCGATGCGTGGCGTGCGCACGCCGGGGCCGAAGCGCTGGACGCGGTGCCCGCTGAGGTGGATGAGCCGCTCGACCCTCCCGCGCTGGCCGACCCAGCGATCGACGAGCGCCAGCATCTCCTGGTCCGATCCGCGGGCCCGTCCGGTGAAGAACGAGCACACCGCATGGCTGATCCAGTAGTCGCCGACGACGATGGCGTCCGGGTCGCCGAGGGCGACCCGCGCCACGCCGTTCACCGTCCAGGGGCCGAGGCCGGGGACGGCCCGCATCCGGCCGTAGGCCTGGGGGAGGGGGAGGTCGACGACCTCGGCGAGGCGGTGGGCCTCCCGGCACACCGCCACCATCGTCCGAGCCCGGCCCCGCTCGACGCCCCGCTCGTGGAACCACCACGTGGGCATCTCGGCCAGCCGCTCCGGGTCGGGCGGGAGGAGGAGGTCCAGGGGGCCGGGGGCCGGGCCGCCGAGCTCGCGGCACATCGCGTTCCACGACCGGGCCGCCTCGGTGGCCAGCACCCGCTGCCCGAGCACCCGGGCCAGCAGCCCGTCGACGACGAGGCCGGTCGGGGCGTGGCGCATCCCGGGGCGGCGGCGGTTGGTCTCGTCCAGCACCGGGTGGCCGAAGTGCAGCTCGCGGGGGTCGTCGTGGCGGGCGGCCAGGCGATCGAGCCGGGCGACCATCCACTCGGCGCCCGGACCCCACGCGTCGAGCTCGAGGCGCTCGTCCGCCGCCCGGGCGCGGACCGACACCGGACCCTCGGGCGTCCGGCCGGCCAGCTCCACCCGGGAGCGGTCGCCCCGCCAGGTCGGGTCGGAGGCGGTGCCGAGGCAGGGCATCGACAGCCCGACGTCGTAGGGGCCGTCGAGCTCGACGGTGCCGTGGGCGTCCGGGCTCATGCAGACGCGACGGTAGCGGTGCGGGCTAGAACGTCTGCCATGGCCGACGAAGCGACCGCATCCGCCACCACCCACGTCGACGCGACGGCCGAGGAGGTGTTCGACTTCATCCGTCGACCGGCCAACCACGCCGAGATCAGCGGCGACGGCAGCGTCAAGGGCACCCGGCACGGGGCCGACGTGCTCGCCGCCGAGGGCGACACGTTCGGCATGTCGATGAAGATGTACGGCCTGCCCTACCGGATCACCAACACGGTGGTGGAGTACGAGGAGGGCCGGCGCATCGCCTGGTGCCACCCGGGCAAGCACCGCTGGCGCTGGGAGGTCGAGCCGGTGGCCACCGGTGGCTGCACCGTCACCGAGACCTTCGACATGTCCACGTCACCGCTCAAGCCGGTGCTGAAGCTGATGGGCTTCCCGGCCAAGCACCAGCCCAACGTCGAGCGCAGCGTCGTCAACGTGGCCGAGCACTTCGAGACCTGATCCAACCCGTCGAACCGGGGCTGCGGCGTTGCGATGGTGCAACCTCACACGCCCGGATCGAACTGGGCGTGTGAGGTTCCACAGGTGCAACGTGGCGCGCCCGGTCCCGGTCACGGCGTCGCTGTCGTGACCGCTGCGTACGCTCCAGAGCGCTTCCCCCAGCGATCCGTCGATCGGAGGAAGCCGTGTACGAGACGGTGGCAGGGATCGCCTGGTCCCAGCACGGGGCGTTCAGCACGAGCCAGGTGGAACGGCGCGGGGTCCATCGCAGCTGGGTGAGCCGTCACGCCAGCAAGGGGACGATCGTCGAGCGGGCGCCGGCTGTCTACGCCCTGGCTGTCGCCCCGCAGACGGCTCGCCAGGAGCTGATGGTCCACGTCCTGGCGGCCGGAGACGAGGCGCGCGCCACCAGCGCATCGGCCCTCGCGCTGTGGACCCCGGAGCTGGTCCTCCCCGTCCGGCCGGAGATCGCCGCGCCGAGATCGTGCGGGTACCGGTCGGATCGGGCGATCATCCATCGCAGTCGGGACCTGCACCTGGCCAAGCCGGGTGTCGTGGACGGGATCCCCGTCGTCGGTGTGGCTCGGGCGCTCCTCGACGCTGCCGCTTCGCGGTCCCCTGACGAGGTGCTGACCCTGATCGATGCCAGCCGTCGCCGCTCCTCGCTCGCCGTCGGTGCGCTGCTGGAGGTGCTGGAGAGCCACGCCCGCCGCGGGCGACCGGGGATCGTCGCCTTCCGGGAGGCGCTGCGGGAGCTGCGGCGGGAGGTCTCGGACTCGGAGTTCGAGCGGCTGGTCATCCGGGACCTGGTGGCCGCAGGTGTGCCCGAGCCTCGCCTGCACCACCTGGTCCGGTTGCCCGGCGTCGACCCGATCGAGCTCGACCTCGACTGGCCGGGCGTGCTGCTCGACGTCGAGCTGGACGGCGCCGACCACGCCGTGCGGGCGCGCCGCATGCGTCGGGACCGCCAGCGCGACCGCATCCTCCAGGCCCACGGGTACACGGTTGCCCGGTACACCTGGGACGACTACGTCAGCGACCGGCCCGGGATGTTGCGCGAGATCGCCGGTCTGCTCGACGGGGCTCGGCGCGCCGCATGAACCGGGCATCTGGCGTTGCGTCGGTGCAACGTCATGCGCCCGGTTCGAACCGGGTCTGTCACGTTGCGCTGGCGCAACGTGGTGCACCCGGATGCGGACGGTTCAGCTGTCGGCGAGGGTGGTGTCGACGGTGAGGGACGCGCCCTCGGCGGTCTGCAGCTGCTGGACCTTGCCGGCGTCGGCGACGTCGGCCCGGACCCGCTCGAACGCAGCGAGGCGCTCGGGGGTGTCGGTGACGGTGGCCGTGGTGATCTCGGTGCGCATGGAGACCTTGGCGTCGGACTTGGCCTTGCGCAGCAGCGACAGGACCTCGCCGGCGACGGTGAGGGCCAGGGCGGCGTCGGGGTCGGCGCCGCCGGCGGCGGCGCGCAGATCGTCGGCCACGGGCCACGGCGAGCGGTGGATCGAGCCCTCCCGCCACCAGGACCAGACCTCTTCGGTCGTGTAGGCGAGGAACGGGGCGAACAGCTTCAGCAGCGTCTCGAGCGCGAGGCGCAGGGCGACCTTGGCCGAGTCGGCCGCCGCGTCCGAACCGTCCGCAGGGCCGTAGGCCCGGCCCTTGACCAGCTCGAGGTAGTCGTCGGTGAAGGTCCAGAAGTAGGTCTCGGTCCGCTCGAGCGCCCGGGCGTAGTCGTACTCGTCGAACACCCGGGTGGCCTCGTCGACCAGGTCGGCCAGGCCGAGCAACATGGCCCGGTCGAGCGGCTCGGTGACGGTGGCGCCGGGCGATGCCTCGCCCTGCAGCAGGGCGAACTTGGAGGCGTTCAGCAGCTTGATGGCCAGCCGGCGGCCGATCTTCATCTGCCCCTGGTCGTTGGCGACGTCACGGCCGGGCCCGCCGCCGCAGGCCCAGTAGCGCACGGCGTCGGCGCCGAACATCTCGAGCAGCTGGAACGGCCCGACCTCGGCGTTGTCCTTGGACTTCGACAGCTTCTTGCGGTCGGGGTCGACGACGAAGCCGGAGATGGCGGCGTGGCGGAAGGGCAGGTCGTCGAAGAGCTCGTGGGCCTTGACGACCGTGGAGAACAGCCAGGTGCGGATGATGTCGTGGGCCTGGGGGCGCAGGTCCATGGGGTACACCCGCTCGAACAGGTCGGGGTCCTCCTCCCACTTCGACGCGATCTGGGGCGACATCGACGACGTGTTCCACGTGTCCATCACGTCGGGGTCGGCCGCGAAGCCACCCGGCTGGTTGCGCTGGGCCTCGTCGTAGCCGGGCGGGACCATGGTGGTGGGATCGACCGGGAGCATGTCCTCGGTGGCGACGATGGGGGAGAGGAAGTCGATGAGGCCCTCGTCGTCGATCGGGTACCAGATCGGGAACGGCACGCCGAAGAAGCGCTGGCGGGTGATGTTCCAGTCGCCCTGCAGGCCCTTGGCCCAATCCTCGAAGCGCACCCGCATGTACTCCGGGTGGAAGGCGAGGCCCTTGGCCCGGTCGATGATCTCCTCGGCCGGCGGGTACCGGATGAACCACTGGTTGGAGGTGACGATCTCGAGCGCCTTCTTGCCGTTCTCCCAGAACTTCACCGGGTGGGTGATGGGGCGGGGCTCACCCTCCATCGCGCCCGACTCCGACAGCAGGGCGACGATGTTCTTCTGCGCGGTGAAGACCGTCTTGCCGGCCAGCTCGGCGTAGGCCTCGTTGGCGGCGACCGGATCGGTGGAGACCCAGACGTCGTCCTCGTGCTCGGGCGACCCGGACCAGGTCAGCTCGCGCTCGAAGCGCCCGTCGTGGCGGATGACGGGGCGGATGGGTAGCCCGAGCTCGCGCCACCAGATCACGTCGGTGGTGTCACCGAAGGTGCAGATCATGGCGATGCCGGTGCCCTTGTCGGGCTGGGCCAGCTCGTGGGCGAGGATCGGGACCTCGACGCCGAACAGCGGCGTGACCGCCGTGCGCCCGAACAGCGGTTGGTACCGCTCGTCGTCGGGGTGGGCGACCATGGCGACGCAGGCCGGCAGCAGCTCGGGGCGGGTCGTGTCGATCCAGACGACGTCCCCGTCGGGGCCGCCGCCGGGCAGGCCGAACGCGAGCTTGTGGTAGGCGCCGGGGACCTCGCGGTCCTCGAGCTCGGCCTGGGCGACCGCGGTCTGCATGTCGACGTCCCACAGCGTGGGTGCGCCGGACCGGTAGGCGACGTCACGCTCGAGCAGGCGCAGGAACGCCTTCTGGGAGATGCGCGTCGCGACCGGCCCGATGGTGGTGTAGGTCTGGTCCCAGTCGACCGAGAGCCCGACGATGGACCACACTCGTGGTACTCGTCCTCCATCTCCTTCACGACCTGCTCGCACAGCTCGACGAAGTTGGGGCGGGAGATGCGCACCGGGTCCTTCGGGAGCTTGCCCTTGGCGTCGGGCTGGGGCGGGGTGAAGTCCGGGTCGTAGGGCAGGGTCGGGTCGCAGAGCGTCGCCGTGAGCATCTGCACCCGGCGCTCGACGTTCAGGCCGTTGTCGTCCCAGCCCATCGGGTAGAAGACCTCACGGCCTCGCATGCGCTGGTAGCGGGCGACGGTGTCGGTGTGGGTGAACGACATGACGTGGCCGATGTGCAGCGCACCGGACACGGTCGGGGGCGGGGTGTCGATGGAGTACACCTCGTCGCGGGTCTTGGACCGGTCGAAGCGGTAGGTGCCCTGCTTGTCCCAGATCGCCTGCCACTTGGCCTCGAGCCCGTCGATGGTGGGCTTGTCGGGGATGCTGCTCACGGGCGCCGAGGGTACCGGCGGCCTCTCGATCCTCCCGAAACACGAACCTCAGCTCGTGGACCACTCCAGCGGGTGCACGAGCCACTCCCCGCTGAGGCCCTTGAGGGGGACGTGGCGTCCCGCTCCGAAGCACAGGTCCCCGCCGGCATCGGCCAGCTGCTTGGTGAGCGCGGAGGCGAGGACCTCGTCGGGTCCGGCCAGGTCGCTGATGCGGGATGCGAGCACCACGTTGCGGCCGTGGAGATCGCCGTCGTCGGCCACGACCTCGCCGGAGTGCACGCCGATCCGGACGTGGAGCTGGTGCTCCGGGTGGGATCGGCGGTGGTCCTCGAGGGCCCGCTGGATCCCGATCGCGGCGAGCAGGGCGCGCCGTGCCGAACGGAACGCCACCATGAACCCGTCGCCCTGGTTCTTGACCTCGTCGCCGCCGTGGCGGCTGATCTGGTCCCGGACCAGGGCGTTGTGCTCGCGCAGCACCTCGGCCCAGCGCTGGTCGCCGAGGCGCTCGGCGAGGACCGTCGACCCGACGATGTCGGTGAACAGGAGCGTGAAGGTGTCGCCGGCCGAGACGGGCTGCTCCAGGCGCGGCGTGGGGGTGCCGACGGCCTGCCGAGCGGCCTTCTCGCTCGCCTTGCGGTGGCGCACCTCGACCGCACCCCACATGCCGTGTCCGATGACCCGCAGCATGGGTCGCTGGTCGCGGTGGGGTCCGGTGCGGTCCTCGAGCGCGCCCATCAGCACGAAGCCCTCCACCTGCACCGGGACCCCTTCGGGCACCAGGATCTCGACGGCACCCGCCAGCGCGAAGGCGCGGATGGTGGTGACCTCGGCGGTCAGCGCGGCGTCGTGGAGGTCGAGCTCGACGCCGCCCATCACCGCCACCGCCGACAGCTCGGAGCCGACCGTCCAGCGACCCTTGCGCTCGGCGCCACCCATCACCGCGACGACGCGCTGGGGCCGGTGCGGTGCGGGCGGCGTAGGCCGCACCGGCCCGATCGGCGAACTCGTCCAAGGTCACGCGGCCGTCGCCGACGGCGTCGCGCAGCGCGGCGATGGTCGCCTCCCGCTCGGCGTCGCCGACTCGCTGCGCACCGTCGTCTCCCTGCTGCACCTCGTCGTCCACCGGTCCCCCCGAACGTCGTGGTCGAACGACCATCGGCCGTGCCCGCAGTCTGGCCCAACCTGGCACGGGCCGCTTCTCCCTGGGTCGGGCGCCGGGGCGTCGGTACCCTCGGCCCCGTGCTGCACCTGTTCGACACCGCACGCGGGGCCGTGGTCCCGTTCGAGCCCTCGACGCCGGGGAAGGTCTCGATCTACGCGTGCGGGCCGACGGTGTACGGGCCACCCCACCTCGGGCACGGCCGAAACCAGGTCTCCTACGACCTGCTGCGCCGCTACCTGGCCTGGTCCGGATTCGAGGTGACCTTCGTGTCGAACATCACCGACATCGACGACAAGATCATCGAGCGCGCCCGGAACGAGGAGCGTCCCTGGCAGGACATCACCCGGCGCTGCGAGGACGTCTGGTTCCAGGGCATGGACCGCCTCGGCATCCTGCGCCCGGATCACACGCCGCACGCCACCGGCTACGTGGACGAGATGGTCGCGCTGATCCAGCGCCTGGTCGATCGCGACATCGCCTACGTCACCTCCGACGGCGTGTACCTCGACGTGTCACAGGTCGAGGGCTACGGCCTCCTCGCCCACGGTGAGCTCGACCAGCTGCGCAGCGGCGCCCGCATCGAGGCCAACGAGGAGAAGCGCTCACCCCTCGACTTCGCCCTCTGGAAGCTGGCCAAGCCCGGTGAGCCGTCCTGGCCGGCCCCCTTCGGCGATGGTCGGCCCGGCTGGCACACCGAGTGCGTGGTGATGAGCCTGGACCTCCTCGGCGAGGGCTTCGACATCCACGCCGGCGGCAACGACCTGCAGTTCCCCCACCACGAGAACGAGCGGGCCCAGGCCGTCGCCGAGGGCAAGCGCTTCGCCAACCTGTGGTTCCACCACGGCATGGTGGAGATCGACGGCGAGAAGATGTCCAAGTCGCTCGGCAACGTGGTGGCGCCGGCGGACTGGGTGGCGCAGTACGG
>DMTU01000091.1:0-124 GCA_003476595.1 Acidimicrobiaceae bacterium | reverse complement strand
TGTCCAAGTCGCTCGGCAACGTGTCGAACCTGCTCGACCTCATGGACGCGTACGACCCCCGGGCGTTCCGCCTGCTGGTGCTGCGCGCCCACTACCGCTCGCCGATCGACGTGAGCGACGACTC
>DMTU01000227.1:1885-3535 GCA_003476595.1 Acidimicrobiaceae bacterium | reverse complement strand
ACCGGCTACGAGCACTACATCAATGGCGAGTACCGCACGGACGGACGGGTCCTCGATCCGGACCGACCGGAATCCCTGGTGTACCAGGTCCGCAATGGCGAAAAGCAGCTGGTCGCAGCGATGTACATGGCGGAGCCCGGTACGACGCTGGAGACGACCCCGGACATCGGTGGCCCGCTCACGCAGTGGCACATCCACGACAACCTGTGCTTCGCCGAGAGCGGAGCGGTCGCGGGACTCACCGATGCCTCCGGTGGATGCGCTCCACCGTTGGTCAAGCCGGAGCCGGTCCCGATGATCCACGTCTGGATCGTGCCGCACCCCTGTGGGCCCTTCGCCGCCCTCGAGGGCATCGCCGGCGGATCGATCAAGCCGGGCGAGCAACGCCTCTGCGACACGGCCCACGGCGGCCACTAGAGCGAGCGTCGCAGCCCCGCCCTCGCCTTCGAAGCACGTCGCGATATCCGTCTTGAACGGGGGCGACGCTTTCCCCCGCAGTCGCGTCAGTACGGTTCGCTGGTGTGGCGTCGGACGAGGATGACGTCGAGCGTGGCCTCGGCGACGATCCGTGGATGGGCCCCCCCGTACCGCACCTGCCCCTCCCACCGGATGATCGTGTGTGGCGGCACCCGGCCGAGATCGGGGCGCAGGCGCGGGAGCAACGGAGCGAGCGACGAATGCTCCGACGACACCGTCGCATACGGCGATTCGCAGCGGTCGGGGCGGTGGCGACCGCAGTGGCTCTTGGGTCGCTGGTGGAGGTCTTCTCCAGCGACGACAGCAGGACGTCGAGAAGCCCGCTTGCCATCGACGGCGACAACGAGAAGGCGATGCGGCTCGGTGCTGACGAGGTGCTGCGTGGCCCGGCGGTGACGGTCGAGTTCCGCACGTCCGGACGCCGCTCCCTGGCGAGAGCGACGCTCTATCGGGACCGATATCTGCTGACCGCCGCGCGCTTGGTGGCCGAGGCCGACTCCATCTCCGTCCTCAGCGAGGGCGGTCGAGCTCTGTCAGCAAGGGTCGTGGGAACCGACACCCACACCGACCTGGCCGTGCTGTGGGTCGACGGCCGTACGGAAGGTGCACCTCTGCGACGGCGTTCCGCGCTCGTGACCGGCACGGCGGTGACGGCCATGACGGGTTCCGCGCGCGCAGGAGGCGCGCAGCAAGCGACGGTCACCGCCACCGACCTGGGCGAGCGAACCCCGGACGGAGTGGACATCTTCGGTCTCGCCCGCATCGATGCACCTCTGCAGCCCGAGATGACCGGTGCAGCAGTCCTGGACAGCGTGGGTCGGCTCGTGGGAGTGGTGAACGCTCTGGAGTTCGACGGGCCCTCGGGAGACAGATTCCTCATGGTGCTGCCTGCGACAATCGCCGCCACCGTCGCCGACAGCATCATCGACACCGGCGCACCGCGACATGCGTGGCTCGGCGTCACCATCGCGCAGCGTCCGTCCGCTGACGCCGCGTCGTGTCCGGCAAGTCCGGTCGTGACCGCCGTGCACCCCGGCTCTCCGGCTGAGGAAGCACAGGTACAGCCCGGGGTTCGGATGACGGGGATCGGGGGACAGGACACGCCGACCGTCGATTCCGTCATGTCCGAGATGCGAACACTGAAGCCCGGCGACGCCACCACCGTCCGGCTTT
>DMTU01000227.1:0-1741 GCA_003476595.1 Acidimicrobiaceae bacterium | reverse complement strand
TCCGGCTTTGCTCGGCCGGGACCACGACCACTCGAAGGATCGTGGTGATCGAGAGTCCGGTCGAGGGATGAACCCACGAGGCGCTCGCACTCATGAGACCGCCAGGGCCAAGAGCACCACAGCGCCGATGCCGAGCCGGTACCAGCCGAAGACGGCCAAGCTGCGAGTCTCGAGCCAGCCGACCATCCAGCGGATCGACGTCAGCGCGGCGGCGAAGGCAACGACGAGGCCCAGCGCCGGGGCTGCGACTCCGAAGACCTCGATCATCTCGGGTCCGCTCCGGAGCGCCTCGTAGGCGGTCGCTGCTCCCAGCGTCACGAGCCCGAGCAGGAAGCTGAACTCGACCGCCGCCTTCATCGAGCACCCGATGCAGAGAGCAGCCAGGATCGTCACCAAGCTGCGGCTGATGCCCGGCCAGAGCGCGACCGTCTGGGCGAGGCCGATCACCGCCGCCTGACGGACACCGATCAACTCCAGCCCGAGATTGCCTCCACGGGTCCACGGACGGTCCCGTGTTCCGAGGATGAAGAGTCCACCCGCCATCCACGCCACGGCAACCGGAACGACGCCGAACAGCAGTGACTTCACCAGGGCGCCAGCCAGGAGGCCGGTGACGGCAGCGGGAGCGAAAGCGACCGCCAGCGCGACGAGGATGCGACGGCCGCCGGGACTGCGACCGAGAGCGCCTTGGACGAGCTGCGCGGTCCGGTGCCGGTACAGGACCACGACCGCAAGGATGGCCCCACTCTGGATGCAGATGGCGTAGGCATCGAGGGCGCCCTGCGTCCGGTCATCACCACCGATGCCGAGCAACCGAGATGCGACGAGGAGGTGGCCGGTGGACGACACGGGGAGGTACTCCGTGAGGCCCTCGACGAGTCCGAGCACGGCCGCGTCGATCCAACCGAGGTCGCTCATCCCGAAACGAGCCGCAACACCTGATGCGCTCAGGACGTGGGACGGGCGGCGAAACGGATGCTCACGACGACGTCGCCGTCCGTGCGGGCGACCGCCAGGCGTGCCGTATCGCCGGGGTCGTAGCGACGAAGGCGCGTCAACAGGCTCGGAAGGTCTCGGACGACGGCTCCATCGATCGCCGTGATCACGTCGCCCTCACGCAGGCCCGCCTCCTCTGCAGACGATCCCGCTTCAGTGAAGAGCACGGCAGCGCCCGAATCGACGGATAGGCCGAGCTGATCGGCTGCCTGAGCCGTGACCGTCGCCATCTGCACTCCCATGTAGGCATGCTCCGCCGTGCCGTCCACCAACAGCTCGTCCACGACGTCGCTCACCGTCGGCGACGGGATGGCGAAGCCAAGACTGACTGCACCGGCGGCGGGCGGGATGTAGGCGACGTTGATACCCACCAACCGCCCGTCGGAGCCGATCAGTGCGCCACCGGAGTTTCCCGGGGAAATGGCGGCGTCGGTCTGGATGAGGTCGACCAGCGACTGCCCACCTTGAGCGGCACTGGCCGGGATGGACCGGCCCAGGCCAGAGATGATGCCGGCCGTGACGGTGTTCTCGAAGCCGAGCGGGTTCCCCACCGCCACGGCGAGCTGACCGATCTCTGGGTAGCGGTCGGCGAGCTCCATCGCAGGGAGGCCGTCCCGGTCGATGCGCAGGATGGCCAGATCCGAGAGCGGGTCGGTCGCCTCCAACGTGGCTGGTAGCTGCGAGCCGTCGGCGAGCGCCACCGTGATGTCGGTGCCGCCGGAGACGACGTGGTTGTTGGTGACGA